>JAANXI010000128.1 GCA_018263365.1 Fidelibacterota bacterium | reverse complement strand
TATGGAATTGATAAGTGATAACGGCTTTAATGGATTTAGAAGATGAATGTTCGGGATCGATGCTTTTGGTCCATAGAAAAGCCACTCTTCGACAGGTCATTCGACCCGGCTCATGACGGGCTCAGAGTGACCGGTAAGGCGTCATCCTGTTTTTAACCCGGCTTTTGACGGGAGCTTGTCGAAGGGTAGACAGCCGGAGAAAATGATTATATCTACTTTGAAAGAGAGTAAAGAAACAGTTGCGAATTTTATCTAGAACAATTTTAATCGGAACGGTATTTTTCAGCTCACTCATCGCTGCCAAAATATCCGATTACTCCATCCAAATTCCACCCGATTCCTCCCGAATCTATGCCTTCACCAATCGCATCGATGCGCACTGGTCCGGTGAGACCAACGATTACCATACCTCGGCATTCCATGGATTAACTTACCGCAAGCAGGCCATCTTTGAGGATTTCCTGATTTCGCTGGATGGCGAATTTCTGGATCGAAACCAGGCAACGGCAACGGTTCATCCCACACATCTGACCAGAAAATATGCCAAGCGGGAGATTCTTGAACGGGTATTCATTTCCGAGGACCAACATTCGTTCATATTCGAATTAATTTCTAAGTCTCCGCAGGCAATAACACTTTACCCCGCATTTCCTGATGTCGATGTCAAACTAGAATCGATCGACGGAATGGCGCAAATGGTGTTACCACAGTTCAGGACGGCCTCCGGACTGTCGGTGAAATTTTTTATCTCCGCAAATAGCCCGGGAGAATGGGAGCGGCGCGATGAGTCCGTCATTGAGAATTATCCAGGGCCAACATCAGCCATCGCTCTACTACAATGGGAAGGTACAATCAGGGATACCTTACGATTTGTCATGTCTTTCGCCTGCGATCGACAAACCCATGAGAGACAAACAACCCAATGGCGCAAAGGATTAAAAAGGCGGCAACAGCTGGCGCAATCTATGGCGACTGAACCTGTTACAGATAATCCGAGAATTAATAAGGCGCTGCTCTGGGCACGGCTGAACATGGACGCACTCATCATGGATCAATCCGGTAAGGGTATTTATGCGGGATTACCGTGGTTCGACGACTACTGGGGACGGGATACGTTTATCTCATTTCCGGGTGCAACCCTGGTGAACGGTAACTACGAATCCGCAAAGGAAATTATCCGGTCGTTTGCCGAATATCAGATCACCGATTCCACAGATATCAATTACGGTCGTATTCCAAACCGCGTTACCCCAGGCGAAAAAATTTACAATACAACGGATGGCACGCCGTGGTTCATCTGGATGATTCATGAATATCTGCGGTACAGCGGCGATATGGCATTCGCCCGTGAAATGTATCCGGTCGTGAAACGTTCTATTGAGGGAGCACTGGAAAATTATGTCACCGAAGATGGATTCCTCGAGCACGAAGATGCCGAAACCTGGATGGATGCGGTCGGCCCGAATGGCCCGTGGAGTCCGCGCGGCAGCCGGGCGGTGGAAATCCAGGTGCTCTGGTATAAACAATTGCAATCAGGGATGACGCTGGCAAGACTGCTCGGAAAAGAAGCGGATCTGCAGCGCTGGGAAGATTTTCGGGATCAATTGAGGTCAAAATTCAATGACCTGTATTGGGATAACTCCCGCCAGTCGCTCTACGACCATCTGAATGCGGACGGGAATCCCGATACTTCCCGGCGGCCGAATCAGATGTTCGCCGTCAGTCTGAGTGATGATCTGGTTCCACCCGAAAAGCAGGGGAAAGTAGTGCAATCTGTGGCAAACTCCGCAGTCTATCCCTGGGGTGTGGCATCGCTGGCACAAACCAATTCCAATTTCCATCCGTATCACATGATGCCACAATTCTATCCCAAAGATGCCGCCTACCACAACGGAATCATCTGGACGTGGCTCTCAGGTCCGGTTGTCAGCGGACTCGTCAAATTCGGTGCAATCGAATCGGGGTATACGCTGACGGACGGTTTGACAAACAAAATCCTGAACCGGGGGATGGCAGGCTCCATTGCAGAAGTGACAGATGCACTGCCCCGAAGTTATCTCACAGATCATCCGGACCCGAATCAGCCGGTGGATTTATCCGGCACGTTTTCGCAGGCCTGGAGTCTCGCCGAGTACCTGCGCAACTGGCATCAGGATTATTTTGGCATCCATCCAAACGCGTTTGCGGGGAGATTAACCCTGGAGCCACAACTTCCGGAAGATGTAGTGAAGGTCAGGACCTCTGTATCAGTCGGGCAGAGTGAAGTCCGTATCCGGTATATAGCAGAGGCTGATTCGTTCAGGTTTCTGCTCCGGAATTCAGGAAAGCCTATTGATATTCAGCTAAAAGTTCGCAAAGATGATACCGAGTTCACTCTGTCACAGCCGTTCCGGCTGGCGAAAACGGAAGAACCTGTTGAGGTTTCTTTCTCTTATGAGGCGCAAAAATATGTACTGAACGGTCTTCCGCTGAAAACCAGGAAGGAAAAATCCGCATATCCGAAATCGGCAGTGGAACCTCTCCGGTTTGTCACTCCGGAATTACGGGATGACCTGCCGGCGTTGCAAGGACCCGATTATCCTTTGCTGAAAGGGAAAGATGCTACTGCCAATAATATCGATGCACGAACTATTTTGGACGTTTCCGATCCCATTGGTGATGACCTTGGCCCTGAACAAAAGTATCAATATCCAGCTGATCCGAACTTCGAAGACGGCATCTTCGATATTACCAATTTTCAGGTGCTGTATGACGAAGAATATGTGTATTTCGACATGAAATTCGATAATCTCGTTCAACCAGGCTGGCACCCGGAATACGGTTTTCAACTGACGTACGTAGCGATTGGCATCCATACCGGAGAGAACGCCGGGACGACGACCTTCGGTCAAAATGCCGTATATGAACTTCCACCTGGCGTTGAACCAATGCAGTTTGTTCTGTATATCGGCGGCGGGTATCGTCTCGTGAATGCCGATGGCGAAATCATTGTGGAATATCGACCAGCAGAGACCGGTTTTCCGATGGCGGATTTATTGGAGAAACGTATCCACATTGCCGTACCAAAGAAACATATCCCGCAGCCGAAGAAGTGGTGGAAATATACGATTTTGACAGGGGGACAGGACGATCACGGTGGAGCCGGATTGGGGGAATTCAGAGGGGTACAGCAGAATGCCGGACCGTGGCACGGCGGTGGTAAAACGGATTCCGGCGGTCCGAACTGGTACGATATTTTGACGGTTGGATACTAGCATTTTACTGTTGCGTATTACGTAGACAATTCATCCTATCCCTTAACTCATAATCTGCTTACTACGCAGTACGCAATAAGTAACATTCCATTGTAAATAGAGCCCAATCATTGTAGATTTCACAACTATGATCGAACAGATTAAAGAATCGCGATGGCCGATTGGAATCGGTGTTATACTCCTGGGATTCGATTTTTTTACCAAGTGGCTGGCGAATGTCAACCTGACGATCCAGGAGACCGTGCATACCGGGTTTTCCTATCTGAAATGGTATCTGACGTACAACCGGGGATACCACTATATTTTTGGAGAAATGGCCAACTTCCGGCTCATCCAATCGCTGGGATTGGTGGCTGTGCTGGTTTTAATTGGGCTGATGGTAAAAAAGCGGTATGAACTCCCGGCCGGCGATCCCAACCGACGCCTGTTTACCGGATATATCGCCTTGCTGATCGGCGCTACAGGCAACCCCTGGGAGACGCTGGTACTGGGCCGGGTCACGGATTTTTTCGTATTTACTCCGCTTCCGTGGCCATCGAATCTTGCGGATCAATACATCAATATTGCTATCTNTATTCTGCTTCCGATTTGGGTGATCGTCTCGGTGCGGGAATGGCTCCAGGAGCGAAGAGCCGGACAGACTGACCCCGGAAGTCAACCGTCGGAATCTCAAGAATCACCCTGACGATATATTTGCATTAATATTTGTTCAGTGTACCGCTAACAATCCGGTATGCGTTCAGAAAGGAGGGCTTTATGCGTGCTGTAATCCTTAATGAACAAAAGCCAATGGAAGAAAATCCGCTTGAATTAAAAGAGGTTGAAAAACCGACACCCGGTCAGGGGGAAGTCCGAATCAAGGTCAACACCTGTGGTGTCTGCCACACGGATCTCCATGAGATAGAGGGAGATCTGGAATTGCCGTCGCTACCGGTTACGCCCGGTCATCAAATCGTGGGTACCATAGATGACCTGGGCGAGGGCATCACCGACTGGGCCCCAGGAACCCGGGTAGGAGTACCGTGGCTGTATTCCACCTGCCAGGAGTGTGAGTATTGTAAAAGCGGACTGGAAAACCTGTGCGAGAAGGCCAAATTCACCGGCAAAGATGTGGACGGCGGCTATGCGGAATACATGATCGTTCCGGCGGATTTCATCTACTCTATTCCCGAAGGATTTCCGGATCTCCAGGCCGCGCCTTTGCTCTGTGCAGGTATTATCGGCTATCGGGCGCTCCGACTGACGGATATTCATCCGGGACAAAACGTGGGATTGTATGGATTCGGCGCATCCGCGCATGTCACTATCCAGGTGGCCAATTATTGGGATTGTGATGTGTATGTGTTTACCCGTTCCGATGAGCATCGTCGCCATGCTGAGGAGTTGGGCGCAGTGTGGACCGGCGGCTCCAAAGATGACCCCGGCACTGAGATGGACGGCAGTATCATCTTTGCTCCTGCAGGAGAGATTGTAATCGATGCGTTGCGTGTGCTCCGGAAAGGCGGCACCGTGACTTGCGCCGGAATCCACATGAGCAATATCCCGGAATTTGAGTACAGCCTGATTTACGGAGAACGGACTTTGCAAACCGTGGCAAACAGTACCCGACAGGATGCGCAGGAACTCCTGCAACTTGCCGCTGAAATTCCCATTCGTACGGATGTAGAGGTGTATTCACTGGAAAATGTGAACAAGGTGCTGAATCTGGTGAAGGAAAGCCGGATCAGGGGGGCCGCCGTACTTAAAATTAATAATGACGACTAACATGGCTGAGCGATTTCCTTGATGGTAACGACCACGGCGAAAGACCGTATCCTGCCCATCGATGTGTTCCGTGCCCGTTGCTCCGCATATCTTTCATTCTCTGCTATTGTAGCGCTGGCGTGATTCAAATATCGCTGATAATACTCTAACGCTTTCTTCGGTTTATTGAGCTCGTCATCGTAAATCGTCGCGATGTGGAAGAGGATATTTCTGTCGTTAGGGGAATATTCCATTGCCTGTATATAAGCGCCCACGGATTTTTCGTATTCACCGGCTTCCTGGTATGCTGTGGCCATCTGTGTGTACAATTGACCGAGATAGACCGGATACGAGAGTTCTTCCGCTTTTTCAAAGATGGAGATGGCTTCCTCCAAATTGCCGGCGAATTTGATCGGCGATCTCGATCTGATATTGAAACCGGCTTTTCAGCTTGTCAAAAGTATCGGAAAAACTCCAGATCGGAATAAGCGAACCGCGTGCATTCTGATGGTCCCCGACAGCACTCAGTAGATTTTCCAGGTAATCTGAGCGACTCATTCCGCGGGCGGCGATGGCGTAGTCGTCACACGCCATTTCGGAGTAGTAATTCATGCGGTGATTCAATATCCACACCAGCGGATTGTAAAAGTGCACGATAATCGCAACAGTCTGCAGCAAGGTAATATATGGATCGCGCTGTTTAATATGGCCGAGTTCATGTGTCAAAATCGTCTGCTGCTGTTCCTCTGAAAGATTTCTCCATGACCTCGGCACAAGAATCTTCGGACTAAAAATTCCAGAGACTTGAGGCGTATTCACATCGTTGGAACAGTAGACCGGGACCCTCAGCCCCTGCACCGTATGTTGCCGCTGGATACCAGACAGGAGTTGTGTCTTTTACCACTGCTTACTGATTGCAATTCCCAATCCGATGCTCCCGAGGCACCATAGGATAAACAGGCCAGAGGAGAAGGCCAGTGACACCGTAGCAACCCCGGAAGTTGCTCCTTCAGCCGGAGATACCGCCGGCAAGGCATTGATGATTGGACTGAATGCCACGGCAATCCGTTCCGCCGAACCCGGAAAGAGAACCGGTGGAATAAGGAGTTTGACCAATCCGAGCAGCGCGAGAAACCGGAGGAATCGGGCGCTTTGGTTGCGGAAAAGATACATCAACACAAAGATGCCGGAGAGGAAGGCCGTATTTTGAATCGTCATAATCGAGAAATACGAAAGCCAGCTGCTACTCAGTTGGTTTAGCCATTCAACCATGGTTTTCTCCTTTCAGCGTATCCTCCTTTTCGCGGATAACTTCTTTGAGTTCGGTAATTTCCTGTTCTGACAGCGACTCCTCGCCGATAAAATATTTCACAAACTGCGGCATTGAACCGCGAAAAACCTTGTTAATGAAATAATGCATTTCCTTGTGGATCACCTGTTCGCGCTTGCGCGTCGGGGTATAGAAGTTGACAAGGCCGATCTTTTCCTTCGTCAGGAATCCCTTGTCCACTAAGGTGTTCATCACTGTTTGGATAGTCGTATAGGCTTTTGCACCGTCGGGATAATACGCATCGATCATTTCCCGGACGGAGATTTTATCGCCCAATTCCCAGATATGATTCATCACTTCCCATTCCAGATCGGTGAGTTGTTTGTCAGGGGACGCCATAGTAAAACTCCTAATAAATTAGTTGTTCTACTATAAATATAGGAGGCAGGAGAAATTTGTCAAGAGGAAATGTGAAAAGAGTGTTAGAGTGTTCCGGTGTTCAAGTGTTATAGGTACAACTTTTCCAAGGGAATTGCTGTCGGTGATCGCATGTAGCGTCGCCGACAGTTGTCGTAAAATCACTCGCCATTGACGCTGTGAGCGATCAACGGTGGATCGGTTTTAGGAGTTCAATCGACCCTTTCAGGGGGCCCATGACCCTGAGAGGGTCTGTTACAAACGGCTTGAGGATATAAAAAAAGCCCCGGAATTTTCCGGGGCTTTTCATTACACAGGTTTTTCGTTTTTTCTGTGCTAATCTTCTGTTTCTGTGTGAATCCGTGTTCTATTCTTCCAGCTGCTCGTAGTACTCTTCAGGGTACGGTTTCTCGAAATCCGGCGCCGGCGGCAGTTCCAGATGCAGGCTGTCCGGATTTTCTGCAATTTGTTTCAGCAGATACTCCACCGCTCGTTCCAGCTGCGGATCTTTGCCTTCCACCACGAGATTCGGGAGGTTGTCCACTTCGATATCCGGTGCGACACCAGAGTTCTCCATGTTCCAGGTGCTGTCCAGATCATATCGGGAGAATTCGGGCGGAAAGATATAGCCGCCATCCATAATGCCGGGATTCCCACGGATACCACGGACGCCGCCCCACGTGCGCATTCCGATGACCGGTCCGAGATCATATTTTTTGAAGTAGTACGGGAAGATGTCACCATCGCTGGCGGAGTAACCGTTGGCCAGACACGCCATGTATCCGGAGAAAACCTGCGGTGGTACGGTGCTGGTCGTGCCGTGGCGACTCATCCCCATGCCGATGAGCGTCCGCCGGAGCCGCTCCAGGATCATCTGGTCGACGAAACCGCCGCCGTTGTAGCGCAGGTCGATAATAATGCCATGCTTCCGGATCTGCGGATA
>JAANXI010000127.1 GCA_018263365.1 Fidelibacterota bacterium | reverse complement strand
CCATGCAGAGTATGTGAAAACAAAAATCAAGTGGAAAATAGACGCTGAATACTGGAATGTGCTCTCGGTAGAGACGTTTCATGCCTGTCCCGATAAATCGGGGAAACGTCTCTACCTACCATGTTATCAATAGGTTATTATATATTTTATACTGTAGGGCATTTTACAATGCCAGGCAGAAAAAATACCTTGACGGTACATTCTCACACACCCTGCATGGAACGTCTCTACCCCAACGGGATGCCCTTGGCACAATCAATAAATTCAATAGGTTATCGTATATTATCTGTCATGAGGAAATTCCTTGGAGAAACTGAAAAAGAATTCTTGAAACGCTATTCTCACGCTCTCTCTATGACGCGTCTCTACGGGAAAGATTATCACATATTTCTATGTGTGGAGGCTGCTGGAGAATGGTGTACCACCACGGTTATCTTGAAAATGTCTTGGTACTTTATGAATTACTCAGGCTAGAATACCGCACCACCTCCATCATGGCAATCGGTACAGGACATACTTTGCCATGCGCCGCCGATATCCATGGGATGCTGGAATTCGAGTCCTTGCTTGATATTGTTGGTGACCTCCATATTCCCGGGAGTGCCCTGTTCCATTATTACGTGGCACGAGTTGCATTCATGTGTAATGTTTTGGCCTTCCGCTGTAGTCATGTATCCGTTATGACACCGGTAACAACCCTTGTCTTTACTATGGCCCACATTATTGGGATGCGTATCCCAGCGAACCTTCATGTACGGGAAAAAGTTGTTTGTATACATGGTTCGCAGCGCTGAAACTGCCTGATTTAATTCGGCGCGTAATGTATCATCGACTGCGGGGTAGTTTTGACGGTAGAATTCCCGTATCTGATTTTCGATTTTGACCAGCGCGGAATCTTTATCAGTATATTTTGCCCGCAGCGCATAGACGGCCTGCTGTTTTATATACGGAAGTTGTGGGCTGATGTCACCGGTATAAAGTGCGTTATCCACCAGATCCACCGGAGTGCGGTAGATATGGGTTGGCCGGTTATGGCAGTCAATGCAATCCATGACCCGGGTTTCGGCTTCCTCCACCAGCGAGTCGGCCGCTGGATCGTACATGGATTCATACGTCTCCGTTGTACCATCCTGATAGGTGACCTGCACCCAGGGAATATCCTGCCGGGCGGAATCTCTGGCGATATATTCCACCTTGTTATCGATATGCCAGTGGATACCCGAATGCCTGCCGCTCTCGTATTTTTTCCCGCCGATGTCGATGAGCATATTATAGGTATACCGGGTATTCTCCTCGTCGGCCATATAGCGATGAATCTCTTTTTGCCGTGATCCATAAAACTTATCCGGCCAGTGGCACTGTTCGCATGTTTCCCGCGCCGGGCGGAGATTTTCAACCGGCGTGGGAATCGGACGCGGATACACATTCGCCGCAGCCGCGTAGACCTGATAGGCGCCCGATAATTTTGATTTCACGTACCAATTGGCTCCCTCTCCCACATGACATTCAGCACAGGTAACCCTGGCGTGTGGAGATTGCTTGTACGCAACGTATTCCGGCTCCATAATGGTATGGCAGACCTCGCCACAAAATTCCACTGTTTCCGTGTAATGATATGCCTGATAACTTCCGACGGCGGTCCCGATCAGGAAAATGGCTGTGACTATTAAAAACCCGATAATGGCGTTACGATGTCTGGGATCCGTTAAATTTACGGTAAACTGCACCGGAAAAAGCGACGCAACATCCTGCTGGCGCTGCCGGCGCTCGATAAGCATCCCAATGGGAATAAGAAGCAACCCTAATAACACGCCGATCGGCAGAATCATATAGGTGATAATGCCAAAGTACGACGAGGCGCCGGCACTGGTTAAGTCCAGCACATATAAAAATGCAATAATTGAAAAACTTACTAACGCAATCGCTGACCCGATTAAACTGATCCAGTTATAATACAGCGATGGCAGTTTCTTCTCCATATTCGGTCCTCCTTTTGATAAGAATACGGACGGTAATATAAAGACAGCCATGTCCGATTACACGAAAAAATCCGGGAACAGGAAGGATAAAATATCTTGAGTTTTGGGCGGTGAATCAGTAGAATGATTTCAATCTTTTCCAGGGCAAAGGGAAATTGTTAAGGTAAATTCATTGCCGGATTGAAGTGCATTATGACTGAAACAGCAAACCGCGAAATTCCAGTCGTAGATGACGACCAGGGCGTACGGGATATGCTCTCGACATTCCTGGAAGGGCAGGGGTACAGCGTAGAAGTCTGCAAAGATGGTGAAAGCGCAATTGAGATGATCGAGGAGCAGCGGTACGATCTGGTTATCAGCGACCTGCGGATGCCGGGCATCGATGGACTGGAGGTCATCCAGAATTATAAGGACCAATACGAGAACGGAATCGGGATAATTATTACCGGGCTTGCAACTGTTGAATCGGCCGTTGACGCCCTCCGAACGGATGTGGACGATTTTGTCCTGAAACCCTTTAATCTGAAGCATTTGAATGGCATCCTGAACAAGGCGCTTGAGTTGCGGCGCATTCAGGAAGAAAACCGGAGACTGCAAGAGCAGATCAAAGAAGAGCGCGATGAGCTAAAAAAGACCGTTACGGTGCTGGAAATTATCAAAAGCATCGCGCTCAAAATGAATTATAACTTTTCATTTAGTGATCTGATTTTGCTGGTGATGAAGCATATCGGCCGGGTTGTGCAGTATGATTACGCCGTTTTTGTGGATACGCGCCAGGAAGTCATCTTTACTCATAGTGATACCGCCCTGAATAAGCAGCAAAAGATAAAGATAGCGAAAATTGCCGCCAAAACGCTGAAGGAACAATATGGATTCGGCAAAAAAATAAAAAATTACAAGTTCATCAGTGATAAAGCTGCCACGCATGATGAAGAGCTGCCGGAAATCAAAGCCACATTGACGCTGGAGTTAAAATCCGGTGAAGAGCAGACCGGAATTATCATTGCATTGGGGAGAGATGAGGACCAGTTTGCCGAAGTCGAGCAGGAATTCCTTGAGCAACTCTCCCGGGACGTTACCCGGATTTTTGACCAGTTCTGGAATTTACTGACCGAACAGAAGCACCGGATTCAACTGCTGGTCGATAATTTGTCCGACGGCGTGGTGCTAATTGATGTCTTCGACAAACCGGCTGTATATCAAGCCAAGCATGTATAATATGAACGAGCTGATTGACGAAGCGATTGAACCGTTATCCTATCGGCTGGAGAAAGAGGAATTAACCCTGGAGAAACAGTACGATGATTCCCTGCCGGAAACGCAGCTGGACCGGGATACGATGCTTCCGATTATGATGAATTTGCTGGATAACGCCATCAAATATTCGCCGGAGCAGGGTACAGTTACCGTTGGCACCAGCCACGAGGGCGGGACCATTAAGGTTTGGGGAAAGGATGAAGGCAAAGGGATTGAAAAGGCAAACGCTGACAAGATTTTTGAGCGATTCTTCCAGGAGCTCTGGGACGAAAACAAGCCACCGGGTACCGGATTGGGGCTCGCGATTACCAGGCAGTTAGTTGAGGAACACGGCGGCGATATTTGGGCCGAAAGTCCGGAAGGCGAGGGAGCGCCGGTAAGACGAGCTCTGGCACGAGTAGTGTACAGGTTGCGACAGCAACCAACCCGTGGTTTCGGAATTTTGCGCACGATAGGTGGGGCGCTGATCCGTTTGAACATCCGGGATTCAACGTCCAACAGACTCAAACGGAGCAGACTCAGGAGCAGGAGCCCGTATCCCAGGTGCTGTCATCCCGTTTTCGTTTGACGGCCATCAGTAAGCGGGGCGGCGATGATTACGTATTGATTAACAATGAAGTATTGACCGTCGGTGATGTTATCGAGGGAGCGGAGTTGATGGAGATCAGGGGCAATTCGGTCGTGATGGATTACCGGGGCAATAAAGTGATCGTACCGCTCTCCAAACCCCAAACCAGTCAAAATACAAATTCAAGGAAACGGTAGGGAAACTGCCAATGCGGCGTAAACAGAAGTTGTCAAAATTGCTAATTCTCAGCTTGGCTTCGTTGTTCGCCCTTCAGGCCGGCGGCATTGCCCCGCAAACCAGCCCACTGGAAGAGAGAGGCAGCCAGTTAATGTCGCTGGAATTCGTGGATGCGGATTTAAAGCACGTGCTGCGGCTCATTGCAAAACAGAACAACCTGAATATTATTACCAATGAGGATTTATCCGGGCAGGTGACGGTCAACTTTGAAGATGTCACGCTGAAGAATGCGTTGGAGTCAATCCTTGTTTCAAACGGCTATAACTATTTTATCAAAGATAATATTATCATCGTCAAAGAGCGCACACAGCGGAGGGTTGGTGAACTGGTGACCAGAGTATATGAGTTTGACTACATTGAAGCGCAGGACGCTATCAATGCCCTTGCCAATGTGATTACATCTGATTACGGGGAAATGGAGATATTCAGACGGAGCCAGCCTGGAAGCGGCGGGGGTATAACAAGCCAACAGACGGGCGGAAGCAAATACCTGGTCATCACTGACATTCCGGAAAATTTTTCACGGATCGATGGACTTATTAATGAAATTGACAAACCTGTACCCCAGGTGATGATTGCGGTTAAATTCATCGAAACGCGTTTGGAGCAGGAAGATACCCGGGGAATCAACTGGACGGTGAAAGCGCGCTTGAGCGGCGGGCCTCCGGCTTCGGGAGTAAACACAGGAACAACGACAGGTGGGACCGGAACAACAACAGGGGGAACGGGAGTGACCACCGGAACCACCGGAGCAAACGCCGGATTTCCCATTCTGGGTGAATACCGCAATCTGAATGTGGCAACCCTGAATCTGCAGGAATTTCAGGCGATTCTGGAAATGCTGTTCACGAAGGGCGATTCCAAAATACTATCCGACCCGCGGATTACAACGCTGGATAATCAGCCCGCGAATATTGAAGTCGGGACGACTATCCCGGTGCTGGTCCCGCAGCAGCAGGGGGCGACCGCAGGCGGCGCAGGCGCCACGGGAGTGGGATTTATCCAGAATACGTATGAAGAAATCGATATCGCTATCAGCCTGCGGGTGTTGCCTCGCGTGAATCCGGACAGGTACATTACTATGTCGGTGGAACCCATAGTAGAGGCCATTACCGGATATACCGGTCCGGATGGGGATCGGCCGATCGTCGCCAGTCGATCCGCAAAGACCCAGGTGATGATTAAAGATGGGGAGACCATTGCAATTGGCGGGTTAATTAAGGAAGATAAATTTGATACCTTCAAAAAGGTGCCGATTCTTGGCGACATTCCGCTGGTCGGACGACTATTTCAGTTGGGCGTTACTGGATTCACTCCAATCCGAAATCGATTCCCTGCGTAACTTACTGGACCAATATTCCAAATATCCGGGGATGATCGATTCACTTCGGGCGGAAATTGAGGGCTTGCAGGCAAAACGGGATGATTATCTCCGGGAGTACGTAGTAAAACCCGGTGATTATCTGATGAAAATATCCGCGCTTCGCGAGTATTACAATGATCCCTACAAATGGCGGATTATTTATGAAGCCAATCGCGATATTATTGACGATCCGGATTTGATTTACCCAAAACAGATTTTGAAAATACCCCCGGTATCAGAAAACAACGCCGGGGAGTAACGCTTACTTATCGGTGGTTACCCTAATTTGTTCCTGTAATGGGACTTACGGTGGGTGTACATTGCCAGGAGGATTTATTCTCAAGAGAATAAAGGAGATTGCATGGCTGAACACAACACTATCTTGATTGTAGAAGATGAAAAGGATTTTGTCCGGGCGTTGGAGATTCTGCTGAAGTCGAAGAATTACGAAGTGGAAATCGCCTATGACGGGATGACCGGTCTGGAAAAGGCGCGATCGCTGCGACCCGGTTTAATCATCCTGGATATCATGTTGCCGAAAATCAACGGGTATAAAATCTCACGGTTACTGAAATTCGATGAGCAATTTCAGGATATTCCGATCATCATGTTAACCGCGCGTGCTGAAAAACATGACGAAGAACTCGGAATGGAAACCGGCGCCGATATTTACATGACCAAGCCGCTGGACAACAAGGAACTGCTGGCAAATATCAACCAGTTGATAGGCGAGCCTGCTGCAGATGATGAGTAGGGATATATTAGCGCTTCTGGCTTTTATCTTCGGGAGCATTTTGGGCAGTTTTTTAAATGTCCTGATTTATCGGCTTCCCAGAAACGAATCCATTGTCTCGCCGCCGTCAAAATGTCCGCACTGTGGTTATCGGATTCATCCCTGGGAAAATATTCCGGTCATTGGCTATTTGATAGTGCGGGGGCGGTGCCGAAACTGTCAGCAGCGAATTTCATTGCAATATCCGATTGTGGAATTTGCCGGTGGACTGGTTGCGGCGCTGGTGATATGGAACACGGGACTGAACTGGGCAGCTATCAGCGTAATAGTGCTCTTTTACCTGCTGGGTGTAGCCGCCATCGTGGATTTGCGCCACCAAGTTATTCCGGATGGCATCACGCTGACGGGAATTCTGCTGGGAATTATACTGAGCTCGTTCCAATCGCCGGGATTTAACGGTTTGTTTCGATCCATTTTTGGTATATTGGCCGGTGGCGGGAGCTTGTATCTGGTGGCCGTGTTTGGCAATTTCGTCTTTCAAAAGGAGAGCATGGGGGGCGGAGATATCAAACTGGCCGCCATGTTCGGCGCATTCCTGGGATGGAAACTGACCCTGATTGGCATCTTTCTCGGATTTTTTATCGGGGCGGTCTTCGGGGGTATTTATTTAGCACTGAACAGGGGAAAAGACGACCAGCAGACGGTCACGTCCGACGAGGCGAAAGTGGACAAGACAGCTATGCCGGAAGGGAATGTGTTGCCGTTTGGCCCTTCACTGGCTCTGGGAGCTGTTGGGAGTCTATTTTGGGGGAATTCACTGTTGAATTGGTATCTGACTTCATTCATGTAACAACAAACTGAAAACGCAATTAGGACGTATGGCGACAGGGAAAAAAAGACGACTCGGCGAGATTCTGATAGAAAAAGGATTAATTACCGAGGAGCAATTAGGCGAGGGATTAGAACGGCAGGCGGAAACGGGAGAGCATCTTGGCAGAGCCCTAGTTGAACTGGGATATGTATCCGATTACGAATGGCTGGAGGCCACAAGCGAGCAACTCGATATTCCGTATCTGACGCTCAGTAATTATATCATTTCCCCTGATGTTGCGCACTTGATTTCCGAAAAGCTGGCGCGCAAGCATAACGTTATCCCCCTCTTCAAAATCGAAGATACGCTTACCGTTGGTATTTCTGCTCCCTCCAACGTAGTGGCCATCGATGATCTGAGCCGGCAAACGAATATAGAGATGGAACTGGTTCTGTGCTCGGAAAAAGAAATTGAACAGGCGTTGGACGAGGTCTATGGCGGTTCGGATGACCTTTGCCAGCGGATTACGGGCGATTCTGCGCCAGGATCCGGATATCGTGATGGTCGGTGAGATTCGGGACGGGGAAACGGCGACCGTAGCAGTCCAGGCCGCCTTGACCGGGCATCTGGTGTTGAGCACCCTCCATACCAATGATACCTCCGGCGCGCTGACCCGGCTGGTAGATATGGGCGTAGAACCGTTTCTGGTGGCGTCTTCCACTGCCGGTATTATTGCCCAGCGACTTGTCAGACGGTTGTGTGAGCATTGTAAAGAGTCCTATGAGCCAAGTGAAGATGAGTTAAAAACCCTCGGACTGGACAAGGTAGACCGCGAATTCAAATTTTATGCTCCCAGGGGTTGTAAAAAGTGCCGTGATTCTGGATATTCAGGAAGAATCGGTATTTTTGAGATCATGGAAGTGACCGAAGAAATCCGCGACCTGATTCTGAAAAATGCCAGCGCGGATACGATTAAAAAGGTCTCGATGAAGAAGAATGGCATGACCACGTTGCGCCACGACGGTTTGCGCAAAGTTGTCAGTGGAGTCACCTCTGTGGAAGAGGTGCTTCGGGTGACGCGAGTATAAGCGAATATGACAGACTCAAAGCAGATATTAGCTGTGAGTGAATCCCGAAAGCGTCTGCAACATTTGCGGGACTCCCTGCATTCGCTGGCGAAAATAGAATCGGCTGGATCAGGCTATGATGCTCTGCAAATGGTGGCGCTCGAATCATTTGACCTGATTGTGCTCGATTTCGATTTAAACCTCATGAGCGGACTTGAGACGCTCAAGCGCATCCGCCAGGAGACGCCGACCATCCCGCTGCTCATGATACCAGGAGAGTATATGTTTGTGACCGATGTGGCGCGTGCACTCGAACACAATGCCCAATCGTATATTGATCCGGGGGAAATTACGGAGCATGATTACCAACGGATTCAGTTATTCCTGGAACGCGGTGAACTGCCGCGGCGCATTTCGACCTTTCGCAAAGATCTGCGGAAGGATTATCATGTTGACAGGGTCATTGGCAGTTCAGCGCAGATGTACTATATCTATGAACGGCTGGAAAAGGCCGCTAATAGCGATGTCTCCGTTCTGGTTCGCGGGGAGAGCGGCACCGGAAAGGAACTCATTGCACGGATTATTCACGCCATCAGTTCCCGCGTATATAAGCGTTTTGTGGCGCTGAATTGTGCGGCCATTCCTGAAAATCTGCTGGAATCCGAACTGTTCGGACACGAAAAGGGAGCTTTCACCGGGGCCATGTCCCAGCGAGAGGGCAAATTTGAAATTGCGGACGGCGGCACCCTGTTCCTCGATGAAATCGGTGATATGAGTCCGGCCCTGCAGGCAAAATTGCTGCGCGCTCTGGAATATGGTGAGTTTGAGCGCATCGGTGGAAATGAAGTTATCTCCACCGATGTGCGTATTATCTCAGCGACAAATAAAAATCTGGAGCAGGAAATTGAAAAGGGAAACTTTCGGGAGGATTTATATTACCGGTTAAACGTATATCCCCTTGCATTACCGCCGCTGAGGGAACGGAAACCGGATATTCCATTGCTGTCCATCTACTTTGCCAGTAGATTTAACAGAAAGAACAACCAGTCTGTGGAACATTTTGATAATGATGTGTTCGCTTGACTCAAGAATTATTCCTGGCCGGGCAATGTTCGCGAATTGCAGAATATCATGGAGCAGGCCTCTTTGTTGGCGGAGGAGAATACGATCACTGTTGAACATTATTAGTATGTAACCCTGTTATCGTTGATGGAACGGAACAAACGCTGGATGCAAATCGCCCTGCGGGAAGCCGAAAAGGCCTACGAGCAGGGAGAGGTGCCGGTCGGCGCGATCGTCGTGTCACCACGGGGAGAAATACTCGGGAAAGGGTATAATCAGCGGGAGTCTCTGAACGATCCGACCGCCCATGCGGAAATGCTGGCCATTTCTGCAGCAGCCAATACCCTGGGTGACTGGCGTTTGGAAAATTGTCTGCTCTACGTCACGCTGGAACCCTGTCCCATGTGTGCCGGAGCGATTGTCAATGCAAGGTTGGAAACCGTCGTCTACGGTGCTGCTGACAAAACAGCAGGCGCCTGTGGCTCCGAATACGAAATCTGCGGACAGCCGATCATGAACCATACAACAAGCGTTGTGTCCGGGGTGCTAGCCGACCAATGCCAGCAGATACTGACCGAGTTTTTTACATTAACCCGAAATAATTCTCAAACTGAAATTACCTGAGTTTCTACTACATTATTCAGGCTAGAAGAATCCCGCTTAAAGTCCGCGTAGCGGGTTTAAGCGGGATTGTCTCCATAAACAACTTTTACACCATTTCCGGTGCGGAAAGGGAGGGATTCCCCCATCGGGATCCCTGTGGGAGAACCCCCGGTCCCGACGAGCCGGGACACCGCATTTCGAGTGCGGTCCCGGTAGGTACTCCTCCCGGAGCACATTCAACCAGACTCTGACACTTGAATACAAGCGGAGAGGGAGGGATTCGAACCCCCGGTCCGTCACAGGGACACCGCATTTCGAGTGCGGCACATTCAACCAGACTCTGACACCTCTCCATGCGGGTCAAATATAACACAACGGGAAACCAGGGAAAAGTGGATTTACGTCATCA
The DNA here is from genome assembly GCA_018263365.1 of Fidelibacterota bacterium. Taxonomy (GTDB): domain Bacteria; phylum Fidelibacterota; class JAANXI01; order JAANXI01; family JAANXI01; genus JAANXI01. Next base: position 6,883 of record JAANXI010000127.1, on the reverse strand, counting down.
CCTGCTATTAGTTTTTATTGATAGTAGATACCCGACCGAAATTTTCTTAACATCATTTTCCTTATCTCCGGCCACCCGAAAGCGGACCAAACAAAGAAAAGAGAACCAGACCTTTCATAGAATCATCGAATGGCGCAGTTGAAACATACTTCACGATCGTTCAAGACGGCCCTGCTGACCACCATGCTCTTTCTCTCGGGCTTATGCGGTATCTCGTATGAAATTCTCTGCGCCCGGATGCTCAATAATCTGATCGGCGATGCCTTTGCCGTCAATGCATCAATTCTGGTCACCTTTCTGGCAGGGATCGGCTTCGGCACCAGATACGCATATCGTTTCAAGCGATATCTCTGGGCTGTGGAAGCGTTGATAGGCGTATATGCAGGACTCTTCGTCTTAGTGCGCCATCAGATAGACGCGCTTTTGTTCAGGATTTTACCCGCCCAGAGTATGGCGATGAATATCCTGGCTAGTTGTATTCTCCTGGCTGTCCCGGCGTTTTTAGTTGGGATCAGCCTCCCGATTTTTGCTGCGTACCTCAAAACGTACGTCAGGGAACGAGTCTTCAGCGTCAGTTATATGGTGTATAACTTTGGCGCGGCACTGACTGCGTTACTTGTCGAGTTCGGATTAATTCGATTGTTCGGCATTCCGGATACTGTTCTGATACTCGCTAGTCTGAATCTTGCCATCGGGATCGGGCTCTACTTCCTGAGTCCACAAAGCGATATTCAGTTACAGTTCCCGGAAGAAATTTTATATCCTGTTACAATCCTGGGAGGATTGTTTCTCTTTAGTATGGCGAGCGCGGTCTTTCAACTCTGGGCAATCAAGATTGCGCAATTCACGTTCGGCCCGTATCACGAGACATTTGCAATGGTATTGGCTATCGTCCTGGGAGGTATCGCTATCGGTTCTTTCATCACCAGAAAGTGGCGAATCCAGTTCCGAACGTTTCTGTGGACGAACATCTCCTTTGTGGTGCTGCTCCTCGCTTTCTTTCCACTGGTAGTTGAACTGTACGCCCTTGGTTTTCCTGTATTCGAGGAGAAGGCGCTTCTCCCATGGAAGGTGCTAACCCTGTTTCTCATAATCGGTGGGAGTGCAATATGTTATGGAGCAGCCATTCCGGCGATCATGCAACGAGAGCAGGATGTGGCGAAGGAGTCCGGTTGGCTCCTGTTTATCTCCAGCGTCGCAAATGTGGCCGGATATCTGCTCATGGTGTTTGTGCTCCATCCACTGTTTGAATACGGTCAGATCCTGTTGATTACCTTGATCTTCTCAGCCGTAGCGGTGCTATGGATTTACGCGAAAAAAACACCGGCAATTGCTGCTTCCGTATTTGCCCTTGCTCTCGGGGGACTTTTTCTGTTGACTGCGTGGAACGAGGATATCCTGTATCTGGATTACACATCCTTTACGTCACACGAGGATTTTCAGGAAGAACTCGCGGATTATGAGCGTGGACAACGATTTCGAAAATACGATGAAACCTTTGCGATTAATACATCCGGTGGCAATGAGTATTTTTTCATAAACGGATATACCAGTATCCCGTTGAATTCGCCGCCGGAGTACATCGTTGGCGCAATTTCCACGCTGCTGAGCCCGGAACGCGATCAAGCGCTGGTCCTGGGACTTGGCAGCGGCGCCACGGCCGGAACGGTCGCCGAACTGTTCCGCCAGGTGGATGTCGTGGAAATTAATCCGATCATTGTGGAAAAACAGTATCTGATGCGCCAGTATAGTTTTGCTATCATGGCCAAGCCGAATGTGAATGTCGTTGTCGATGACGGAATTCGGTTCCTCAAAACAACAGATGCCAATTACGATCTCATTGTCAATACGGTGACCACCCCCCTCTATTTTAGTTCGACCTAAATTGAGCGATTTTATATGGCGATCTGCACCAATCTGTTGAGCGCGAAGGCACCGCGGAAATCCTCGACAGCCCCTCCGGGTATGCCTCCGGTTTCGCGAAACCTTTTCATCTCAACATCTTGGCACATTTCATCCACAACAATCACTCAATTTAGGTTCGAGTAAATTGTATACGCGTGATTTTTTCCGGGATGTCCAATCCAGGTTATCGCCTAACGGTATTTACACCACATGGCTGGATTATCGCGTGGGAGAGGCCGGAGTACAAATTATTCTCAAGACAATGGAATCGGTATTCGATTACTGTTGGGTTTCCTTGATGAAATCGCAATATTTTTTGCTGCACGGGTCGAATGAGCCGATACAGATTCGACAGCAATCTGCATTGGAATCGCATACAAAACTTCGCCGGTTTTTTGCATCAGAACATGGTCGGTTCCCGAAAGTTTTTAAATACGCGATTATGAATACCAACCCGTATGGATTTGTTGATACGGTCAAGTCCGTCCCAATTAATTCGCTGGATTCTCCTGTGTTGGAATTTGAAATGGCCCGGCTTCGCGACGGTAGTCTGTCCGAATTTCAACAGTATATTTTGGACAATTACACAGTTGCACGGATGGATTCTGCCGTATTCAGAGATGAGCCCTTTGATCCTTTCAGTGCAGCGGGATATCATAAGCGGGTGGATAAATCCGGAAAATTTACGGACTTTTTCATGAATCTCTGGGCCAAGGATACCCCGGATTTCCGTGGTGATTTCAGAGAATATATGCTTCAAAAATATAAACAAGTTGCAGATTCGTTCACCACTGCCGGTACATACTACCACTACGCCAGATGGTTAGAATATTATGATGAACAAAATCAAGCGATTGACGTATATGAAACTGCATTGCAGCTTGCACCGGATTTGGTCGACGCTCATTATCGTCTGGGAAAGCTGTACTATGAGTTTCGGGAATATCAGAAGGCGACAGAACAATTTGCAGTAACGGTAAAAATTGATTCTCTTCATGCGAAAGCGATGTATCATCTCGGTAGATCGTGGTATCGGCTGGGTGAATATGAGACGGCAGTGAATTGGTTCAAAGAATGTCTGGAGCAGAATCCCCGGTTTGATAACGCTAATCGGTATGCCGGGCAGGCCTCATTATTTTTACGACACCCGGAACAGGCAGAGCGGTTTTTCAGAAGCGAATTAACATTTGACCCGAATGATGGAGCCGCAAAGAGGCACCTGGATAATATCCGGCGGAAAGATAAGTAACGGAAATGCTTGTCATTACTGGCGTTTGGCAAATGAGCGAAGCGAGAGAAGTGAGATTAATTTCTCCTTTTCTGTGCGTATGGAATATATTAAATTTCCCCGATTCGTTGGGGATTCTTTTATAGAGAAAATCCAGTCTAAAACCCTTTTTGGCAGAATTGAGACGGTTACCAGTTCCGTAGTGTAGGAATATTCTGAATATTCCTGCGGTCATATCATTGGTAGCATAATAGTAATAAGGAGGAAGTTGTATGTTTCGAGAGTTAGTAAAGCGAGACGATGGCTTTACGTTGATGGAAGTCCTCGTGGTAGTGATCATTGTGGCAATACTGGCAGCAGTGGGAGTACCCATTTATACATCGTACGTTGAGCAAGCCCGGGCCTCGGAGGCGCAATCGGCCATCGGCGCAATTTATAATGCAGCCAAGATGTATTACCAGGATACCGGTGACTGGCCTGCGAATGTTGAAATCCTGGAGGAGGACGGATATATTCGATTGGACCGTTCGCTCAAACGTCGCTGGGAGTTTGAAATTGTGAGTGGTGGTGAGGAGTTGGCAACCATTCAGGGCATTAGTACTGGCGAGATGAAAGGTGGCGCAGGGAAGCAGGTTGTGTATGACGTCGAATCAGGCAAGTTTTCCGGATATGGAGTTCTCGGCGAAGAAGGGAGCACGCAGTAGTAACGATGTCGCTTGAAATAAAAGAATTATTAAAGTATTCGTTGGAAAGCGGCGCATCTGATCTCCATCTGAGCGTGGGGTCAACTCCGATGGTGCGGATTAATGGGCTTATGAAACCGTTAAATCTGCCCAAATTGGAAGAGCCGCAAATGGAGAATATCGCCGATGGGGTGATGAATGAAGACCAACTCAAGATGTTTCGGAAACAGAAAGAGATCGATTTTTCAACGGCGCTGGACGGCTACGGCCGGTTCCGGGTGAACTTTTTCCATCAGATTAACGGGCTGTCCGGAGTGTTTCGGGCAATTCCGGATGAAATCCGAAGCTTTGAAGAACTGGGCATCCCACCGGTCTTGAAAGACCTGGCGTTAAAGGACAGGGGACTGATACTGCTGACGGGGCCCACCGGTAGTGGAAAATCCACTACACTGGCGACAATGGTCAATCATATCAATGAAAACCGCCAATACCATATCATCACCATTGAAGATCCGGTCGAATACCTGCACTATACCAACAACAGCCTGATCAACCAGCGGGAGCTGGGCGCGACAACCCACAGTTTCGCCAATGCGTTGCGATCGGCGCTGCGCGAGGATCCGGATGTAATTCTGGTTGGCGAGATGCGGGACTTAGAGACCGTGCAGTTGGCGCTGACCGCGGCTGAAACTGGACATCTGGTCATGGCAACACTGCATACGTCCAGCGCATCGAAAACGATTGATCGAATTATTGACATCTTTCCTTCCGCGCAAAAAGGGCAGATACGGTCCATGCTTTCCGAAAGCTTGATTGCAGTGATTGCTCAGAAGTTGCTCCTCACCAAAGATAGCAAATCCCGGATACCTGCTTGTGAAATCATGGTAGCAAATACTGCTGTCCGGAACTTGATTCGTGAAGATAAAATCTACCAAATCCCGTCAATTATTCAGTCCGGAAGTGTTGAGGGAATGCAGACCCTCGATCAAGATCTCCAGCGGTTGGTGAGCCAGGGGAAAATCGATCGGGAAACGGCTGCACAAATTGCCGAAAATCCCAAAACCTTCAAACAGAGCATTATTTAATAGCCACATGATGCCACGATTGAAACAATCCTTAAACAATAAAGGGTTCACCTTTATTGAAGTAATGGTGACGGTCCTGATTATTTCAATTGCCGCGATAGGCATGATGCAGGGAATCGCCTATGCCCGGGGGATGCTGCGCTCCGTCAAAATAGAAAACCAGGCGCTGGACGCGTTGAACCGCTATATGGAGGAGTACCGAGGCGTCATTGCTGCGTTTGGTGGGAATATGTCTTCATATATTGCACAACCCCGAACGCCGCGGGAAGTAGTCCTGTTGGAGGATCCGAATAACACCGGTAACAATGTGTATGGGTATATTTACCGGGAAACTGTGGAGGATATTCAACCCTATAATATGAACAACCAGGCGTTTTACCATCTGAAGACCTGGATTGAATGGGACGAATATCCCAACGACCAAATCACCCAACGCCGCAAGCTGGAGGCGGAAGTAAGTTATATTCAATATTAAAAATAGTGTTATGATGAATTTATTTCGTGGACAAAAAGGTATTACCCTTCCTGAACTGGCAATAACTGCCGGAATTTTCGCTATGATGGGAATAGGGCTTATGACGCTGTTTATTGAATTTCACCGGCAATTTAAAATCAGCGCCATTGAAACTCAGATGGAACGGTACGCCAACCTTGCCCTGGAAGAAATTGAAAAAGATTTACATATCGCGAAAGACGGTTATCTGAACACAGGGATGAATCAAATGGATTATGTCCGGTTGAGTGTGCCTGAAGGAGCGGGCGCCAACCCGATTTTAATAGATGTGCAGTACACAGCGGAACAAAATCAGGGAATACTGATTAACGGGAACCCGTTGCCTCGAAATCGCTGGGATTCTTCTTCGGAGGGTTCTCAGGCATTCCGATTTCCGAACTACGGAGAGTTCTTTCAAGGGGATGGGTATCAGGTACAGGTGGCATCATTCAGGCTCAAAGAATGGGAGCCGGCTCCAGACTCACCTAATAATTTTGCAGTGAGACAAGCATTGAGTCAATTCATATATATAATTGAGTTAAAACTATCTTTGAAGATTGAAAGGACCGGAGAAGATGTAACCAGGACTTATACCTATAAACGCAGAGTGTTTATGGACCGGAAATTTATCTGATAATAGGGATGATATATAATCGAAAAATTGTGAGACGATCATGGTAAATACACCTGCCTACAGATTACGTAGGGAAAGCGGACACGCGCTCATTACGTCCGTAATTTTTATCAGTATCACTCTGATATTTACTCTGGGGTATCTGAGCTGGGCTTCGCATCAAAAGGTATCGGCGAAGCACCGTTATGCTGAAATGCAGGCGAAGTTAGCTGCCCGAACCGGCATCTCCGAGACAGTATATCCGCTCACAATGAAAACCACCCCGCCAAAGGATACTACTTACGGAAATTTCGCTTTGCCGCCGGGAGTCTTTCAGCGGACGAATTTTGATAAGTCCTATACTGCAGTGGCAACACAGAAAACCGGACAAGGTATGCAGAATATCTTTTACGGAGAGTCCATTGGGCAGGTCGAGTATACCCTCGATTCCCGGCTCGGTAACGAGGAAAGAATTACCGTAACCCGGAAAGCCGCCATTACCCTTGAGCCTAATACTTTCTCAAAATACCTCTATTTTACCAATAAGGAAGCTGCAGGTGGCGGCGCTTTTATCTTTGATGACGTAAATTATACCGACGAAAGCCGGCGGGCTGTGACCTTTGGGTCAAACGAGAACTGGAACGGGCCGGTCCATTCCAATGATGTCTTGACCATGAGTGATTACGGGTGTCCGAACTTTATGAGTGAAATAACGACCTCAATGCCTAATCAGGGAGGCGGCTTCAATTTTTCTAGTGACTGCGGTGAAGATGAAATGTTGGTAGGTGATGACGCAAGCATAGATACCGTGGATAAAATCACCTATCCGCCGCCGGGAGTCACCACGCGTTTGCGGCGGGGCGCAAACTATTCGCC
>JAANXI010000126.1 GCA_018263365.1 Fidelibacterota bacterium | reverse complement strand
GGCTATTCCGAGCCAGAGAAAGTATTGGAAATGTTCCAAGTAGAGACGTTCCATGGAACGTCTCTACCCAACTGAAAATATTGATCTTAGCACGCCTAAAATTCGTACATTTATTTCATTTTATAAATAATTCAGTTAACTAAAACACCTTCTCCGGAAGTCTTACCGGAAGGCATCTCTGGTGAGACTGTTGAGACCTTTCGAGAAACACTATAACACACGAACACTGCCGTTATATCAACTTATTTTTGATCGCCATTTTAACGACAGCCGTTCGGGAATGGACCTGAAGTTTTTTATAGATGTTTTTGACATGAGACCGCACAGTATGCTCACTTATATCGAGGTCATAGGCAATTGCATATTCGGTTTCATCGTCGACGATCGCCTGCAAGATTTCTAATTCTCTGGGCGATAACTCAAACTTTTTCGCCTGGGTTTCCGGCGTTTTTTTATTTGCTTCGTCCTGGGTTCTAATGTAGCCGAGCACTTTGCGTGCAATGGTTCGGGATAGCGGTACACCGCCATCCAGTACTTCTTCCATTGCCTCGACAAACCGATCGATCGGGCGATCGTTCAATAGATATCCCGAAGCCCCGGCCTGAATGGATTTGAATATCTTCTCCTCATCCTTAAAAACAGTGGACATAATCACTTCGATATACGGGTACTTTTCTTTAAGTAGCGCCGTCGTTTCGATGCCGGACTTACCCGGCATTTCGATATCCATGAGCACAATGTCAGGATGCTCATCCATGGGAGAATCGCTGAGATATTCTAACAAGTCGTCCCCGTTTTCCGCGGTATGGACTAAATCTATCCCGTCGTAAAACTCAAAACGTTCAACAAACTGGTTGCGGGTTTGCGCGTTGTCTTCGGCAATTGCGAGTCGTATTTCCATAGTACCCGTTAAGTAATTAAAATATTTTCTTTTCCGCAATCACCGGAATCGGTGATCAACGATTGTCCTGTTTGTTCTCGAATGGTAAAGATACCTGCACTTGTGTTCCTGCTCCCATTTCGGATTGTATCTCGATATCAGCCTGGATTTTTTGAGCCCGTTGTTCCATCGTTTCCAGACCAAATCCTTCGCTACTCCTTTTATGCTCAGCGACGTTAAATCCGTCTCCGTCATCACGGATACACAGGCGAAGTAGGTCATCATGAGTCGTCTCTACTTCTATGGTGATTTTGTCAGCATTGGCATTTTTCACAGCGTTCATTACCGCCTCCTGACTAATCCGAAACAAATTCAATGCCTGTAAGGGCGATAACTGATAGTTTTCCTTCTCATCGTATTCACAGCGAATTGTCAGGTCTTCCCGGAATTGGAGTTGTTCATGGATAAATTCCCTGATTTGTTCAACCAGGAGCGAGACCGACGAGGCATCATATTTTAGGGACCAGATGGTTTGCCTGAGGTCATTGATAGTCGATCTGGCGTGGGATTCCAGCTGATTGATCCGTTCGAGTACCGATTCTTTTTTTCCTTTCTTTGTGTGCAGGTTAATAATTTCAAGTCCGGTCACAATATTGGTGAGTTTCGCCCCGACATGATCGTGGAGTTCCCGGGAGATCCGCTCCCACTCAGATTGCAACTTTTGCTGCATCTCCAGCCTGCGGATACGTCGCTTGAGCCGGTACCGGGACGTGAGCCAAATTCCGGTAATTAACACTCCTAACAATAGTATCCCGCCTACTACCAGAAACCAGGGACGTAACCAAAAAGGTGGAATAACCACGAGTTGTACCGACTGAAACCCCTGCCATTCGCTGGAATGTTTCCGGGCGCGCACCTGAAAATTGTAATCACCGTAGGGCAAATGTGTGAAATTCACGAATTGCCGTCCCTCTGCCGGAATCCATTTGGAATCGATCCCTTGCAATCGGTATTGGTATTCAATGTCCCCGGGGCGTAAAAATTCTCTGGCAGCAAATCCAATGGAAACAAAATTCTCGTCGTGTTGCAATACATACCGCTTCTTAAATTGAATCAGTGTATCCAGCGCTGCAAGTTGGTTAAAGATTCTGAACTCAGTAAGGTAAATATCCAGTGAATCCTCAGAGGGGGAAATGCTGTCCGGATGAAAAACGGTTACCCCATTTGTTCCGCCAAAATACATGCGTCCGGTGTGGTCAATTTCCCTGGCGCCCATGAAATATTCGTTATTACTGATGCCGTGTTGTTTAGAAAACATTGTGGATTTTTCAAGGTCTGGTAAAAAGACTGTGACGGAGGCGCCAGATGCAATCCATAACCGATTATCTTTATCAGGGAGTAAGCAAATTATATTATTACTTGGCAACCCCTGGGCGGTGGAATAGTTTTTAAACGAAATTTCGGGGGTGTTTTCGTTTTCGACGACTCTGTCAATGCCTGCATTCCAGGTGCCGATCCAAATTGTCCCATCTGTTGTCTCCTGAATATCGGTGACCAGGTTGTCGCTCAGGGACCGGGCGCCTCCGGAAAACCGGTTAAATCGCCTGGCATTGCCGGTGACAGGATCAAACAGGTTTAACCCACCTCCCCATGTCCCCACCCAGAAACGCCCCCTGGATTCGATAAAAACCCTTGTTATAGGGCTTGAACTCAGGGAAAGGCTATCATTCGGATTAAATTGGTAGATAGTAGGCTCCAGCTCCTTCAAACCCAGATGGAGCAGTTTACCCCTGTTAAAATCAACGCCAAACCAGAGAGACCCTGAGCTGTCTTGTGCGATATCCCGGACTAATGTCTGTTCCCCAAAATTTTTCCGGATAGCAGTGAAATTATTCAATGAGGAATCAGCATACCAGAGTGATTCATTCATCATTCCGAACCAATATCGTCCGAAATCGTCCTGAAAAACGGTTCGCACCAGATTATTTTTCATTGGCGCCGGGAAAATCCGTCGGTGTATTTTTGGGACAATTGAATCCTTTTGCGGATAATACCAGTGCATTTGTAAATAGCCGCCCAGCCAAATACGACCCGTCCGATCCTGATAAATATTGTTGATCCGGTTGGCGTCGTTCTTTTTAGCCCCCGGCACTGGAGTAATGTGCGTAAAAAGGTCACTCTGCATTGGCATGGTCTGAATCCCGTTTTCCGTGGAAACCCAAATTGTATTCTCAGTATCCACCCCGAAAGCATAACATATATTTCCGGACAGCGTACGGTTGTTATCTCCGGTGTCATAATATCTGGTCACCGAGAACGGATCAGTTTCCACGTGATATAAACCGTATCCGTGCGCCAGGAACCACAGACCGGAGGGGCCGTCTGTACGGATTTCCCGAATTGTATTGAATGGGGCGTCATTTAATATTGCTCCGAGTTCCCATTTATCGATTCGGAGCGTATCCCTGTACACTTTATACAACCGTTTATCTTCATCGAATAACCAAAAATGAGTTTGCCTGCCGCCTCCCCGACTCGGCATCAGAACGTTTCCGGATAGTTCAATCTCATCTGTTATGCCGGCCAGGTAAAACGCATCTCCCACCGGATCATACAATTGAATTCCGTTATTCCAGCCAAAGGGGATCACCCGGTTGCGCACCGGCAGTGGAATCGAATGCAATGGTTTTTCAATATAAATTTCATTCTTGGGAACTACGCTGGTCACCTTCCACTTACCATCGTGATCTGAAGAAGTATTTTGCTGTAATCGGTTGAACGCGGTTTTGGTTATTAACCAAATTGCCCCATCATGGGACTCAAAAACATCCGAGACGCGATCATGAGAGATGGAATTTGTATCCGAAGGTTCATGTAGAAAGCGCGTCACTTTCCCGGTGACGGGATTAATGCGGTTTACTCCGGCTTGATTGGCTGTAATCCAGAGATGTCCCTCTGAATCCTCAAAAATTTTATGGACCACATTCGATGTTAACGTCCTGCTATCCTGTGGATTATGCCAAATGCCTGCGCACGGTACCCGTCATACCTGTAGAGGCCGTCTTCCGTGGTAAACCAAAGGAAGCCATAGCTGTCCTGGTGGATATTAAGGGTCACAAAATCTGTCAACCCCGGAATGTCTTTGGGAATAAATTTTTCCTGTTGCCGGGAATAGTCATTTCCAAACACTATACCCGCCATAAAAACCAGGACGGTTAAAGACCAAAATCTGATGGCATTCATGAAATAATTCAGTCGGTTACCCCGAATGCTTTAATTCTCATTTTAATACAGGGTGCTATGTTCTAAAACAACTGGAAAGGAAAAGATAGATGAACCATAACGTGAAATCCAGCATTGATACTGGGTTAATAGCCAATTTCGGATAGGGGCTTTTCTTCTGAAAAGAACCGGGATTCGCTTGTTAATCTTTGCGACAGTTGAATTTTGAGGAGTTACCAACTAAGTTTATTTTAATCTGATAAAAGAGAGGCACTCCGAACATGAATTCAACAGTATCACAGGAGCAAATCAAAGCAGGCAAAGTTACCGACGTGTATTTCAACCGCACTAAAAAAATCCTTGAGCGGAAAAATATCCATAGAACGGTGACCGCAGAATTTGTGTATAAAAGTTTACCCAAGCCGTATGATTGGGCAGTGTATGCGGGGCTAAACGAAGCGGCGGAATTACTGGCAAATCTTCCCATAAATGTTGAGTCTATCCCGGAGGGGAGTATTTTTTATAGCAATGAGCCGGTGTTGACTCTCACCGGCGATTACCTGGATTTCGGCGTCTACGAGACGGCAATACTGGGATATCTGTGCCAGGCATCCGGCATTGCCACGAAAGCTGCACGTTGCAGGAAGGCGGCCGGAGACAAGCCGGTCATCAGTTTTGGTGCGCGGCGTATGCATCCGGCGATTGCACCAGTTGTGGAACGCAACGCCTATATCGGCGGTTGCGACGGCGTCGCCTCAGTTGCCGCAGCCGATTACATAGGACAGGAACCGGTCGGCACCATCCCGCATGCGCTAATCCTGATAATGGGTGACACGGTGGAAGCCACCAAAGCCTTTGATGAGATCATCGATAAAAAGGTCAACCGTATCAGCCTGGTCGATACCTTTACCGATGAAAAATTCGAAACCCTGCGTGTTGCAGAAGCGCTGGGCGAAAACCTCTTCGGTGTCCGGCTGGACACGCCCGGCAGCCGGCGCGGGGACCTGCTCGAAATCATGCGCGAAGTCCGCTGGGAACTGGATCTGCGTGGATTTGAGCATGTCAAACTGTTCATCAGTGGCGGGTTGGACGAATATACAATACATCAGTACAATCCGGTGGCCGATGCGTACGGAGTTGGTACTTCCGTCAGTACCGCGCCTGTTATCGACTTTTCAATGGACATCGTCGACATCGAGGGCGATCCGATCGCCAAGCGCGGCAAACAATCGGGACGCAAAATGCTCTGGCGGTGCGACTCGTGTCTGGAGAACAAAACGACTCCGCGAAACGCAGATACTCCGAAGTGCTCGGAGTGTAATGGAACGATGCGGCCGTTACTGCAGAAGATCAAATCCAAAGATGACTCATTTATAGATGTTACGAATCATGATACTGTTCGGGACTATGTTCTGGAGCAGCTTCCCCACCTCGATCTGGATTTGGATTGATGGTGAAAAAATTAGAGGAGATCGATCACACTGCCGACGCCGGCCTCCGTATCTACGGTAAAAATCGCGAGGAACTTTTTCGGCATGCCGCAGAAGGGCTCTTTCATATCATTGGCTCCGGTTCAATCCTTTCGGATTTCGAACGTCCCGAAGTCACCAAAAATATTGAGATTCACTCATCCGATATTGCAACACTGCTCAAGGACTGGCTGAGCGAGCTGCTATACCTGCACTCGACCAATCACTGTTACTTTAATCGATTTTCGGTTCAATCGATTACCGACAGCGCTCTAACCGCTACGGCAGAAGGATTTTTCATTTCTGCAGACCAGGAAGACAACATCCAGGATGTGAAAGCGGTGACCTATCACGGTCTGAAGGTGACTCAAACCAACGAAGGATTTGAAGCGCAGGTTATCTTTGATATTTGACTTACGGCAGTGTTAGAGTGTTTGAGTGGTATCGTGTTCAAGTGACAGATCGGGGGTTTTTAATCTTACTCTTAATCCTAATCTTAATCATTTTTTTGGGACCTTGTTCGTTGTGAAAGGAAACATAGTTTGGTGGCAGCACCGGCATTAGCCGTTCTATCTAATTATATCTTTGTGAATTGTCGCTTTTTCATTAATTTAGTATTTCAGTATTGATGAAAAAAATATTTTCAGCTATATTGTGCGCCGAATGGTAGAAACAGAGGGGACAATATGCATACCACAAAAATCAACAACCGGGGACAAATAACTATTCCGAAGGAATTGCGTGAAAAATATAATCTCGAGCCGGGCAGCGAAGTAATTTTCGAGGAAACTTCTGGCGGAATTGTGATAGAAAAGGGCGCAGTCGTCCCGGAATGGTTTGCGAAAATGGGGGCATCACTCAAAAAATCTTTCGATGATTTGCAGAAAGGGCGATACGAAGATTTTTCTTCCATCGAAGATCTAATCGATGACCTGAACGCCTGAGAAACCTGTGCAACAATTTCACCAATTCAGGCGGACAGGACGTTTCAAGCGAAGCTGGAAAAATCACATTGAAAAAAATCCGGAGTTAAAGTCAATAGTCGAATCAACATTACGAAAATTTGCCCAAAATCCCGATTTACCCGGTTTGCGGATAAAGAAAATCAGAGGAACTGGTGGTTTATGGGAAATGTCTGTTGATATGAATGTCCGTATTGTTTGGTTTCCGGAAGGAGAAACAGCTGTATTTCTCGATATCAATCCTCACGATATTTTGGACAAATATTAAGGATATTCAAAGATGCCATCTTTAAGTTGAGTGCAGTACCTCCAGTTGACAAATTCCGGATATAACCTCTATGTTTAATATTGAACTGATGATAAAAGATTTAAAAGAGGTGACCAATCATGGCCATTGAAATTCGCCAAATCGATGAAAATACCTGGGAAGTCCCACAGTCCGGCAAGATGCGGGTGCCAGGGCGCGTGTACGCCAGCGAGACTCTTATGCAGGATATCCGGAATGACCAGAGTTTGCAGCAGGTGCAAAATGTGGCGCATCTGCCCGGCATCGCCAAATTTTCGTTGGCAATGCCGGACATCCACTGGGGTTACGGTTTTCCGATTGGCGGCGTGTGTGCTACTCATGCGGGAGATGGCGTTGTGTCACCCGGCGGCGTGGGCTACGATATTAACTGCGGCGTTCGGCTCATTGCCACCAAGCTGCACCATGAGGATGTGAAGGATGATATCCGGAATTTGGTCTCACACCTGTTCAACAACGTCCCGACCGGTGTTGGTTCTTCAGGGGCGATTCGGAAAATTTCCACAGATAATTTCCGCAAGTTAGTTACGCAGGGCGCAGAGTGGGCCGTGAAAGAAAGTTTTGGGGATAAGGAAGATCTCGAATTTATCGAGGAAAATGGCTGCCTCGACGATGCCGATCCGAATGCGGTGAGCGACCGGGCTTTTGAACGCGGAAAAACACAGGTTGGAACCCTCGGCTCTGGGAATCACTTCCTCGAGATCGGGAAAGTGGATGAAATCTATGATGAGCAATCCGCAGCCTTATTTGGACTTGATAAGGATACCATTGTTCTCATTATCCACACCGGCTCCCGTGGATTCGGACACCAGATCTGTGATGATCATTTGAAGACGACAATCAACGCGACACACAAATACAATATTGAAATACCTGATAAGCAATTAGCGTGCGCCCCTATTACAAGTGACGAAGGCAAAAAATACCTTGGCGCGATGCGGTGCGGAGCGAATTTCGCCTTCGTCAATCGCCAGGTGATTATGCATCTCGCGGAGCAGGCGTTTCTGGAAGCGCTCAATATTTCTCCCCGGGATCTTGGTTTCAACCTGGTTTACGATATATGTCATAACATCGCCAAATTCGAGGAACATAAAATCAATGGTCATTCGGAAAAACTCTGTGTCCACCGGAAAGGCGCGACGCGGGCATTTGGCCCTGGCAGTCAGCACATCCCTGCCAAATATACGGATATCGGTCAGCCGGTGTTAATTCCAGGCGATATGGGACGGTATTCCTATGTCTGCACCGGAACCGCCAAAGCGATGACGGAAACTTTTGGCAGTTCCTGTCATGGCGCCGGGCGGCAAATGAGTCGCAGGCAGTCGAAAAAGCAGAGCCGGGGTAAGGACATCTATCAGGAACTACGCGATCGCGGCGTGGAAATTCAGGCGGCAGGGAATCGTACTGTTGCGGAGGAGATGCCGCACGCCTACAAAGATGTCGCGGATGTCGTGCAAGTTATGCATAATGCGGGAATTACTAGTAAAGTGGCCCGGTTCAGACCGGTTGGCGTGATAAAAGGTTGAACGGCAGTGTGAGAGTGTTCAAGTTGGCGACTTTCATCAGTTCATAGCAGAAATCTAGCCCAGTCCTTTAGGGCTGGGTGTGTAGCCGAAAGATTTCCAGGGAAAAATTGAGTGGTGGCAGGTAAAAATCGGCGTAGAGCACACGAAAATGGTGTTTTTTAGCCCAGTTCCTTGGTAATGAGTTGGAGACAAAAAATTACCGCTGCAAAATTGGAGTTTCTTGCCGTTAAAACTGAATGACAATTTTATGGCAGTTATAATCAGCGCTAATCTGTGAAATCTGTGGACATTTTTTTCTACCGGGTTCTATCTATGCCCTATACCTAATCCCGGTTCGTAATCCGTTTCACGTAGATTTCGTCGGCAATATCACCATCGATGGCAATTTCCGTTTCACCGACTTTAATGACAAACGAGGGATGGCGCTGGGTCAGGACTAATTCTGTTCCCGGTGTGACGCCCAGCGATGTTAGTCGCTGGTAGCGCTTGTGGAATTCCGGGGTGATAAATGCAATGCGGGCCGGAATGCGCAGATCCAATTGCCGGACTGACGATATGATGGGTTTGAGCTGACTCTTGTACCGCTTGCAGCATCGTCCCTGGGGAATCGGCCTGCCGTGCGGGCACTGCGGCGGATGGCCCAAAAAGGTGCAGACGCTTTTGGTGACCTCTGCGCTGAGAATATGCTCCAGCTGACAGGCAATATTCTCCGTTTCCTCCATGGAGACGTTCAGGACATCGTTAAAAAGTCTTTCCGCCAATCGGTGTCGCCGAATTATCTGTGCGGCTGTTGCATCGCCTTCCGCGGTGAATTCGAATTTCCCGTTTGTCCGCTGAATGAGTGCTTTTTCCTCCATCTCCTCCAGGACATCATCTGTAATGACGGGTTGATCATCCTTGGACATCAATTCGCGGAATGATTCCAGGGAAGTCTCTCCCTGTTCTCTGGTCAGCCAGAGGTATTCCAGCGCTTCTTCAATGAGGGATATCGGGGTGCTCATTCGTCTCTTCAATTTCCTGTGATGATTTCTTCGAGGAAAATAGCTTCTTGAAAAAGTTAATGGTCCTGGACTCGGCGGGCACATACTCATACCGGCAGTTCGGGCACATAATCATGCCACAGTGCTTCGATAACGGACATGAGGAATTGCAAAATTCATGCGTCGTATCGAAATCGTAACCGCAATATGGGCAGGTGTTTTTCATAAGACAGTGTTCAAGTGTTCGTGTAAAGTGCTCATATTCTTAATCATATTCGCCATTTTATACCTTATACCCTATTCCTTATACCTTTTCCACTGTATTAAAACGTAATCCCTGTCCACACCAACAACCAGTGCAGTCCACCGGAGACCAATAGCGCAAAGGGCAAAATAAAAGCGCTCATATACACGGCCGTCTTCACGCCGCGCTCTTTGACAATCATGAGCAGGTTCGCGATGCACGGCATAAACAGCGTGATGGCCACCAGACTCACCAGCACCTGATTCGGATCGAGCATTCCCTGTTTCGCCAGGTCGAACAGGCCTGCGGCGCCGAAATCCCGGCGCAGAAATCCGATGAGGAACGCATCGGTGGCCTGAACAGGCAACCCTAAAAATCCTTGCACGACCGGTGAGGCTGCCTGCTGAATCCATTTGAGAATATGGAGTTTATCAAACACGAACAGGATAAACGTGCCGATGAAGAACAGCGGGACCGCTTCACGCAGATACCATTCAATTCGTGCAATCGTCTTCACAAAGATGTTTCCCAGCGCCGGCCGGCGAATCGGCGGCAGTTCCAATACAAAGTCCGAACCTCTGCCTTTAACCACTTTGGAGGAGAGATATCCGACGAGTAACAGCACCCCAACGACCAAACCGGCCCACAACACCGACGCACCAAAGGACAATCCGCCAAGCATTCCAAGGATGACACCCAGCTGTGCCGAACACGGCACCCCAAGCGCCAGGAGCAAGGTCACGATCACTCGTTCTTTTTTCGAGTCGAGAATCCTGGTCGTCAGCGTGGCCATTGTATCGCAGCCGAGTCCCAGTACCATCGGCAGAATGGCTTTCCCGTTCAGACCGATCATCTTAAAAATTCGGTTCACCATAACGGCCAGGCGTGGCAGATAGCCAGAGTCCTCCAGAATGCCAAACGCAATAAAAAAGGTCCCGACGATGGGGAGAACAATCGCTACTGAGTAGGATAATGCCATAGTCAGCAACCCGTATTCTCCCACGAGCATATCCTGGAAGAATTGCAGCGGAATCAGCCACTCCACAGCGGTGGACGCCCACGGACTTATATATTGCCCAAACACGTTTATTTCGAGAAAATCAACGAGGGTGCCTGCTCCGAAAACTCCCACAAATTGGTACATCAAAAACAGGACGCCAAACAGGACCGGCAAACCCCAGAACGGATGCATCGACCAGCGGCCAATTTTTTGAGTGATGGTTTCCTTAGAAACGGCCTCGGAAGTCATCACCTGGCTCAGCAGAGTCTGGGCCTCATCCAATCGAATTCTGGTGATTATATTGTGCAGGGATTCCGGATAGATGGCTTCCGTTTCGGCTACGACATTCCGGATCTTTTTCAGGTCCGCATCGGCAATTTTTTCCCTGAAAAAGTCGTACAGGGATTCATCGCCGGCAAGCAGCATTAGAGCAAGAGCACGCGCCGAGATCTGCGTTCCCTTCTTCTTGGTGGGCAATAATTCCGAAATCCGCTGGATGGACTGTTCAATGTGATCCGTGTACTGGATGCCGTACTGCGATTTCCGCGGCGTAGTCAGGATTTTTTGCACCTGATCCATACCCTGCTTACGGGTTGCCACAGTGCCGATGACATCAACGCCAAGCAGTCGACTCAGATGTTCGGTATCCACGGTAATCCCCCGCCGTTCCGCTTCATCCAGCATATTCAGGCAGACCGCAAACGGGACTCCCATCTCTGCTAGCTGCAATGTAATCAGAAGTCCTCTACGCAGGTTTTTTGTATCGATGACCTGCAGAATGTTCTCCGGCTTCTCCTTCAGCAGGATGTTCCGGGTCACCAGTTCATCCTCGCTGGAGGGAATCAGATTATTGATTCCCGGAGTGTCAATCAACGTTTTGGGCGGACCGGCGCCAAAGCCGTTTTGTCCGGTGTACTTTCCGCGGGCGATTTCAACAGTGGTTCCGGGGTAATTGGAGACGGTCACATACGAGCCGGTGAGATGACCAAAGAGAACGCTTTTCCCCACATTGGGATTTCCTACCAGCGCAATTGACCGATCGGTTTTTACATCGGCGAGGTCGTGATGATTCCCGTCGTGACTATGCGTCATATATTGCTAAACCTTCACTTCCCAGCATCCGGTTCTGCCTGGCATTCACTGCATAACCCATAAATCTGCACCACGTGCTTGGATGGCGTAAAATCAAAGATTTCACACAGACGCTCCTGATGTTTGCGCAGGTTTTCATCTGTGAATTCAAAAATCTCCCCGCACTCTTCACAGATCATGTGATCGTGATACTTTTTATCGGCGGCATATTCGTACCGAGACCGGCCCTCCCCAAAATCGACTTTGCGTACAAAACCGTAATCGACCAGAATATCCAGTGTACGATAGATAGTGGCTCTGGAAATGCGATCTTCACTCTCCCAGAACCGGTATACCAGATCATCGACTTCCCAATGCTCATCCGATTCTGCGATGGTGGAAAAGATCTTTTTCCGCTGCGGGGTCAGCTTTAAGTTTTCCCGTCGCAACGCCTCTGTAAATGTTGACAAGTCCTGATCTTTCATAATACTCATTAATTGAGATTCAATCTCAATTAAATATAGCGGAACCGCCTTCGCCTGTCAATTGATAATTGCAAAATTTTACGGGATGGAAGTTTACCGGATCACTTTTTCGGCAGAATTATTCTGCAGCCTCTTTTTGGGCTTCCAGCTCGTCAATCCGTCGACGGGCGAAGCGGCCAAAATTGCTTGCAGCGCCCTTTTCCCGGATGATGCGCTCGTACAACCGAATCGCCTTATCATTCTGGCGCAATTTTTCGTAGGCATTCCCCGCCTTCCACAGCGCCGATGCCGCCCAATCCAGTTTTGTTGGCGGATTGAGATACGGAACTTTCAGATATTCGATGATCGCCTGCTGATATTTTGCCTGATTAAAGTACGCCTCGCCAATCCAGAACTGAATTTCCGATGACTGTTCCGCATTCGCCTCCCGAAGCAGGGCAGTAAGATGGTCGATTGCCCGATCATATTCACGCATATTCATCAGAAACGTGCCAATCTGAATTCTGGTGGCAAACTGGTCTTCTGCGTTGGGAAATTCCGTGGCATATCTTTTTCCAAGTGCAATGGCGGCATCCCAGAGACCTCGCTCGTCGTAAAGTTTTATCAGGTTGCTCATGGCCACTTTTTTGTATTCATCCATCGCGCCCTGATTTAGCGCATTGCGATACGCTTCGATCGCATTCGCCGGTTGCTCCTGTTCGTAATACACGGTTCCCAGCGTGATATAGACCTGCGCAATCAGCGGATGATTCGGATACTCCACCGTGAGGCTGGTCAGCATATCGATGGCTTCTTCATAGTTGTTGGTAATTATGTTCTGCCGGCCCAGCTCGTAGCGAACTCTCACCCTGAAATCCTCAGGAATTTCCGCCTCCAGTATGGACTGCAACATGGGAATGGACTGCTGAAATTTTTTCTCTTCAGCCAGCATTTTGGCCTGTTCGTATCGGAACCGCAATAACGGGAGCGCGTTCTCCTTCAGTTCCGCGGCTTCCCTATAATCATCAATATGCGAACCGGCGCGGCGCGACCTCCCGGCGCGAATCTCTGAAATAATCCCCTGCTCCCATGCAGTAAACCGGGTTTCACCGGAGGTTTCCTCCGCTAACTCCAGGAATTCATCGGCCGCATTCTCGTACTGTCCCATTTCGAACAACATCCTGGCTGCGGCCATTCGAAGATCGACTTTTCTTGTGACCTGAGTATCGGGCAACGCAG
>JAANXI010000125.1 GCA_018263365.1 Fidelibacterota bacterium | reverse complement strand
TTTTGCAGCGCCTTCCGGCCACGGGTTGTTTTCTTGGCTTTTTCATAAAAAGCCTGTGCGTTATCAACGATGGAGAGGTCCGGCTTCAGCGGGATGGTAATTTGTCCCCCATCTCCAATGATGTCCTCAACTTCGGCTTCCTGCGCTCCCTGCTCTAAATCGTGCAGATTAGCCATGAGGAGGTCCCCGTATCTCCGGTACGTTTCTGCCGATTCCCAATTATTCAGGTCGTCTTGTTGTTTCTCCATCCGCCGTTGGAGCCGCTCGATTTTGTTACCTAGCAGTTTTTTCAGGTTGGAATGGAGATTCCGAAATTTTCTGCCACGATAATATACACCGATGTATTTTCCGTAGGCTTCCTCGATGTCCATTTCCAAATCCCAGATGACATCGGATTTGTGGTGGAGTTCTAACAAACTGAATTCCGGGTGCGGAAGCCGGGAGATAAACGCATTATCCTCTTCAATTTCGTCTATCATACGTTTTGCTGCTGAAGCGAGCCCTTCACGTAATTGCTCCGGTACATCCTTCGTCTGCATATCCAGATCGATTCCTGCACGGTGGACGGTCTCTCGAGCGAGGGCACCCGTCCAGTGGGGCAGCAGTTGTGTCAGTACATTCTTAATAGACTTTTCCGAAAATTCGTTTAATGCATCAGGAAAGGTGCTTTCCAAATCTTCCGGGAGAGGATAGGAGTAGCCCGAGAAATCCCGAAAATCCGGTACGTGATCACGGCCCATATCTTTGAAGGAACTGAGAATGTTGCCACTCGCATCCGCCTGGAAAATATTCGGCGATCCGCCGAAGAATTCGAAATACAAGGTTGTGTCATCCTCCAGTCGCCAGCGCAGTATCCGGTCGCCGGGAATCATTGAAATTTCTGTGATCGCGGTATCATACAGCGAGTCAAATAGCAGGACTTTTCTCCGAGGAATGTTTAATCCGTCTTTGAGCACCATATACGGCAGTTCGCTGCGACCGGAGTAGTCAATGCGGATTTGTTCCCGATCTTTCAGCAGGATAAAACTACACTCATTTTTTTCGTAGGTAAACGCCTGGGTGATCCTGGCTCCTGTAATCTTTGGAGCGATCGCCTGCCAGTAGTTGTTGAGGGTGAACCAATGATTATGCATATAATGACAGTGTTATCGTGTTAGAGTGTTTATGTGTTAATGTTGTTCGATTGCGTTGGTGTTCGGTTTCGAGTACGAATAATAATACAAATAGCACGCATGAATACAAAGCAGTGTACTTCCTTTTTTCCAGTTGGGAGAGCGGAGACGGAAGTTGACTTAGATGCGGTACCATTGTATTTTTATCCGCTATAGAAAAAGAGGAGCAGCCAGTGGTTTACAGTATGACCGGCTACGGCCGGAACGAAAAAGAGTTCGACACCTATTCGGTGGCTGTGGAAGTCCGCTCGGTGAACAGCCGGTATCTGGATATCAAAATGCGGTTGCCGGATGCGATCACCCTGCATGAGAATGACCTAAAAAAAACAATTAATCAGCACTTCGAACGGGGACAGGTATCGGTTAAAATTGCGCTCAATGGGACCGAAGATAAACTTTCGCATCTGAAGGTAAATAAGGATTTTCTGAACAACTATGACAGGCTCATTAAGGAAATCCGTCAGGAATTGAGCCTGGATAAAAAACCGGCTATCAGCGATTACCTGAATATCCCGGATTTAATTAGTTACGAGCAGGAACTACCGGATGATTCGGAATTGTTCGGGAATGTTCAGGATGTACTGAACGCTGCATTGCAGGATGTGCAGTCCATGCGCCAGAAAGAGGGCGAATCGCTTCGGGGTGATATGCTTCAGCGGCTATCGTGGCTTGAAGAAGCTGTGGAGACGATTAAAAACGAAGCCAAAGAAAACAGCCAGATCGCCCGGAAAAATTTGGAAACCCGCATAGATGAACTCTTGGATTCCGTACCGGTAGATCAAGACAGACTCGCACAGGAGATCGCCTATCAGGCCGACAAGGTTGACATCACAGAGGAGACCGTCCGTTTTGCAAGCCATATCAAGCAATTTCGGAATCTGCTGGGTTCCGACGGCAGCATCGGCAAGAAGCTGGATTTTCTGCTCCAGGAAATGAATCGGGAAATCAACACGATGGGGGCCAAAGCAAACAACGCCGCGATTTCTCACACAGTGGTGGACTGTAAAAATGAAATCGAGAAGCTCCGGGAGCAGGTCCAGAATGTCGAATAAATCGGGACTGTTGGTCTGCTTCGCATCGCCGTCGGGCGGGGGGAAAACGACGGTCTGCCACAAACTGCTCGAACGCAATGACGATTATTTTTTTTCGGTTTCTTGTACGACCAGGGAGCCGCGGCCAGACGAAATCGATGGCAAGGATTATCACTTTTTAAACAAAAAAGAATTTGAAGAAAAGATCGAATCCGGGGCGCTGGACGAATACGAAGAAGTCCACGGGAATTATTACGGAACCCTGCATTCGGCAGTTCAGGAAGCACTCGATAACAAGCAGGTACTGCTGGTTGATATTGATGTTAAAGGTGCGATAACTCTGAAAGACAAGTACGGCGAACAGTGCCTGACTATTTTCATCAGACCGCCGAGTATGGAGGTGCTGAAGGAACGATTGATTAACCGGGGGACGGAGACTGAGAGCAGCTTCGAACGCCGGATGCACCGGATATCTATGGAAATGAATTTTGGGAAACATTTCGACCGGCAAGTCATAAACAACTCGCTGAGCGACACAGTTGAAGAGGTAGAAACAATCATAGAGAATAAACGCACAGGAATAATGGAGGCAATGAGCAATGGCAGTTGAAACCATTTCTTTTCGGGAACTGGAAGAACAGACTCCCGATACATTCGAGGCAATCATCGTGATGGCCAAACGGGCCCGCCAGGTGAACGCCGAACGGTTAGCAAAGATGGAACTCCCGGCATTTATGGATGATGCCGATGAAGAAGAGGCCGGATTAGACCGCGAAGATCTGGAAGGCGTGGATTTTGATAGCATCGAGAAAGCACCGACATTCGCCATCCGGGAAATGCTAAACGGCGAACTGACCTTTCGATATAAGGGCGAAGATATGGAAGATTCAGAAGATGGCGAGCTCGAAGCAGCCGAATCTGAAGATTCCGAATAACCGGCTGCGGGGACGCTTACTTGGTATAGTCCTTTCCGGCGGAAGTGAAGCCTGGCCGGTACTGAAACTGTTCTCCCGGCTGGAGGCAGATACTGAGGTAAACATCCGCTGCTGGGTTGACCAGGATACACTCCGATACACTACCCAGGATTACTTTCAGCAGTTTGGCAAGACTTCAACCTTCGAAACTGGCTCCGTTCATAGTATCGGAGCCCGTTCTTCATTTCAATCTGCAGATGTTCGACTCATCCTGGATTTTTCAAAGCAACACTCGCTGTCCAATTTCGCGAATGCATTGAAAAGGTCCGAAAAGCAATCATTTCTTTACGTTGCTCCGGAGATTTCTGAGGCGCACCAGACTCTCGAAAATTTAGAATTCGCGGGAACCTGGAGCCCCGTGTTAGAATACATTGCCACAAAATGTACGCCGGAAAATAGGTGGACAGGAAAGAAAGTGCTTGTCACCGCTGGCCCAACACAGGAGGATATCGATCCCATTCGTTACATTACCAATAGAAGCAGCGGTAAAATGGGGTTCGCTCTTGCGCGACAGGCAGCTATTCACGGGGCGAAAGTTACCCTGATCACCGGTCCGGTAAGCCTCGATACGCCGTACGGGGTGGACAGGGCAGATGTCCGCACGGCTGATGAGATGCTAGAAGCGGCACTAAATTTTTTCAACGATGCCGACATCGTCTACGCGGCTGCTGCCGTGGAAGACCTGAAACCAATCAACGTAGCAAAGAACAAACTGAAAAAGCAATCAACGATACGCATCGAATGCGAACCCGCTGTTGATGTTCTTGCTTCGCTGGCATCCAAAAAAACGGACCAATTTTTGGTCGGTTTTAGTGTAGAGACTGAGAATGTTGCACAAAATTCGAAAGCTAAACTGAAACGAAAGTCGCTGGACATGATAGTCGCCAATAATCCCCGTGAGGCCGGTGCGGCATTCCGGCATGAAACAAACAAAGCAACTGTCTTTACCAGTGCAGGTGAGGCACACTCACTTCCGCTCATGCCCAAGGATGAGTTAGCCATTAGATTACTTGAACTTTCAGCTGAGGCAATGCAGGACCATGCCGGATAATTTCGATTCTGTTCGGGAATACCTGAAGCAGCAGGCGGAACTGTTTCCTGAGGATTTCTATATACGAGGTGGAGCCAATGATTCATCGGAAAAAGTCGCAGAAAGTCGGCCTGTATATAATCCGGAACACCCCCCGTATGAACCGCCGGTCACCGGAAAGCTATCGGCTTATGAGAAGCAGATACATGGATGCAAGCGCTGTCCGCTGGGCGAATCGCGTACAAAGTTCGTGTTCGGAGTCGGCGATAAAAGCGCCGATCTAATGTTTATCGGCGAAGCGCCGGGCTATTACGAAGATCAACAGGGCGAACCGTTCGTGGGCGAGGCCGGACAACTCCTGGATAAAATACTGGCGGCTATTGACCTGACCAGAGAGGAGGTCTTCATTGGTAACGTGCTGAAGTGCCGCCCACCGCAAAACAGGGATCCGAAGAAGTCGGAAATTGAGGAGTGTGAACCGTATTTAATCGAACAGATCAACCTGGTGCAACCGAAAGCAATTATTGCCCTTGGCCGTGTTGCCGGGAATACCTTATTAAAGAAGTCGACATCGCTCCGGGATTTGCGCGGACACACCTGGGACTATCACGGTACTGATTTAATCGTTACGTATCATCCTGCGGCGCTGCTCAGGAATAAAAAATTGAAACGGCCAACGTGGGAAGATTTTCAGAAAATCCAGCGGAATTATCTGTGAGAGAAAGAGAGATAATTGATACTGATAAAACTATCATTATATTAGATAACAGACAGAATGTTTATGTTATTTTTCCGAAGGATAAATAAGTAACAATATGGCAGAATTGCAATCCAATCAGGGACGGGTGCCGCCGCAATCGCTTGAGGCGGAACGTGCAGTCTTAGGCGCAATGATGCTGGAACCCGAGGCTGTGGGCAGAGCACTCGAGCTCGTTGATGAATCCAATTTTTACCGTGAAAGTCACCGGAAGATTTTCCGGGTAATGAGCTATCTCTTCGAGAAGAGCGAACCGATTGATCAGCTCACGGTGGCGGAGGAATTATCGAACCGGGATCAACTGGAAGATATCGGCGGAGCCTACGAACTGAGCAAGTTGCTGGAGATCCCCTCAGCCGCAAACATGGAATATTATGCCAAGATTGTGCTGGAGAAGTCTACCTATCGTCAGCTAATCAACGTGGCGACAGAAACGATTACCTCGGCGTATGAGCAGGGCGAAGATGTCAATGAATTGTTGGACCGCACCGAAAATGCTATTTTCCGGCTGTCCGATCGTCGTTTAAAAGGCGGTTTCCAGTCGATTGAACCGATCATGACCAAAACGATGGAGACCATCGAATCCTTCCACGAGATGCAGGGAGGGGTGACGGGCATTGCTACCGGCTTTGCCGATCTGGATGGGATGACTTCCGGATTTCAGCCGGCTGATCTTATCATTATCGCTGGCCGGCCATCCATGGGAAAAACGGCGTTCGCTTTGAATATCGCCCGCAATATAGCCCTGAATACAGGCACCGGTGTGGGCATCTTCAGTCTGGAGATGGCGAATTACCAGCTCGCGATGCGCCTGCTGTGCAGTGAGGCCCGGGTCAGTTCGCATTTGCTGCGAACCGGCCGATTGCCGAAGGCATTGTACAGCAACCTCTCACGGGTGGTAGGGAAACTCGCCGATGCGCCGATCTTCATTGACGATACCCCGTCCTTGCCGATCCTGGAACTTCGGGCAAAGGCTCGACGTCTAAAAACCGAACATGATATCGGGATGATAGTGGTTGACTATTTACAGCTGATGCGGGGTCCGAAATCCGCAGAGAGCCGCCAGCAGGAGATATCGGAGATTTCACGGGCGCTCAAGGCGCTGGCGAAGGAGATCGAAGTGCCAGTAGTGGCACTGTCGCAGCTCTCTCGCGCCGTAGAATCCCGCGGCGGGAAAAAACGGCCCATGCTGTCGGACCTCCGGGAATCCGGTGCCATTGAGCAGGATGCCGATGTGGTGATGTTTGTCTACCGGCAGGAACATTATGAACGCGACAATCCTGAACTCGAGGGCAAAGCCGAAATAATCATTGGAAAACAACGAAACGGACCGGTTGATACCGTCGAATTGACATTTATCAAAGAGTATGCAAAATTCGAGGATGCCGCCCGGTACGGTGACCAACAATATGCAGATCAGGCATTTTAAATATGAGTAAGGTCGGCTTACTGAAACGAATCGTTTCCAACGAGACCGAAGAACCGTATAACAAGCAGTTCCGCGAACTAGCGGGGATCGTGGAAACCTACCACGAAAACGGGCAGGCCCAGATCGAGCGGCTCTGGGAGGCCTATCAGTTTGGACAGAAAGCACACGATGGTCAGTTGCGGAAATCCGGCGATCCATACTTTGACCACTGCGTGGAAGTCGCCAAAATCCTGGCGGATCTGCACATGGATACGACCACAATCATTGCCAGTTTGCTGCATGATGTGGTCGAGGACACCGGCTATACTTTAGATGACGTCGAAGATAAATTCGGTGAAGAGGTCGCGAACCTGGTTGACGGCGTTACCAAGTTAGGGGACATCAAATTTAAAAGCAGGCAGGAGAAACAGGCCGGTAATTTCCGCAAGATGCTGCTGTCGGTCGCCGAAGATATCCGGGTCATTATTATTAAATTTGCCGACCGCCTCCACAATATGCGTACCCTGGAATATCTGCCGCCCATTAAGCAGCGCCGAATCGCCATCGAAACGCGGGATGTGTACGCACCGCTTGCCCATCGCCTTGGTATCGCCAAGCTCAAATGGGAGATGGAAGATCTGGTGCTGAAAACGCTGGATCGCGAGGCCTATTACAATATTCAGAAGGGCATTGCGGAAAAACGGAAAGAGCGCGAGAAATACATCGAACGATTTGCGGAACCGATCCGGGAGCAGCTGAAAGACTATTCCATCAATGCAAAGATTGTTGGGCGTCCGAAGCATTTCTACAGCATCTACGGCAAGGTGAAGCGGCGAAACAAGCCGATCGACGAAATCTACGACTTACTCGCCATCCGCATCATCGTCGACCGTGTAGAAGGATGCTATACCGTCCTTGGAATTATCCATCAGCTATTCACACCCGTTCAAGATCGTTTCAAAGATTTCATTGCAACACCGAAGATCAACGGATATCAGTCTATTCATACCACGGTTATTGGTCCGGACGGTAAGATGGTTGAAATCCAGATACGTACCCACGAGATGAACAAAACGGCTGAAGAGGGTGTCGCTGCGCACTGGCGTTATAAAGAGGGCAGCGAGAGCGACGAAGATGTAGACAAACAGGTCAAGTGGCTCCGGGATTTGGTTGAGATTCTCCAGACGGATTCGGATAACCCCAAAGAGTTCATGAATACGCTGAAAATCGACCTGTTCAAAGACGAGATTTTCGTGTTTACTCCCAAAGGAGACCTCAAGCAGCTGCCAAAAGGGTCCACGCCTGTGGACTTTGCATTTGAGGTCCACACCGAAGTGGGGCTGCACTGCATCGGGGCAAAACTCAACGGGAAAATTGTCCCCCTCAATACCAAAATCAAAAGCGGCGACACCGTTGAAATTATCACCAGTGATACCCAGTCGCCAAGTTATTCCTGGCTGAAATTTGTCAAGACGACCAAGGCCATCTCTGCAATTAAGCGTTGGATTCGCCGGAACCAGTTTGAAGAGGGCGTTAAACTGGGGAAAGAGATCCTGGAGAAAGAAATCCGGCGGCTGGATACGGAAGTCTCCTTTTCCCAGATCAAGGATTCTTATGCGGACCTGGGATACGACAAATTAGATAAATTGTTTGCGGCAGTCGGAAACGGTGAGGTCACCGTCAAAGAACTCGTGCAGGAGTTAACACCGGAGCAAGACGTTCAGGAAGCCGATGAAGGCGCTGAGCGTGAAAAGTTTTTCTCCATCGCCCGGAAAAAAGCCAAGGGTGTAACGGTGCAGGGCATCAGCAACATGATGATCAGGTTCAGCAACTGCTGCAGTCCGATTCCCGGCGATCCCATCATTGGGTTTGTCACACGTGGACGCGGAGTATCCATCCACAGAAGTGATTGCAAGAACATTCCGGCGCTTCTGAAGGATGAGGATCGAAAAATTGAAGTGGATTGGGACGTAGCCAAAGACCAGAGTTTTATGGTGCGGCTCAAACTGCTTGCCGAAGAGCGGAAGGGGTTCCTTCGCAACGTGACCGAAGCACTTTCCGATTACGAAACCAATATCCTCTCCGTAGATCTGAAGGTCGAGGGAGCGCTTATTACCTGCATTCTGGTCGTGGAAGTTGAAAATCTGAAGCAATTAAACAAGGTGATGAACCGAATCCGCACTGTTGATAATCTCATCAGTGTTGAACGGGAATAACCAATCCTAAATACAATAATATTCTTGATTTAGCTAGAAAAAGTATCTAACTTTTTACGATTTTTAATCAGCTACCGTAAAGGAGTTCTTATGTTAATGACTTACACAAAGAAAGATGTGGCCCGGCGGACGGCCGAAGCAGTAGACGAGAAAATTTATCTAACGGAAAAAATTGTCGACGGTTTTTTTGATACGCTTCGCGAAATGATGAGTGAAGACAGGGAACGAGTCCGCATTGAAATCCGAAATTTTGGCGTCTTTGAGGTGAAACCGACCAAGGCCAAACCCAAGGCGCGCAACCCCCGGACGAATGAAGAGATCTATGTGCCGCCCCGGAAGAAAACGCATTTCAAGCCTGGGAAACTTTTGCGAGAAGTCCTGAAGAAGCCGCTCGATGAGTGGGATAACCCCGGCGAAATTGAAGACTAACGAAAAATCGGACACGATTGGAGTACTGCAAAAGCCGCACTGGAATCCGGTGCGGCTTTTTATCTTACTATGAGTATGCCCGGCAGAATCCTCGCACTGGATTACGGCGCCAAAAAAGTCGGCGTCGCCACTACCGATCCGTTACAAATTACGGCGTCTCCGCTGCAGACCGTTCGGTATCATGCCAGAGATGACCTTCTCAAGGCGATCAATGAGATTATCGGGGAAAAAGAGCCGGTTTTGATTGTCGTCGGTGTACCATATACCCTCGACGGCGGCAAAAGCGCCTTCACGGAAGAGGTGGAGGAGTTCATCACATGGTTGAAGGAGAACATCGAGGTACCGATTACGACACTCGATGAACGCTATACATCTGAAGACGCTAAAGCCACACTCATCGAAATGGGGATAAAAACCGGACACAATAAAGAAAAGGTTGACGCCATGGCTGCATCGCATCTTCTGCGGTTTTATCTCGACAGCAGGTCAGGGGAGAATCAGTCATAAACGATCTACAGTCACAACCGACTGCTTGGTGGCAAACGCCATCAGCAAAGGCGCTGTTTTCCGGCGCAATTCTCGCTCTGAGCTTCCCCCCATTGCCGTTTGGCTTTTTAGCCTACATCGGATTAATCCCCCTCTACTATGCGCTCTCGCAAACCAACGGAATGCATAGTTTTCGGTTAGGGTATCTCACCGGACTAGTATATACCGGAGGCATGATTTTTTGGATTGGTATGAACAGCGGTACCTATCGGTGGGCGGCAATACTATCGGCAGTGATGGCCGTGGCCTTTATGGCGCTCAATGTTGCGTTGTTCGGCTGGGCGCTTGGGTATCTGATAAAAAAGGACGTCCCCGGAAAGTTCTGGTGGGCGCCGGTATTGTGGGTGACGGTCGAGTTTTTCCGTTCCTTTGGAACGCTCATTATGCCGTGGGTAAATCTCAGCCTGTCGCAGACTCACTATCTACCCGCGATTCAAGTCGCCGGGATAACCGGGATGTACGGGGTCAGTTTCTGGGTGGTGCTGTTGAGTGTCATCATTTTTCAGTACTTGTCGGCCAAAGATGCCGGTACCATTGCCTGGCGATGGGCCGTAATTGCCGGACTTGTGTATATCATCCCGCTGTTGTACGGGACGATCATTTTACGAGTATTGCCAGGGCATAATCAAGGCGCTAAATCTATGAAAGTGGCTGTCATTCAGCCGAATGTCGACCCGAACCAAAAATGGGATAAGAATTTCAGGCAGAGGAATTTTGACCTGCTGCTGTCGCTGACAAAACGAGGGCTCCAGCAAAACCCGGATATCATCGTATGGCCGGAGTCGGCCACGCCATCCTATTTGCGGTTTAACCGGTACGGCTATCTGACGGTTATCCGGAATCTTGTTGATTCCACAGGCGTCCCCATTCTGACCGGCACGCCGGACTGGGAGCCCCCGGATAAAAATTCTGCCAAGAAAACGCCGAAGGGGAAATATTATAACGGCGCCGTCCTGATAGAACCGGGGAAACAGGTGACCCAACGGTACCGAAAAATCAAGCTGGTGCCTTTTGCGGAATACGTTCCGTACGAATGGATTTTTGGCTTTTTCAACGAATGGGAGCTTGGACAAGGATATTTTACACCAGGGAAAGAGTACACGGTGTTCGAGTATGAAAACACCATAGATATGGAAATGAGCGTTGCCATCTGTTACGATTCCAGTTTTCCCAAACTCATTCGGAAGTTCCGAACCAGAGGGGCGGAATGGCTCGCCATCATCACCAACGATGCCTGGTTTGGCATATCATCCGGGCCGTTCCAACACGCGGAATGGGCGAAAATGCGGGCCGTGGAAACGCGGATGCCCATTGCACGTTCTGCCAATACCGGCATTTCCATGCTGATCGACGGGTGGGGACGGGTACAGAAACGATTGCCGCTGAATAAACAAGGAGTGCTGGTAGATACCCTGGAAATCGACTTGCGGCCAACGTTTTATGCGCGATTCGGTAATGTTTTTAGTATTATTGCAACCTTGTTGGGACTGGGTGTATTGGTGTGGGGCGTGATAAGAAAATGAGATATATCTTTTCCACAATGATGCTGATTCTGTTTTTCAGCGGGACGACCGGATTAGCACAGGAAACCCCCTCAGAATTGCTTCGGAGCACACTGGATTCCGTTTCAGCAGAATTGCTGGATAAATCTCCACAAATAGATCGAATATACCCGGTAGTGTCTTCGGAGTTACCTGAAGCAAAAACGCAGCCGATTCTTGATCTCTGGCGGCGATCACTGAATGCGGCAGGCAGGGAAGTCTTTCTGACATCGCAGCCCGGAACTTATCGGGCTGAATTGCGTGTAGAAACATACGCATTTAACGTACACAGTGAGAAATCCGGCTGGTTCGGAAAGCAAACCTTGTCCGGGATATTGAATCTGAAAGGAGATGTTTTGATTGCGGATACGTCAGGAAAGGTGATCGAGACAATTCCTGTTGACATTTCCAAAATGTTTCAGATGATTGAAAACAAAGATATATGGTATGCAGAAAAATCAAGGCAGCATTACCCGATTCAGTTTACCGATTTACAGGATCGTCCGGAAGTTCGGACGATTTTACTGGCAGTAACAAGCGCAGTGATAATTTATCTGTTTTATTCTATACGAGGATAATATGCGATTAGCGAAGTACATCATTTTCGGAGTAATTCTGTGTGTCGCAGCTTCGGTCAGCGCTCAGTTCACCAATGATTTTGTGGAGAACGCTCCTTCAACTATTGGCCTAAAGTATGTGAAGCAGGGGCATAATCAATCCGCGAAATGGAACTCTGGACTAAGCAAATCATCGGAGCGTATAGCACAAGCCGGAAAGAAAAAGGCGATCCTGGCCTCACTGATACTCCCCGGGACCGGCGAACGAATGTTGGATGCTGATAATCGCGGCGTATTTTTTTCTACAACGGAAGCCGTGCTCTGGCTGGGCTTCATCGGGTTTTCCACGTATGCCGGTTGGCGTGAGCTAGATTATCAATCGTATGCAAAACACCATGCTTCCGTCAACGCAAAGGGGAAAGACGGCCAGTACTGGATCAACATCGCTGGCTACGATAACATCCATGATTATAACACGGTGAAATTGCAGAACCGGCGTCCTGAAGAGGTGTATCCGGTAACCGATGAATACGCCTGGGATTGGGAATCGTATGACGACCGATATACATACGATACCATCCGGATCGAGAGCAGAGTGGTGAGCCAGTACGCCACATTCACCATCGGGGCTATTGTGCTCAACCACCTGGCCAGCGCCCTGGACGCAACCTATCTGTATAACACCCAATTGAATGCAACGGAGAATTCGCTTTCGTATCAGGTCGCGATTCCGTTACCATAACAAACCCAGCGATGCTTTGATTTTCTGATGAATGCAGACAATCCTACCGAACTTTCAAATCGCTGGCATCCGTTTTCACTCATTTTGGCTGGTCTGTTCCTGGCGGTGACGTTAGCAATAAGTCGTGATCCGTTATTTATAGCCGAAGTTGTCATTTTTTCTGTGATTTTCCTTCGGGTGATTGGTGCTACCGTAAAGAAAGTATTTCGCGCCGTTCGATTTTTCCTCTGGATGTTGCCGTTTACATTTACGATGCATCTGTTTTTAACACCGTCCGGATGGCGATTCCTTAAAAATCTCCTCGATGGAAGTGTGCAAATAACACTTCTCGGCCCGGCCACCGGATTCACCCTGCAGATCTTTGGCTTTATTTACATTATGGGGGCACTCGCTCAACTGACGACGGCTGACCGGATTATTACAAGCCTGCACGGATTACAAAACCCCCTGAGAAAGATGCGCATTCCGGTGGACAATTTTTTCCAGATTCTGAACATCGGGTTGCGGTTTTTCCCCTTGCTTCGGCAGGAAGCCAGCAAATTGCAGGAAGTCCGGCGCGGCCTGGGAATCGAAAAAACCGACTCTCTCACTGAACGAGTCAAATTGCAAATGTACTCAATCATCCCGCTGTTCGTTGGGACGCTTCACCGCGCAGAAACCGTCGCACAGATGATGACCCTGCGTGGTTTTATTCCTGGTAAACCACGGTCCTCCTACTTAAAAGTACCCTGGCATCATCGTGATACAATACTGGTTGGAATTGTGGCAGCATTGGGAGCAGGTCTAACTCTGATATGAGTCGCTTCGCACTCCTTATTGAGTATGATGGTTCACAATACCACGGATGGCAGATCCAGAAGGCGGATCCGACTATTCAGCAGCATCTGGAAGATGCTATGCAACAACTGACACAGCAATCCGTGCGCATTATCGGCTCCGGACGGACGGATACCGGTGTTCACGCCCGCGGCCAGGTCGCCCATTTCGACAGTCCCAGAGAAGATTTTACTGCAGAGATTTACCGTCGCGGCCTGAATGCAAACCTCCCGGATGATATACTGGTAAAAGCCTGTGTCAGTGTCTCCGATGATTTCCATGCCAGATTCGATGCAAAGCGCCGGGATTACCAATACACTATGACGATGAATCCGAGAGCATTGGGACGGCAATATGCTTGGTCCGTACGGGGTTCCTTGGATGTGACACTACTCCAACAGACTGCTGAATTTGTCGAGGGTACTCACGATTTCACATCGTTTATGAGCGCCCGTTCTGACATCGAAAATACCCGTTGTCACATCATAAAATCTTCTTGGAAAATCGGTTCAAAACGGTTACGCTATTTTGGCTGTGGGGATCGATTTTTGCACAACATGGTCCGGTGTTTGGTAGGCACGATGGTCGAAGTGGCGCGGGGTCGGTATACCATGGATGAATTTCGACAGTTCATTGACGAACCGGATAAAAAGGCGCCCGTTGTGCGAGCGCCGGCACATGGATTGGTGCTGGACAAAGTCCATTATCCAGGGGAAATTTTCCCGCGAAAATAAGTGGAATTGAAAACAAGGAAAATTTGAGTACAGGGGATGATGAAGCGAGCAAGATATCTATTGCTATGTAGTGTGTTGTTGATTTTTGCCGGGATGGGTTGGAGCCAGACAACC
This sequence comes from Fidelibacterota bacterium, assembly GCA_018263365.1. Taxonomy (GTDB): domain Bacteria; phylum Fidelibacterota; class JAANXI01; order JAANXI01; family JAANXI01; genus JAANXI01. Next base: position 5,521 of record JAANXI010000125.1, on the reverse strand, counting down.
TCCCAGGATGTACAGAATCAACTCAATCAAAAGCGCCAGACCTCCATTACTGATGCGATTGCAAAGGTGAGCCCGGCAGTAGTTGGCGTGAACGTGACCCAAATCCGGAGATACCGGGCGCATCCTTTCTTCAACGATCCGCTCTTGAACATGTTTTTTGGTGATACGTATCAGCAGAAAGTACAAAGCCTTGGGTCCGGATTTATCGTGAGCGAAGACGGATACGTCCTGACTAATGCTCATGTGGTGGAGGGCGCAGCTGAAATCGTGATCACTACCCCCGGCGGAGAGCAGCATGATGGTGAACTCATTGGCATAGATAACGTATCAGACCTGGCATTAGTAAAAATCGAGGGAAATGATTTTCCATCTGTTACTTTCGGTAATTCCGATGATATTGTAATTGGAGAATGGGTGGTGGCGCTGGGCAATCCGTTCGGACTGTTTGACGTCTCATATCAGCCCACGGCGACCGCCGGAATCATTAGCGGACTTCACATGGATTTTGGGGAACAGAGAAAAGGACAACGCTATCAGAATATGATCCAGACTGATGCGTCTATCAATACTGGTAACAGTGGTGGGCCGCTCGTGAATGCCAACGGCGAGGTTATCGGTATCAGCACCTTTATCTTTACCGGCGGAGGATACAATCAAGGTTCAATCGGTATCGGTTTCGCAATCCCAATTAACCGCGCAAAGCAGATCATGGCCGATCTGAAGGAACAGGGGCAGATTGACTGGAGTTTTGATACCGGCCTGAAGATTCAGGAGGTCGATCGACACATCTCGAGCGCCCTGAATTTGCCAGTGAATGATGGCATAATTGTAACTGGCGTGGAACGCGGAAGTCCGGCGGACAAGGCCGGAGTGAAAGTCGGCGATATCATTACGGAGGCGGCCGGAGAGCCTATCCGCAGTGAGCGCGATATCTTTGATGCCATACAGAATAATTATTTGCACGCCGGCGATATTTTGAACCTCAAAGTCTGGCGCGATGGTGATGCAAAAACCATAAAATTGAAATTAGAGTCGGTGAGATAACATGATCGAGCGGTACAGCACGCCAGAGATGTCCCGAATCTGGTCGGATGGGAATAAGTACAGAACATGGTTGAAGGTCGAACTTGCGGTTTGTGAAGTACAGACTGAGCGGGGCGTCATCCCGGAGGACTCAATGCAGACCCTGCGTGACAAGGCGGACTTTGACATCCAGCGCATCGAGGAAATCGAAGCGGAAGTTAAGCATGACGTCATCGCTTTCCTGACTTCCGTTTCCGAGTTCGTCGGACCGGACAGCCGGTTTGTGCACATGGGGATGACCTCTTCGGATCTGCTTGATACCTCTTTGGCTATCCAGGTCCGGGAGAGTGGTGCGATTATCCAGGAAGTATTAGAGAAATTCCATGAGGTCCTGGGAGCGCAGGCCGTAAAATATGTGGAGACGGTAATGGTCGGCCGCAGCCACGGAATTCACGCTGAACCGATCACCCTGGGACTCAAATTTGCCCTCTGGTACGAGGAGATCGAACGGCATATCTATCGATTGGCACAGGCGCTGGAGAATCTCCGTGTCGGCAAGATATCCGGAGCGGTGGGGACATATCAGCACCTTGATATGGAAGTCGAGGAGATGACCTGCGAGCGGTTGAGATTAAAACCGGCGCCGATTTCGAATCAGATCATCCAGCGGGATCGTCATGCCGAGTTGTTATCCGTCCTGGGACTTATTGGCTCGACATTGGATAAAATTGCGACGGAAGTTCGGCATCTGCAGAAAACAGAAACGCTGGAACTCTCTGAGCCGTTCTCGAAGGGTCAGAAGGGCTCCTCTGCCATGCCGCACAAGAAGAACCCCATCACCTGTGAACGCATCTCTGGGATGGCGAGGCTTTTGCGTAGCTACGGCCAGACCGCTATGGAAAATATGCCGCTCTGGCATGAGCGTGATATTTCGCATTCGTCGGTTGAACGAATCATTTTTCCTGACGCCACAACGTTAGTACATTATATGCTGTTGAAAATGATACCACTGATGAAAAATATCGTCGTGTATCCGGAGAATATGGAGCGGAACCTGAATGCGACCAACGGGCTGGTCTACTCGCAGGAAGTACTGCTAAAACTGGTGAACAGCGGGTTGACCAGGGAAAAGGCGTATAAGATGGTGCAGGACATGGCGATGAAGGTGTGGGAGGAGGATTTGGATTTCCTCACGCTGCTGAAAAACGAACCGGATATCATGGAGCATGTGTCGGAATCCGAACTTGAGGCGTGCTTTTCGCCAAAAAAAGTGGTAAACAACGCTCATAAGATATTACAGCGACTGGGGCTGGAATAGAGAAGGGTTCTATGGCAAAAGAAGGTTATCCCGTCATTGGCGTTTTTCTGGTGCTCACCATAGTTTTTGGCATCGCATGGCTGTTTGCTGGCTCCTTCATCTGGATGTTGTTGGGCATCGTTAGCGGCGTACTCACACTTTTCAGCGTCTACTTTTTCCGTGACCCTGAACGAGATGTCCCAAACGATCCCACAAAGATCGTCAGTCCGGCCGATGGCAGAATCGTCGCCATTCAGCCGATACAGGATGAGTTCGTCGGGGTAGATGCCGTGCGGATCTCCATTTTCCTGAATATCTTCAATGTGCATGTGAACCGCGTGCCGTGCTCCGGGAGCGTCGTCGATTCGCGATACAGACCGGGAAAATTTCTGGCTGCTTTTGATGAGCGGACATCTGAAGAAAATGAACAGACGATCATCGATCTGGAGAACAAACGGTTCAAGGTGCGGATGAAACAGATCGCCGGCCTGATTGCCCGCCGGATTGTCAATTACCTGAAACCGGGAGAAAAAGTGGCGATTGGGCAGCGCTTCGGCCTGATTCGTTTTGGTTCCCGGGTGGATGTGGTCGTACCGGCCAAAGCAAAGATTCGGGTGGAACTAAAGCAAAAAGTGTATGGCGGCGAGACCGTACTGGGAGAGTGGGATGCGATTTAAAAAGGCCATGTTTCCCAGTTTGCTGACCCTGTTTAACATGTTTGCCGGGTTTCTGGCAATCGTCCAGATATTCCACGAGCAATATTCGGTTGCCATCTGGTTAATATTCTTTGCGGCAGTTTTCGATGGATTAGACGGGAAATTAGCCCGTCTCATAGGGAATTCCTCCGATTTCGGAATTGAGTACGACTCCATGGCGGACCTCGTCTCATTTTGCGTGGCGCCGTCCTTTCTCATCTATCGCCTGTATGCCGTGGATTTGGGTATTCTTGGTGCAATCATGGCGTTTTTTCCATTGATGTTTGGATCAATTCGCCTGGCGCGATTTAACCTCCAGACAACGGAACAGCCGGTACCCTTTTTCGTCGGACTGCCCACTCCCGCGATGGCGCTTTCCGTCATAGCGTTTCCGCTTTTTTATGAGACAATCGGGCACTGGCCGGGGAATGCGAAAATCCTGCTGCCATATATCGTAGTGCTCTCGTTTCTTATGGTCAGCCACGTGCCGTATCCCAAAATGCCGCGGTGGACATTCAAAGCGGATCGCGCCAACTCGATTAGCTTAATCGGACTGATCATCGCGATTTTAGCATTGATTATCGTCCCGGGCCGGTCCTTGTTAATTATTGCATTATTATTCAACGTCGGTGGAATCGTCCGCTGGATGGCCGGTTCAGAAAACGAAGATGAAATTGTCGAACCATTAACCAAGTAAGGATGCATGGTGAAAGCACTCGTTACAGTACATTATAAGCAGGGAATTCTTGATCCACAGGGGAAAGCTGTCCAAAATGCGCTGAAAAGCCTAGGGGTGGACGGCGTATCCGAAGCTCGCGTCGGCCGGCATATCGTACTGCAATTCCCGGAGATGTCGAAATCCGACGCCGAGGCGCAGACCAAAAAAGCCTGCGAGAAGATTCTTGCAAATCCGGTTATCGAGGATTACGAATACGAAATGGTGGAGAATACGGCATGAAATACGGCGTTGTTGTTTTTCCGGGCGCAAATTGCGATCACGATGCCTATCACGTGGCCAAGCATGTGCTGGGCGAATCCGTCGTGTATCTCTGGCATAAAGATCACGATCTACAGGAAGTCGATGTCGTGATTCTGCCGGGTGGATTCTCCTACGGGGACTACCTCCGGTCCGGCGCGATTGCCCGGTTTTCACCGATTATGAACGAAGTCATAGATTTTGCGAATAACGGGGGATATGTATTGGGAATTTGCAACGGATTTCAGGTGCTCACAGAAGCCGATTTATTGCCAGGCGCTCTAATCCCGAACACGAGCACTAAATTCGAGTGTAAAACGGTGACGCTTCGCGTCGAAAACAGAGAGACACCTTATTCCGGGGAATACGAACAGGGCGACTTATTGCGTATGCCGATTGCCCACGGCGAAGGGCGATACTATGCAAATCAGGAAACGCTGGACTTGTTAGAGAACGACGGACGGGTTATCTTTCGGTACGTTGATGCTGAGGGCAAACCGACAATGGAGGCCAATCCCAACGGGAGCCTCAACAACGTTGCCGGTATCTGTAACGAAGATCGAAAGGTGCTGGGAATGATGCCGCATCCGGAGCGGGCGTGTGAATCGGTGGTAGGAATGACTGACGGGCTGGCGTTATTCAAATCATTGGTTAACCAACAGGTGGCAACCGTATGACAACCAGGCAACGATCCATCGGAATTATTGTCATTTCGCTCATTGTTGGGGCGATGATTGGTACCTTACTCGGCGATATCCTGGGAATGACGTTGCCTGATGGGGTGGTAAAGGAACTTTTTTTGCGCTCGGTGACATTATCACTGGGGCCAACGACGGTGGACCTTTTGATTATGAATTTTACACTGGGCTTTTCGTTTAAACTGAATTTCAGCGGGATCATCGGTTTGGGCGTTGCCTATTATTTATTACGTTATTTCCGGTAGAAAGGAGACGGAAATGGGTGCATTAGGACCGACTGAACTGATTATCATTCTGGCAATAATTTTATTGCTGTTTGGCGCGAAAAAACTCCCGGAACTGGCCCGCGGGCTGGGCCGTGGTGTCAAAGAGTTTAAAGACGCTTCCCGGGAAATAACTGAAGAGATGAACGATACCGATCTGAACTAAGTGTTCAGAGGATACAAAGGGGGCCGCTATGGGTTCGTTAGGACCGACTGAATTAATTATTATCCTGGCTATTATATTACTATTGTTCGGATCAAAGAAACTTCCCGAACTGGCCAGGGGGCTTGGCCGCGGGATTCGCGAATTTAAGGATGCGACGAACGAGATTACCGATGAAATTAAGAACGCCGAACCGACTCAGGAGAAGCGAGAACTCAATCGCGATGACCAGACCCAACAACCCGAGCCAGATGATGAGGAATCTGAGGAAGCGCAGTCTGCAAAAGAATAATCCTGATAGTTACCTTTGACCTAAATTGAGCGATTGTTGTGGATGAGATGTGCCAAGATGTTGAGATGAAAAGGGTTTTGGGAAACCGAAGGCATACCCGGAGGGTCTGTCGAG
>JAANXI010000124.1 GCA_018263365.1 Fidelibacterota bacterium | reverse complement strand
GTGCTCTTCCGATCTAGGTTTCCGCATCGGGGCGGTCCGGGTGGCGGAAGGTAATTGACGAATATTATTGCATAAAAAAAAGCCCCGAGCCTGTGGAGGTTCGGGGCTTTTCTGTTTATGAAGCATTTTGTTGGGAAAAAGTACGCTGTTTATACTTTGGACTATTTTTCACCACAGAGAAAGAGAAAAATTAATATTACTCCCAAACCAGAACTGCCAGAAAATTCGGAGAAATGGCTGAACAACGAAAATAATCATCTGAATATATTGATTACAGTCATCCCTCTCCTTACGAAGAAGAGGGACCGAGGGTGAGGCTGCTGTTAGATGAAATGGCACTTGGAAGTACCTGCTTTGTCAGTCGTCTCTGGCGGGTCTCATACAATTTTTGTGCTCCTTGTTCCCAGGAATAAATTCCGGGGGTGTGAAAGGCAGATGAGAACAACTTCAGAGGGGTTGAACAAAATTTCCAGACCTGTCATCTCAAGCGATGCCCTGTTGTGAAGGGTAGAGTCCAGAGATCTCATTGGATAACGCACAGTCATAAAAATTTCTCCGATTATCTCCACACCAGACTCGGTCGGAATCACAAGAAGGGCTCTGGCAGCGTGCAGTCCGAGTAACTACCAACTATTCAACTCTGGAGAACCGAGTCGTAGACAAGAGAAAGATTAAGAAATTATAGACGTCCCGGTTCAGCTCCTTTTTCTTGATTCATCTCAATCCTTGCGAAGGAGCATAACCGAGAGCGAGGTCGTTTGGGAATCCACTCTCCAGACTGCTTTCGCGGAAATACTGGAGAACTAGAACACCCAAAAGTGAGTATCTGAAATTATTCCAACTCAATAAACGCCCGGGAGACTTCATAATCTCCTTTGGACACAACAATTGGCCACAAGATGCCCCGGCCGTTGACAGAGTATTTATTCCAGGTGAGCTGCGAGGTATCGATAACGAAATTCCTGTCCTCGCCTGAATTATAATCCGTCGGCGGCACAAATCCCTTCAGGTTGACCTCAAATTCCGAGCCAGATGCATTTTCGAAAACTACGTCCACAATTTTGATTTTATCGCCGCGATGGACTTTCAGTTTTTGATTGTCCAGCACCGATTTCCGTTGGCCGTTTACCTCAAAGATGTATGTCATCAACTCATAATTTACCGGCTCCACGGTCACATTGATGGTACCGATGGTGGTATTGTCTTTCCGCGCGATGATACTCGTCGGACTGTACACGCGGATGGTGCAATCAAAGTCATTTTCCGTGCCCAGCCCGCGAACATCGCAGCTGAGGCCGCGCGGATAATTAGACTCAATGTGCGTCACTTTGATAGCATCGCCCGGCGTCACCTGAATGGATTTACCTTCGTCAATCATCTGTGGATGGCCGTCATTGATGGAAATGAGCATGTAAATCAGATGCGGCGGTTCATATAAAATGGCAGGATGTTCCGGCTCGATGTTCATCAGCGCAAGAAATTCATTGATGGCGTAATTATGGTAGCGAATTTTCATCTCCAGCGTGGAAAGATTTTTTGAAGATTCAATGCCAAACGCCGGGATGCCATAGTTCGTTAATGCAAAGTAGGTCGCAGATTTTGCCTGCTCCGGGAATTCGGTTTCAGGATCATGGGTTTGAGTGTTCATGAAGTGATATTTATGTTCATCAACCGAGATTTTCCGGTTCATCCGCTCAATAACCTGATGGGCCATCTGTGCCAGGGCAATGGTATCGCCGTCAGTTGCATAAATGGAGGCATCCGCAATGATTGACTGCCCGAACCGATGCGGATTATGCATCTTGTCCACATACTCTGGCCGATAAAATCCCCAGCCATCATGCAGATTCAGAAAAATATCTGCCTGTGCCATCAATCCCTTAATGATTTCAACAATCTCGTCGTCAATATCCTCTGGTGCATCGTGATCAAAGCGCCGGTTCATATCGCCATTCACGCCGCGGCTGTAATGGATAATCGATTTGAAATTGGCACGCGGGACGACAATCAGATTACCACGCTCCAACACCAGATTCGGGTACAGATCTGCGGACATGAACCCGCCGGACTCGTCCCCCTGGATGCCGCCAAGGAATAATAGCCAAAATACGTGTCCAAATCGCCGCGCTCCCAGGCATTGGCCCAGGTGTTTAACTGCGTATTCCATTGATTGGCGCTTTGCTCATATTCGGATTCGCTCAGCAAGTCCAGCGTCTCATCGATAATCACCTGTGTGCTATTGATGCGGATTCTCGATTCCAGGTTTCGTAAATTCCGATTGTTCATGGAGACGCAGCCCTCCGTCAAATAATCGCGAATCTCTTCATCCCGGCCATGAATCCAGATACCGCCGCCGGTGCGACCCAATTTTCGATCCACAAAATTGGGATAATTCAGCACAAACACCATGGGACCGTATTTGGGCACCAGGTTTTCACCCGGGAGCAACTTCACAATCCGGTAAATGCCTTCGGGCGTTTTCAAATCGCCTTCCACCTCTTTATTCCCGTCCACCCGCCCAGTAGTCACCCGGTACTTTTTCAGGACTTCCAGGTCTCCGGGACGACGACTTTTCAGGATGTACAGTTCCTGATCAGCTTTATTGACCAACAGAATATTTTCCGTGGAATCGGCGGATAGATTAAACAGGGCCGGAAACCAGATCGGCTCGGCAAAAACCGGAATCGATGACAACAGAACCACAACCAGCAAAACAACCAGCGACTGCACATGCGTGTAAGTACTCATAAACGAATTGCTCATGTTCCGTAATTTCATGTGACTAAAATTGTTCAGAATTATACAACAGAACAGCTGCCATGAAAAGTACTAATTGGTTATTTGGCAGGAAAACCGGTGCTGCCAGGGAAAAGAACGCATTTATTTCGTATTGCAGGAAATTTTTCGCCAAAGAAATTGAATGGCAGTTGCAATTTGTACGTACCGAAAATAAATTCTCAGGATTTATGAATGCGACACAATTTCAGAGCATTATTTTTGATTGTGACAGCACGCTCACAGCGCTGGAGGGTGTGGATTATCTTGCTGAACTGCATGACGTGCATGATGCCGTGGCCGATTTGACCAGCAAGGCCATGAACACCTTCTCCATCACGCCGGAAATGTATGAGAAGCGGCTGGAGCTGATCCAACCACGGCGAGACGACCTTGCAACCCTCGCACAGGCCTATAAAAACGCACTGGTTCCAGGAGTGGAAAAAACTATCGCAACCTTACGAAATCTTGGGAAAACCCTGTATATTATTAGTGGTGGCATCCGCAAGGCCATCCTGCCAGTGGGAGACTACCTTGGAATTCCGGCCGAGCGCATTCATGCGGTGGATGTTTATTTTAATCTGGATGGCGACTATATCGGTTTTGACCGGGATTCGGTGCTGGTCAGTCCCAACGGCAAAAGCCAGATTATCCGCAATATCGGGCCGGACAAACCGATGGCGTTTATCGGCGATGGCACCAACGATCTTGCTGCACAGGACATGGTGGATCAGTTCATCGGATTTGGCGGCGCAGAATACCGGCCACCCATCGAAGACGCGGCGCCACTGTACGTGAAAGACCCGGATTTTCAGGCGCTGCTGCCACACATCCTGACAGCCGACGAGCTGGAATCTGTGACCCATTAAAAGCGCAGACGAATTTTAACCCATTATCGAGTGAGGACACTCATGCAAACCCCGCCAAAACTGTTCATCCCCGGGCCAGTGACTGTTCGCCCGGAAATTCTGGATGCCATGAACCAGCCCATGATCGGCCATCGCACACCGGAATTTTCTGCATTATATCAAGAGGTGGTTGCCGGCGTCCAGACCGTCCTGCAGACCGAAAATCGCGTTTACCTGAGCACCAGTTCCGCCACCGGGCTGATGGAAGCGGCCGTGCGCAACACGGTGAAAAACCGCTGCCTCAATCTTGTGTGTGGTGCGTTTAGTCTGCGCTGGCACCATATCACCGATGCCTGCGGTTTCAAATCCGATGCGGTCGGCATAGAATGGGGGGATGCGATAAACCCCGAACACGTCGAAATGGCACTCGACGAGGCGGACTACGATGTGGTAACCATCGTACATAACGAGACCTCGACCGGCGTCATGAATCCGCTGAAGGGAATTACAGAGGTAATCAGAGACAACTCAGATGCGCTGATTTTGGTGGATACGGTCAGTTCCATGAGTGGCGTGAACATTCCGGTGGACGATTGGGGTATCGACATCGCGCTGGCGAGCGTCCAGAAGGCGTGGGGCTTGCCGCCGGGATTTGCTGTGATGAGCATCTCCGACCGTGCCCTGGAGCGGTCGAAAGACCAGCCAAACAAGGGATATTATTTCGATTTCGAAGTCTTCGAGAAATACCATCAGCGCGGGCAAACGCCGTCCACGCCATCCCTACCACACATGTACGGTCTCCAGCGACAGCTTGACCGGATTGGCGATGAAGGATTGCTGAATCGGTTTGATCGCCACAAATCCATGGCCGCCCGTACCAGAGAATGGGCACTGAACCACGGATTTGACATCTTTGCTGAGGAGCCGTATCAATCGCATACGCTTACATGTATCGAAAACACTCTGGATGTCGATATCGCTGAATTGTCCAGCCAATTATTGGAACGCGGATTTCGCATTTCCAACGGATACGGTCCGCTGAAGGGCAAAACGTTCCGGATCGCCCACATGGCGGATACCCAACCCGACGATTTGGAAGAATTACTTGGACAACTCGATGAAATTTTGGCGTAATAAGTAGCCGAGAGCAATGAGCGAATCCGAAAGACAGGAAAAGCATGTATAAAGTACTTATTTCCGATGCAATTGATGAACAGGGGATTGATCTGCTGAAAGAAACCGGTGAGATTGAAGTCATTTACCAGCCGGATTCAACTGTCAAAGATTATCTGGAAGTGGTGGGGGGCATCCACGGCTGGATTATCCGGAGTGGTACGAAAGTCGGGAACGAATTGCTGACACGGGCCGATAATCTTCGGGTGATTGGCCGGGCCGGCGTTGGCGTGGACAATGTCAATCTGGATACGGCCACACTTCGCGGGGTTATTGTGATGAATACCCCGACCGGAAATACCAATGCGGCTACCGAACAGACCATGGCACTGATGCTGGCGGCGGCGCGGAAAATCGCTCCCGCACACGAGGCGCTGAAAGAAGGTCGCTGGGATCGCGAAAAATTCCTTGGCCGGGAGCTCCGGGACAAAACGCTGGGGATTATTGGTTTGGGAAGAATTGGGCAAGGCGTTGCCAAACGGGCTGCCAGTTTCGATATGGAAATCCTTGGGTATGATCCGTATCTCTCCGATGAGCAGTTTGATACGCTGAATATCAATAAAACAAGTCTGGATGATATCTTTGCTCATGCGGATGTGTTAACCGCCCATGTACCAATCAACGAACAGACGAGGAATCTGATTGATGCTGAAGCTATTGCTAAAATGAAGGACGAAGTCATATTGGTGAATTGCGCGCGGGGCGGGGTGTACAATGAAGAGGCAGTGGCCGAAGGACTGCGCTCAGGTAAAATCGGCGCTATCGGCTTCGATGTATTTGCAAAGGAGCCTTTAGATCCGGACCACCCTTTCCTGGAATTCGACAATGCCGTGTTAACTCCGCACCTTGGCGCCTCCACCAGAGAAGCCAAGGAGAACGTCGCACTGGATATCTGCAAACAGGTGCGGGATTTTTTACTGCACGAAAAGGTGAAGAACGCGGTGAACATTCCGTTCGCCGATTACGGTAAATTAAGGCAGATGGAGCCGTATGTTGATCTTGGCGAGCGACTGGGACTGTTGCAGATTGCACGCGCCAGCGGCCCGGTCAAAGAGGTTTATATCCGGGTAAGCGGCGAATTCGATGATATTAAACCCATCTCACTGGGAGTGTTAAAGGGGCTGCTTGGCCCGGTCAGCGGGGACAAGGTCAACCTCATGAATGCGGCGCTCCTGGCGCGCCAGCGGAATATCAGGATTCAGGAATCCTACGAATACGATGATTCCGGCTATACCAATCTTATCGAAGTGACCGTAGTTACTGATGATGGAGAGAAACGGGCCTCCGGCTCGCTGTTCGGAAAGGAACATCCGCGTATTGTCCGCATCGATGAATACCACATGGATGCGCGGCCTGTGGGGACAGTATTGATGATTCGCAATAATGATGTCCCCGGCGTGATAGGTAACGTCGGCTCCTTCCTCGGTTCCCGGAATATCAATATTGCCGAATACCGGCTCGGCCGGCAGGAGGAGGGAAACGCGGCGCTCGCAATGGTGAATCTGGACGGGCCGCTCACCCAGGAAGACCTTGCATCTCTGGAACAGGAGCAAAATATTCTCAATGTGCAGCAGGTCAATTTTCCACCCGAATAACGCATAGGTATTTTTATGTCGTATGAACCGGTTATCGGATTAGAAGTTCACGCCCAGCTCGCAACGGAGACCAAACTTTTTTGCTCATGTCATTACGAGTACGGGGGAGAGGCAAACTCTCAAACCTGTCCGGTTTGTCTGGGAATGCCTGGCGTTCTGCCTGTTCTCAACCGCCAGGCCGTTGAGTACGCAATAAAAGCGGGGCTGGCCACCGGATGCACTATCCGCCCGTTTTCCCGGTTCGCCCGGAAGAATTATTTCTATCCGGACCTTCCCAAAGGATACCAGATTTCCCAGTATGATGAACCGCTCTGTTACGACGGCGCCATCGATATTTCGCTGGACGACGGCGAAACGAATACTATCGGAATTACCCGTATCCACATGGAAGAGGATGCCGGGAAATCCATCCATACCGGAGGACAGGGAACCCGGGTTGACTTTAACCGATGCGGCGTGCCGCTCATCGAAATCGTCAGCGAACCGGATATCCGATCCCCTGAACAGGCGCGGGCGTATCTCAATAAATTGAAGCAGCTGCTGTTGTACCTCGGTATCTCCGACTGCAACATGGAGGAGGGCAGCCTGCGGTGTGACGCAAATATTTCTGTGCGACCGGGGGGGCAGGAAAAATTCGGCACCAAAACCGAAATGAAAAACATGAACTCCTTTAAGGGAGTGGAACGCGCCCTACAGTATGAAATCGAACGCCAGACCGAAGTATTGGAATCCGGCGGGACAGTGACGCAGGATACGCTTCTCTGGAATGAAACCGAAAACCGGGCAGAGCGAATGCGTACCAAGGAAGAGGCCGACGATTACCGGTATTTT
>JAANXI010000123.1 GCA_018263365.1 Fidelibacterota bacterium | reverse complement strand
GAGCGNTGGCAGCCTTCCAAAGGCTGCCAGCGCTATAATCACCCCGAATGCAATCCCCTGTGGGTTGCAACTGGGAATCCTCATAATGTTGAGAGTGACGGCAGGGATGGAGCTGGGTTTAAACCGCTTTCACTTTGCTGTTTTTATCGAATATGATTGCGTCGGACTTAACAAATTCCACGCCTTTCTCCTGCATGGTTTCAAGCGCATTGGAGACGCTGTCTTCCGGCGAGCCAACCGGCATGGTCAGGTCAGTGATGTACTGCACTTCGTAGCCTTTGCCGGCGCCGTCAGCTGCGGTGAAGAAGACGCAATAGTCCAGCGCAAGTCCACAGACAAATATACGACTGATATCCCTGCTTTGGAGGTAACCATCCAGTCCGGTCTCCGTTTTATGGTCGTTTTCCAGAAACCCGGAATAGCTGTCGCGGTTCTGATTATAGCCTTTGCGAATAATAGCCTGCGCGTATGCTGTCTTTAAATCGGGATGGAATTCTGCGCCCTCTGAGCCCTGAACACAGTGATCGGGCCATAATACCGGACCGATGCCCGGTTCTTCGTGGGGATCATTCGGTTCTTTTCCTTCATGCGCGCTGGCGAAGGATTTATGGTTCTCCGTGTGCCAGTCCTGGGTGAAAATCACCGGGAGGTTTTGTTCGTTAAAACGTTTCATCAGATTATTAATACCTGGTACGATGGTATCGCCGTTATCCACCGCCAGTGCTCCGCCCGGCATAAAATCGTTCTGCATATCCACCACGATTAACCCATCGCCTTCTCGGGGCGTAACACCCTTTTTATGTTGAATGTCTGTGAGTTCCATACGCCTCACCTCACTCGGAATATTGCTGATTGTTTGGCCTTGTATCTCCGTTCAAAATTGTACGGGTTAACCTCAAAAATATCAACGGGAAAGTGACGTGAATACCGGATGATTTCCTCATGCTCTGTTTGAAAGAAAAATGAAAATATTCTGGCGCCCCGCATGATTATATTTGCACTTTCGTGGCATTCCGTCTAAATTTCGCAGCAAAGCGTAGCTAGGAATCGAGTTACGAGGGTAAAGCGAGGAAAATGAAAACAGTAAATTTTTTATTTGGTATCCACAACCACCAGCCGGTGGGCAATTTTGATTTTGTTTTTGAGGAGGCCTATCAAAAAAGTTACAAGCCGTTCATCGATGTGTTAGAGCAGCATCCGGGTATCTCGATGTCGTTGCACTACAGCGGATGCTTGCTGGAGTGGCTCGAAGATCACCACCCGGAATACATGGATCGTATTGCTGATTTGGTTGATCGGGGCAATATTGAACTCATGAGCGGCGGGTTTTACGAGCCTATTCTTGCAGTTATCCCTGATGAAGATAAAATCGGTCAAATCCGTAAATTGAACCGCTATATCAAAGATCGATTTCGTTATGACGCCGAGGGGCTCTGGCTGACGGAGCGGGTGTGGGAACCCCATTTGGCCAAGCCGCTAAATGAGGCCGGCATCAAGTATATCACCGTCGATGATGCGCATTTTATCAGCGCCGGTAAACGCGACCGGGAACTCACCGGCTATTTCCACACGGAAGAGCAGGGAAAAATTCTGGATATCTTTCCGATTAAGCAGCAGCTGCGCTACCTGATTCCGTTCGAAGATCCGCAGGCCTCCGTCGATTTTATGCGTAAGTATGCGACTGAAGCGGGAGATAATGCTGTGGTCATGGCAGACGACGGGGAGAAGTTCGGCGTCTGGCCGGGCACTTATGGAACGGTCTATGAAGAACAGTGGCTGGATCGGTTCTTTACTGCCCTCGAAGAGAATTCCGAATGGCTCAAGACCCAAACTTTCAGCGATTATTATCATGAAAATTCAGCGAAGGGCCGGGTCTATCTGCCGACGGGTTCATACTTCGAGATGGGCGAATGGACGCTCCCGGCACACATGGGGGCGAAGTTCGAGCGTTGGGTACACCATCTGGATGAAAACGGCGAACTGGAGGAATACCAGCCGTTTATCAAGGGCGGCATCTGGCGAAACTTTTTCGCCAAGTACGAGGAGAGCAACTGGATTCACAAGCGCGTATTGGGCCAGCTGGAAAAATATCACACCGCGACCGACGGTACAGGTAAGTATCCCGAAATCCGGGATGAGTTATGGCGGGCGACGTGCAACTGCGCGTACTGGCACGGCATATTCGGCGGACTGTATCTGCCGCATCTTCGTGATGCACTATACAAAAAATTACTTGCCGGAGAATCGGAACTGGCAAAGCAGCAAGGCGAAAACCATCGCTGGGAATTCACCGATGTGGACCGGGACGGCAACGACGAGGCCATCGGGCGGAGCGATACCTTACAGATGTTTTGGAAGCCGTCTGCCGGCGCCGCTCTGGTGGAACTGGATTATCTCCCGGCTGACTTTAATCTGATTAACACGCTGCGACGCTACAAAGAGAGTTATCACTCCAAGGTGACGGAAGCCCAAAGCGAACAAGGGGCGAGCAGTAATATCCATGACCGCCCGGTCGCCAAAGAAGCCGACCTGGAGAAGTACCTGGTTTATGACTGGCATCCGCGTCAATCATTTCTGGACCATTTCCTCGATCCGGGCGTACAACTGGAGCAGGTGGCACAGAACGAATACGAAGACGCCGGCGATTTTGTCTTGGGCAAATGGACGATGGAAGAAACCGACGAAGGTACGGTTACATTTCATCGGAGAGGACGAGTAAACGGCCAAACCCTGGTGGTTCAAAAAACGGTGACGTTGGAAGATAAGACTCTTCAGGTCAGGTATAATCTGGAGAATACCGGGAATGATCCCCTCGAAACCGTGTTTGCCCCGGAATGCAACTTCAGTCTCCTGGGCGGGGAGAGTGATGACCGCTACTTTACTCTTGACGGTGAACGGCCGGAAGCGTTTTACATGAACGCAAAAGCCGAAAATCCGAATGTCCGGTCGGTGGAAATCGCCAATGAATGGGATAATTTCCGCCTGGCGCTCTCAGCGGATCGCCGGTTCGATCTTTGGAGATTCCCGGTTCATACGGTCTCCATGTCCGAATCAGGATTCGAGCGGGTGTACCAGAGTTCGGTCATTATGCCGAGGTTCGCGCTGCAACTCGATCCGGGGAAACAGGAATCGATACAGTTTACATTAAAAGTCACTCCATTTCAGTAGACTTCTGCCGATATTTACTGTTGATGTGAGGTGTCATTTTAATACAGGATAACACGCAACATGAGCAGAAAACAACCTCTCTATCTTATTTTTCAGTGGCACATGCACCAGCCGTTTTATAAAAATCCGGGAACCGGAAAATATGAGCTGCCCTGGACCCGATTACACGCCACCAAAGATTACACCGATATGGCGTGGCATCTGGAGCGATTTCCGGAAATGAAGGGTGTCATTAATTTTGTTCCCTCGCTTTTGCGACAGATTGTGGATTATAGCGATTTCGATACTGTTGAGGAGGAATATCTGCGGATAACCCGGAAAAATGCCACAGATTTAACGGCGGATGAACAGATATTTCTGCTGCAGGAATTTTTCACGGCCAATGAAAAGCGCATTATCCACAGGGCGCCACGATATACGGAATTGTTAAATAAGCGCGGGGACAATACCGATCCGGCGGCTCTCAAGAATGTAAGCAAACAATTTACCGACCAGGATTTCCGGGACCTCCAAATGTGGTTTCTGCTGGGCTGGACCGGCGAAGCCCTGCGCGAAAAGGATGAAATTGCATCCTTAGTAAAAAAGGATCGCAATTTCAGCGAAGCGGAAAAGCAACAGGTGCTGGATATTCATGAAAAAGCCATCAGTGATATTATTCCGCGTTACGAGGAGTTGCGAAAATCCGGACAGATCGAGATTTCGGGGACGCCATACGCCCACCCGATTTTGCCGCTCCTGATCGATTCGGAAGTGGCGCGAGTCTCCATGCCTGGCGTGCATCTGCCAAAGAAGCGGTTCCGGCATCCCGAAGAGGCAGAAAAGCAAATCCGCCTGGGGAAACAGTCCCTAAAGGAATTGGCTGGCTGGGACATCGCCGGGATGTGGCCGTCGGAGGGTTCAGTAAGCGAGGATACGGTGGATTTTATTGCCAGGGAGGATATCCGATGGATTACCACCGACAGCAACGTGCTGGCGCGGTCGCTCTCCCGCAACACCGAATCGGCGTATCTGGATAGCGCGGCCATGTACCAGCCGTATCAGTTTGCCACGGAAAATGGAGACCTGACGATGTTTTTTCGGGACCAGTCATTGTCCGATCTCATTGGATTTCGATACGCGAATTTGTCCGCAGAAGACGCCGTTAACGATTTTATGGGGTATTTGCATCGCATCGATGAGTCACTGCCGGACGACGGTTATCCTTATGTCGCTGTAGTGACTATGGACGGCGAAAACGCATGGGAGCACTTTGAGCAGAACGGGAAGCCGTTTTTTGACCAGTTATATCAATCGCTGGGCCAATCCGAACGGATTCAGACTACCACATTTTCGGAATATCTTGAAACGGCCACCGTTGAGAAAAAATTGCAGTGGCTGCATCCAGGCTCCTGGATTGGGGCGGATTTTCACATCTGGATCGGTCATCCCGAGAAAAACGCCGCCTGGGATGCCTTAAATAAGGCGATTAATCTTATAGAGCGCAAGCGGAAAGCAGGCGTCGAAATTCCTGAAAAAGTGGAACAGGCCATTCTCCAGGCCGAAGGCAGCGACTGGTTCTGGTGGTACGGACATCACAACAACTCCGATCACGATGAGGTGTTTGACCAACTATTCTGCGATACGCTCCGAATGGTGTATGAGGCGTTTGACGAACCGGTGCCGGAGTATATGAACTAACGAGTTTAAAGGGCAATTGGAACATAAAGATGCCATCTTTCGAAAAGATGGCATCTTTTTTACATACCCAACAATTTACCTTTTGTAATTTATAACCGTACTTCTCATTTTTCCTTCTACAGGGATCTGAATCGCGAAAGCTGAGTAAGGAGAAAGTATGAAAGTCCTGTTTGCTACGGCGGAGGTCACACCATTTTCCAAAATCGGTGGCCTGGCGGATGTCGCCGGAGCATTGCCGAAGGCGCTTGAACATCATGGCGTGGATATCCGGGTTATTACTCCGGGGTATAAAAGTATCGCCTTTAAAGATTATTCACTAAAAGATGTTGCTACTTTTTCTGTACCGGTTGGTGCGCGTACCTACGAAGCCAACATTCTGAGCACGAGACTGCCTGAATCCGAAAATGTGGAAGTATTCTTTGTGCGAAATGAGGAGTTCTTTGATCGGGAAGGAATCTATGTTGACGAAAATACGGGCGAAGGCTATTCCGATGAGGCAGAGCGATTTATCTTTTTCATGCGGGCGATAATCCAATGGCTGCAAGGGGACTCCTGGAAACCGGATCTCCTGCACTGCAACGATCACCATACCGCATTACTCCCGGCCTACATAAAAGAAATGGCGGATGAGTTCCCGGTTTTACGGGGGATGAAAAGCGTCTATACGATTCATAACATGGGATATCAGGGAACACACGATAAGCAGGTGTTACAGAAGACCGGATTTCCGAAATCGGTCTACACGGATAATGAGACGTTCGAAGATAACGGCGATGTCAATTTTATGAAGGTTGCGCTGAAATATGCGGATAAAATCAACACGGTCAGCCCGACGTATGCCAGAGAAATTATGTCATCGGAGGAATTCGGTTTCGGCCTGCAGGGTGTAGTGAAGGAGCGCGCTGACGATGTTTCCGGAATACTGAACGGCGTGGATTACAGCGAGTGGTCGCCTGAGCATGATGACCTCATCCCGTACAATTACTCAGCAAAAGTTATCTCTGGCAAAGCCAAAAACCGGGACGAACTATTGCGAAAAAACCGGATGATGGCGGAGAAGACCACGCCGATCATCGGGATGGTGTCCCGCCTCGTAGATCAAAAAGGTTTTGACCTGATCGATGAAGCCTTAGACGAAATCCTAGCCCTGGAGTTACAACTGATCATACTCGGTACCGGGGAAAAGAAATACCACTATCTCTTTGCGGAGGCCATAGAGGACTATCCCGAAAAAGTTGCCGTCAATTTTGCCTACAACAATCCGATGGCGCATTTGATCGAGGCCGGCTCGGATCTGTTCCTGATGCCGTCCAAATACGAGCCGTGCGGTCTGAATCAGATGTATAGCCTGAGGTACGGAACCATTCCGATTGTTCACGCCACGGGCGGTTTGGCTGACACCATCGACGATTTCAATTCCGAGACCAAAGTGGGTAACGGGTTTTCATTCAGTGAGTACACTTCCGAAGCGTTGGTTGAGACTATTAAACGAGCGCTTCGAACATACAAAAATAAAGCGCTCTGGAAATTTCTCCGGGATAACGCCATGCGATGTGATTTTTCGTGGGATGTGAGCGCCGGGAAGTATGTTGAGTTGTATCAGAGTGTAATTGAATAAAAATTCATTCTGAATTCATCTCTTTTGGCATTCCACTTTTGTCTTGATACGCTTGCATTGAACACTTCGACATTAAAAATGGAAAAAAACAAAGGCTGCGTTTTCGATTTTGATCGCTGATGTGACTCACTCGGGGCAGAACCGGAAACTCAGTCATTGCATTCATTCAGACAACCGGTGCTGCCTTTCCTCCGTTCGCCAATGCGGCGCCCAAAATTAAAAATGAGGCCAGTTGGAAAGCCGGAGGTGGTGGTTTGAGGAAAGCTTCGCTGTTTGAGTCTGGCAGGTGCCAGATGAGTTTGCCTGTCCCGACAAGACTTGATTTTTTCTGTCTTTTTAAAACCGATCTTACAATTACCTTATGCCATCCGGTAATTCTTCCCTTATATTCCAAAGATTGTCGAGTATATGAATGCGCTTCAATAAAAATGGAGCAGAATTATGAATTCTCGAATGTGTAACGCGTCGCGATTTTTTCTGATTTGCCTAATATTAATTGCAGGAATTTTTCTGCAATCCGTAAAAGCGCAGTCCACCTATTCCTCCGAAAATATTTTCTATATGGTCGACGGCGAAAAATCATTTCAAAGTTTCAAAGAAAACCTGGAGCACATAACCGTCGTTGCTCCGCAGACCTTTTATCACGAAGAATCGGGGGTGATTTGGGGCGACCTGGACAACCGGGTATTAAAACTCGCCAAACAAAACGATATCCGAATAGTACCGCTGGTGCTGAATGCCGGATTTAATCAGGAGGAATTTCACGAATTTCTTCAGGATGAGACCGCTCAGGAAAGAGCGATTACGCAACTGGTGGAGATAGGCAACAAGTTTGAGGTAGACGGCTGGCAATTCGATTACGAAAACATCCACATCGACGACCGTGATGCATTTACAGCATATTATCGAAAAACCGCGCAGTCGTTGCATAAG
>JAANXI010000122.1 GCA_018263365.1 Fidelibacterota bacterium | reverse complement strand
TCGGATCGAATACCACCCCGGCCATTTGTTTTTTATTCAACTCCTGTGCCAGTTGCATTCCATCGATCCACGGCGCGCCGATCCACTCAAACGGGTGATCAGTGCCCCGGCCTTCGGAAATATTCGTCCCCTCAATGAAGCAAAGTCCGGGATACACCGTTGCGGTAGAAAGGCGACTCATATTCGGCGAAGGCGCTACCCACGGAACATCCGTTTCATCCAACCAGTAATGTCGTTCCCAATTGGTTAGTTTGATCACTTTGGGCTGGAAATCTTTGGGAAATTCCAGCCACCCTTCACCGACGATCATTCGTGCCAGTTCGCCTGGGGTCATCCCATATCGGACAGGAATCGGATACAATCCCACGAAAGACTCATACCCCTCTTTGAGTGACGGGCCGTCTACTTTGGTTCCGGTGATAGGATTGGGACGATCCAATATCCAAAACTCGACGCTTTCTTCAGCCGCTGCCTGCATCGTGTATCCCATGGTGCTGATATACGTATAAAACCGCACACCGACATCCTGGATATCGTAGAGAATCACGTCAAGTCCCTCCAATATCTCCGTCGAGGGCTTGCGATTGGCTCCATACAAGCTATACACCTTCGCCCCTGTAACCGGATCGACGCCGTCCTTGATACGCTGGCCATCCGCCGCATCACCCCGGTACCCGTGTTCAGGCCCAAAAATGGCTTTCACCTCAATATCTGCTTCCAACAGCCGATCTACCAGATGTACCGTATCCTTGTCCACTGCAGTGTGGTTGATGACTAATCCCACCGATTTCCCCTGCAGTTCATCAATGTAATTGGTCATTAAATTTTCAATACCCGGCATGACATTTACAATCTCCTGTGGTTGTTTCGTGTCGGCATACTGTTCATGTTGCATCTGGTGTATGCTTTTGTGTTTCACGGAATCCTGTGCCGGCAGAGAATTTAAAGTCAACATCACTATTACCAGAACAGAAATGCGAAAAATTTGTCTCATTTGAGTAGCGTAATTTTGAGTGTTTTGTGTTCTCTCTTGTGCTGTGCGACGATCAGATACGTACCGGTCGCAACAGATTTTCCATGCTGGTTGCTGCCATTCCATTGGACTCCCCCCTTGCCTGTGTTGACAGTTTTATCGAGCAGCGTCCTGACTTGTCTTCCGAGCAAATCATACACGACGATTTTCATGTGGCCCGGATTCGATACCGGGATTTGATACCTGACGGTCACGGTCGCATTAAACGGATTGGGATAGGCTGACAGTAGATCAAAATCCTCCGGTATAGGTTCGCCGGAGTGTTCAATGTCCGTTGGGACTTCGAAATAAGTCAGAATCTTGTTCATAACATCAAGCTGCGATACCGTCGGATAAATTGTCTCGAATCCGGGAGAGATGTACACCAATCTTCCCTCGGGAGCTCCCAGGCTAAACGAGCCGGTAAAAGCAATCCCGGCGCCGCCCTGGGTGTCGTAATCCGATTCGTCGTATTTCAGAATGGTCTCCGCACTCCCCACCGGATGGATGCCATCAGGATAATCAACGTGATAAGTGCCGTGTGAACCGTCATCAAAGTTGACAGACGTCAGTGAGCCAAAAATTGGTCCTTCACCAAAGAATGATAACGGATACCCGGCAGCGTCGGAGATGTATTCCGCTTTTAGGTAATTCTCGTAAAAGTACAGATCATCATCGGAGCCATTACCGGCCAAATCATACCCGATTTCTGAACCGGAGACGAAAAAGTTTCCGCCGCTGTCCAGGTAATTCATAACGATTGTCTGCTCCTCCGCATCGAACGCATCGGTGGAGGTACCTTCCTCGCCAAGAATCCAGTCCACGGTGGCATAATCTTCCAGCGATACACTTCCAGCTTTGACCGCCTCATTAGAGGCCGCGTCCACTGCCACGCCATTCCCCCAGAGCGCCCCGCCGTGTTGGCGGATAAAATCGTGAGTGTTGGTGGTCCCGTTAATCCTGTCAAATCCGTTGACGACGAGTGCCCTTGGTTCACTTGTGCCGGGAACGACTGCCAGGACCTCTGTGGGATTACTCTCGCCAGTGCTATTCCTGGCAGTCACCCGGAGGTATACCAATGAATCATTTTGCAAGTCTGAAATCACATTTAGCGGGCTGGCATAACTATCGTATTCGGTGAAATCTCGCCCATTTCCCGAAGAATAAATCACATACTCTGTCGCATTGGAAATAGAGGAAACCCCTATTTCCACATTTCCGGAAGAGTTCACCACTGAGTAAAAATTTTGTGGTGCGTTCGGCGGAAGTGAATCACCAGCAAAATGATCCGCCAATGCGCCCCACAATTCCGTGTGCTGACCGTCATATCCGAGCGCCCAGATACCCACGCCTGCCAGGTCTTCCTGCAAAGCATATTGGTATTTAACGGCAAGACTCAGGCTGTCGTCGAACCATCCCTGATACCACAGGTCATTGTCCTGATACCTGTACCACGGGATTTCTCCGCTGTCGGTATCTCTGAGCAGTCCAAAAGTCTCTGCCAGCGGTTTTGCTTCACTATAGAGAATGACTTCACCGCTTCCCTCTGTTTGTGCTCCTGCTCCAGCACCAGAAGCAGGCCACTCAAATCCATAATACGGCAGGCCGATAATAAGTTTTTCTGCGGCATCACCGGTTTTACTCAGGTAATCCTGGATTGTCCAGCTGACGCTCAGACTGCCCGGCCCATACAGCGGAGAAACCGGGCCGGTGGTGGATGAGCCGTCCCAGTGATAAGGATAGCCCATAATCATCAAGCCGTCGCAGGCATCGGCCAGACCGTCATAATCAAAATTATTGCTCCAGTCGACTGGCGGCGTATCCACTGTGACCGATGAATTCGGGATAGCATCATGGAATGCGTTTGTCAAATCAGTCATAAAAGTCACAAAATTTGTCTTCTGGCCTGAGGGCATTCCCTCAAAGTCGATATTTACTCCATCGGCTCCGGCATTTTGCACGGATGTTAGCAGGTTGTCGATTAGGTTTTGACGATTTGTTTCGCTATTTAACAATGTCGCTATGTCGTTACCGTTGAATAGAATCGCAACCAGTACGACCTTAACACCATGCTGATGAGCCGTACTTATCAGCGAGTTGACGGGCCACCCATGATCATTGCCAAGCGAACCGTTCACATTCACATCCACACCAAAGAACGCCACCGTACTCAACAGATTAAAATTGTAATTCTGCCAGGCCGTACCCATCCAATACGGATGAAAGCCAAAGACCTCCCGGTCAAGATCGACACTCCGCTCCCGGAACGGAATATCTTGTTTGGTCAGCACAGGAACTTCCTGCTGAAAATTTTGACTTTTGTATTTATTATGCTGCAACTGGTGGATGCTGTGATAACCCGTCTGGCTGTAGAGACTACCAGACAGCGTAATTATTCCAATAATTATATATAGAAGTCGTTTCATTGAATTCAACTCTATTTTGGAATTTCAGGTATAACGATATCGCGATTTAAATCGTCCAGTGATTCGCGTTGTCGGATGAGATGTGGCACTTGGTGCTCAATTAGCACTTCAGCCGGAAGCGGTCGTCCGTTGTACTGGCTGGCCAGACAAAATCCATACGCGCNGGCATCCATTATCGCCACATGATCTCCCACATGGAGCTCAGGGATATGCCTGTTACGCCCGGTTCGATCCGTGTTTTCGCAGATTTGTCCGGTAATGTCCGTCGTGCGCGGCTCCCGGCTGGCAGCCTCTCCCAGCGGGACAATCCGATGATAAGCATTATACAGCGCCGGGCGCATAAAGTGGTTCATGCCGATGTTCAGCCCGGCAAAATATTTGTCGCTCTCTTTCGTCCCGGTGACGGATGCCAAAATAAACCCTGCATCGCCGATAATATATCGACCGAGTTCATAGGCAATAACCGGCGGATTTTCCGGATAGAATTCCCGGACTGCCGTCCCGACACCCGAAAAAATTCGGTCAGAATTGAGCGGTTCGTCCTCTTCCCGATACGGAATACCGAATCCGCCCCCCATATCGAAAAACTCAAAATTGATTCCAATATCTGCTTCCAGTTCTCTGGCAATTTCCAGCATACGCCGGCAGTTCCATGGAAAATAATCATTGTCGAGTATTCCTGACCCAACCATCGTGTGGAGCCCGAACCGCTCAACGCCATCGTCAATAGCCATTTGATAGGCTTTAGCAATATTTGCACGCGGGATACCGAATTTTACATCTTTGCCAGCGGTGGTAATCCCCGGAAACGCGCCTTTGCCTTCACCGGGATTCACCCGAAACGAGACTACTTCGGGCAGACCCAGTTCACGACATCTCTGGTATGAAGTGATATCATCGAAATTTACTGGAATATCTGCTCTGAGTACGTATTCAAGGTCAGCGTACGATTCATAGTTACCGGTATAAATGAAATGGGTGTTTTCGCCGTTGATATCCATGGCAGTTTTGAGCTCGCCCGGACTCGAACAATCAAATCCCAACGACGGTTCGCAATCCTGCATTAATTGCAATAACACCGGATTCTGGTTCGCCTTGACGGCGTACAACAGCCGGGAAGAGGGTAAATGCTGCTTCATACTGGATTTCAGCGCCCGGATTTTCTCCCGAATCCGGTCTGCCGAATAGACGTAAGTCGGCGTACCATACTCATGAACAATTTCATCAATCAGTGAGTCGTCATTCAAAATGTCGGTGAGCGGCTCAGTCGGCTTCATTATTCTGCAACCTCATCCGTATTTGATGCGCCAAAACGGGAGCGGATAAAGAACGAAAGATTCCCGGCAATTACCACTATCACGCTGCCAACTAAAGTGTACAGCGGCCAGGCGATGGCCAGGCCCTCTCCGGGAAGCAGCTCCTGAATCGGTCCTTTTACCATAAACAATAAGGAAATTAAACCGATGAAAAAACCGAGCACTGCATCGAACCGTTGTGGTCGTTTTGAGAGAATCCCCAGGGTAAATGCACCGAGTAATCCACCGTATGTATAGGACGCGATCCCCAGGCCCAGTTCCACTACCGCCGGTTGTTCTTCGGTGGCGCCCAACTGTAATACTGCAAAGAAAAATGCCGACCCGGTGAGAATAACGCCCCAAACCACCGTGATTATCCGGGAAATTTTCAGGTCTTTCTCCTTCGAATTGTCTTTTCCCCAATACGGTTTATACAAATCCATGGTGGTGGATGAGGCCAGCGAATTTAGCGATGAACTCAGGCTGCTCATCGCCGCGGCGAACAGCGAGGCCACAATTAGCCCTGACAGGCCGACCGGGAGTTCTTCTACAATAAACTTGGCGAAGATCTCATCATTGGTAGCCAGTCCCAGCTGGACTGCTGTCTGTCCATCATAAAACGCAAATAGTAGGAGCCCGATAAACAGAAACAGACTGAACTGGAGAAAAATCACGAATCCGCTGCCGATCAATGCCTTTTGACTGTTTTTCAGGTTCCGGGTGGTTAGCAGGCGCTGTACGATCAATTGGTCTGTTCCGTGGGATGCAACAGAAAAGACCGCCCCGCCAATGAGCGCAGTGAAAAAGGTATACGGTTGCGCGATAAAATCCTTAAACGACATATCAAAGCCCCAGCGGATGAACTCCAGCTTGCCCGACTCCGAAGCAAGATGCATTGCGCCGGCAATGCCATTGGGCAGATGATTCCACATAATGCCGACGGCAAACAGCGCCCCGCCGATATAGACGACCATCTGCATCACGTCCATCCAGACCACGGCCTTAATACCGCCGATAAATGTATAGATAATCGTAACCCCCGCGATTGCAATAATCGAAAGGA
>JAANXI010000121.1 GCA_018263365.1 Fidelibacterota bacterium | reverse complement strand
TGCTCTTCCGATCTAATTCACCATTATACTGATGTATATATGTCGCCTGGATAGTTGTTGTCCCTGTCAAATCCGGGTCGCCGAAATCACGAAAGGTCGCCGTCGCCACTCCGGAAGAGTCCGTTTTCACCGGTGAGTTAATAACTCCAATATCCTGGGTAGACGAAAATTGTATCGACGCATTTCTGACGGGCTGGTTATTTGCGTCTTTCACAGCAGCCTGAATCCTGGCGACCGTTTGTCCGCCATCGACAAAGATGGTATCGCGATCAGTGACCAGGACCATCGTGTAAGGGTCTGGAGACACCAACTCAAAGCGGAGTGTATCCGTAAACACTATCGTATTCGCGGCTTTCGGGAACCCCGACAAATCGAATTGCGCCCCCTGTTTACTCATGGCCGACTCCGCGTCCTCCCGGATAATGTTGGCGGCAATGCCCACGGTTCCCAACACCCCTGGATATGAGGAAAACGTGATCGTCGCCCGGCCGTTCCCATCCGAGGTATCCACTCCTGTACTCAATGTTCCCAGGGGATCATCCTTGTTCACGAGTTCAAAGTGTACCGGTACATTCCCAATGGGAGAGGGTGCGTTATCCAGTATTTGCGCTGTAATTGGCACAGCATACGATTGTGTTGGATTGTTTACAACCACGTCACCCACTTCCGTAAACCTGATATTTTCTACCAGTTCTGAAATGGGTAATACCGTGACGTACACTGTATCGCGCTTCGTGTTCTCGTCCTCGTCAGTAAACCGCGCAACTATCTGTACGCTATCCTGAACATCGCCTTTATCATCGAATGTCCCGGTTGCCAGTCCGCTGCTGTTGGTAACAGCAGAACTCGTTATAAGCCCCGAATTCGCCGAAAAATTTATCGTTTCGTTTGCAAGCGGCTCCTGCTCTACATTCCGTAAACTGACCTGAACTCTGGCCACACTTTTTCCGTTATCCGCATAAATAGTATCTCTGTCTGCCTCGGCAGATAATCTATAGGAAACCATATTATCATCCGGGGTACTAGGGGTACGGTAATCACAATGAGTCAACCCTATAAACATTCCCAGGGCCGCTACGGCTATCCACAAATATTTTTTATTAAATTTCATGATAAACCTCTTTTCCCACTTACACGCTATGAACCGGATTCGGTGGCAGCGTTTTCATCCTGTTGTTCAGGCTGTTGTTCCTGTAACTCTTCTTGTCGCTCTATTTGCAATTCTTCCAGCTGCCGTTTTTCCAGTTCGGATTTTTCCCGAACACTCTGTTCAAACATCTGAATGTTCGGCGTTTTGTCAATACCCGTATAATTATCTTTGATTACGTGCGGAGTTACCTGTATAACCAGGTCTGTTTTCTGATCCACCATATTCTTGTGGCGAAACAGCGTTCCAACCCAAGGCAAAGAGCCCAAAATCGGTACACGGTGTCGCACGGTTTTGCGGTCTACTCCAAGTAATCCGGCGATGACAATAGTCTCGTTATCTTTTACGCGGATAGTCGTGGTGGAAATTCGTTTTTTCACCCAGGGGATGTTTTTATCCGGCCCGATAAATTCAAAAATCGAACTGACCTCGGGGGTGACTTTGGTCGTAATATAGCCGTCCTTATTTACCGTCGGCAGGATATCCAGTTTGATCCCGACCTCTTCCCGGCGCACCTGGACTTGACCGCCAACGCCGCCGGCGGAGAGGATATACGGCACGATATCCACCATCGATATTTGTGCGGCCCGCCCATTCAGCGTAACAACCTGGGAATTTGCCAGAATTTCCGCCTTATTATGTTTCATCAAAAAGTCCAGCGTCAGATCAAAGGCTGTCAACTGGCGGCTAAAGTGCCCGATATTGTCAAAACCGGAGATTCGCTGGAAATACATCTCCTGAGGAACCTCACCGGTTGGCAAGGGGCTGTAACTTTCGCGCAGCGCTCCCTGGAAATTCTGAAAGGAAACGCCCGGAACCAGGCTCCCGGCTCCCGGATATGGCGGCTCTCCGGTCTCGGCCATAATTGTTGTCAGCTTACTCAGTTTTGACCAATCGATTCCCAACTGTTCCTCATCTGAAACGGCCACCTCGATGAGACGCGCTTCCAGCATAATTTGTATTGCAGGCACGTCAATTTGTTCCACAATATTGCGAATTTCATCCAAAATCTTTGGGCTGGAATTCACCAGCAGGTTATTGCCGGTGCTATCGACGGAAATCTCTTCCGTTAAATTCGTTAAAAAGTTTGCCACCTCTGCTGCATTCGCATATTTGAGATGAATAATATTCGGGCCAATTCCCACTTCCTCTTTCAGTTTGGTTTTACTAGCCACGAGGAAAGAACTCCCGACAATTTCATAGCTCAAACCTGCCGCACGGACCACGAGATTAACCGCCTGATTGATTGGAACATCAACCAGATGTAATGAAATTTTATCTTTGGCATTGACATCCGGGCCGGTGACTATGTTATATCCGCTTTTTTCAGCTAACAAGGAAAGGATACTTGCCAGTTCAGCATCCTCCGCATGAACCGTAACCACATTGCCAAGCTCCTCGTTCTCCTCAGGCGCCGTTGTCCCCGTTGTCTGGGCAATACCGACACTACCTGCTATGGTTCCCATTATCAGAATTAACGCACATAATACTTTCACCCAGTAGGCGTTCCGATACAGCATGTTTTCTCCTTTAGTCTACTCGATATTTTTCAGCTTCGTCCGGAGTCATTGAGAGTCCAAGGACGGGAAAAGTCATTCTCCGGTTATGCATTTCCATTACCATCGCTTCAGGTTTTAGCGCCACCACTCTCCCCCCTGCGAGGGTGTCTCCAATGCCCAGACGATAATTCTCTCCTTTGTACTGTACGAGGGCAATGGCTCCGTTTTCCCCAACGAGAGAGTACTCTGCTGTCGCAAGAAATTGATCCGATACTAAATCTTTATACACCCAGGCAGCATTATCATCCTTCACCAGCACCTGATACCACATTTCGTTCTCGTTTAACACGGGAAGGCGATCTCCCCGGCTTAGTTTAGTTACAATCGGCGCATCAAGTGAGGGTTCTTCCCGTGCGTTCAATGTATTTGTTTTGACCGAGACATACGATCGCTGCTTGGGGGAATTCCCTGGCTCCTGATTCGTCCTTCCGCCGACAATTGCTGATACGCGAATTATATTTCGTTGCTGAGTGGCTGCCAATTCTTCATTCAGGAAGATGACATTCGATAATAACACTGGTTTATTGCGGATATCAAACTGAAACAGTTCTCGTTTTTGCAGATTGCCTTCCAAATAGGTGATCAGCGAATCCAGTTCCTGATCAGTCCCGAAGTTCGTGTTTTCTGCAGCCCGTTGGTACCGTTGCACATCACTGTGCATTGAGTACAGGCGAAAACCTGACGCAATAATTGCTATGACTGCTAATACAACTAATACATTCCAAAGAAACAACACCCGCTTCATATCCTACATTCTCCTTGCGGCATTTTTCACGAGGGTGATCGTAGTAATTTGCATCTCAATAGTGGGAGTATTCAGGTCTTCAGCGGTACGGGCGCGCCGAATACGCTCCACCGGGTTGCGAAGTGAAAATTCCTCAATATCAATTAACCGGGGAGATTTTTCCAGTTCGGCGACCAGTTTCCCGAACCGCTCAAAAGTACACTGGATAGTGATCTGGTAGGGCGCTTCGATGTATTCACCCTGTTCACTGCGGGGTTTCGGTTCCAGGCTTAGCAGCTGAATATCCAAATTTTCCAGCATTTGCGTGAGCGTATTTAAAAAGGGAAGGCTGGCGTCTTCGGCCAGGGAATCCCGCTTGGATAACGCCAGATTCCGCTCAAACAAGGTATAGACCCGGTCCAGTTTTTTTGAAAGAATTTGCGCGGTAATTAGCTGCTCATTCAACTCCTCGAGTTCCTCCTGGGCATCCAGAAAATCATCAGGCTTATCGCCGTAAATTCCCTTGGCCTGGATCCAGAACCCGACTGACATCACAACGAGTAAAATGAACAGAATTGCATTACGGATCATCAGGAATCCCCTCCCACAACAATCGGCTCTCTCTGGGTCTGAGAACGACTCCGACTGACGCCTCCGGCAGGCAATTCGGCTTCAATCTGGAAGGATACAATATCCTGGGATCGGACATTTTCTCTGCTGTAACTCAGTAATTTGACCCGGCCAAATTGCTTTGAGAATACCGGATCATATTGCAATTCCTCGGTAAAATTGTTGACGATATCGAATTCCCGCTCACCGGGGTATATCCGGGTGATGCCACTCATGATAAATCGTCCATGCTGAAATTCCACTTCGGTCAGCGCCATATCATTGGCAACATTCTGTGCAAGCGCCTGCAGTTTGGCCGCCCAGAAGGTGCGCTCTTCCTCCAGCTGGTACAGGGAATTAATATCATTTTTGGATAAATTCATCCCTTCCTGCTTGAGAGCCCGGAGTTTTGTCTGCACTTCTTCAATTTTCTGTTCCCGGTTCTCAATCAGGGTGTCCATTTTTTGGTTATAGAAATACGCGCCTACATTCATTCCAATGAGTACTATAATAATCACTCCAAAGATGACCCACCGGCCGCGTTCTTTCAGACGCTCTACCTTTGAGGCGTGGCTCTCCCCCTTGTTCAGATTAATACGTATTAAATCCACCATGTCCTAGTTATTTCCTCGTATGGCTAAACCGATTGCAACACTATACTTACTGGGATTTTGCACTGCGGCAACTTCATCAGATTGTAACTGCAACATCGGATTATAAATTTCTACTGGTACACTTAATTTGTCGGAAACAAACTCGGCTAGTCCCGGCAATGGAGCGGACCCGCCGGTTAATGATACTTTATGAAAAAAACTTTGATTGGTTTGTTTCACATAATACCGCAGGGACCGGCGAAGTTCCTCAACAAAATTATCAAAAATAGTCCGGGTTTCCACTTCGATTGCATAGGCCTCTTCTCCACTATCTCCATCAACGCTCTGCAATACAGAGACGCCCTGATCAATCTTTTGTTTTTCCGCTTCATTATAGCTCAGCTCGACCTGGTCCATAATCGCCGTGGTAAAATGATGCCCACCGATATTCATCTCCCGGGTGAAAAACTGCTGTTGCCGGCCCCACACCACGAGTGTCGTCGACAACGCCCCCACATTCGCCAACACGATCGCCCCGTCATCCGGCATATCCTGGGCGGCAATAAAGGCATTGGTTAATGCCAGCGGATCGGCATCCACCACGCCGGGTTTAATGTTGGTCCCTTCGAGAATGTCCAGATGATTTTCCAGCGATTTTTTTGTGCTGGCGATTAACAGGACGTTGATCTTGTCCAGCTCCTTGGGATCTTCCCCCAGTATCTGAAAATCCATTACAGCGTCTGTACCATCCAGTGGAATATGTTTTCGCGCTTCGAACTGGAGGGACGACTCCAGCTCATCCGCCGGCATCTCCACCGTTTGGATTTGCTTGATGTTGATATGCCGCCCACTCATGGATGACGCCAGGTTCTTAATCCGCTTCGGTTTGACTCCCATATCATCCAGCAAACTCGAGATTGCCGCAACAATATGGGCGTTTTTCACCTGTTCCGGATCATACTTCTTCACGCCCTCCATAATCTCCCGGGCGCCATGATCCACTAATTTGAATTTTTTGCCGGCCTTTTCCAAGCGGACAATCTTTACCTCTTTGCGTCCAATATCAATCCCTACATTCATACGTCGTTGTTTACTCCTAACCCTCTACTGATAAGTCTGTTACTTTCATGTCGGTGTACCCCGATTCGGTACGAATGACCGGATACAATGGCGGCGGGGAAATCTGAAAATTCCAGTCGTAATGATAATCTTTGCCGTATCCGATATTTCCGGTATTATAAGGTCCGGGATAGTTTCGCCTGACATACCCACGGTATTCCTGTACGATCGACCCCCATAGGTGGA
>JAANXI010000120.1 GCA_018263365.1 Fidelibacterota bacterium | reverse complement strand
TTTGAAGAATTCGGGATGCATGTGGGGAAGTCTTTCACAATGTTTGCCAACCTGCTCGATCCCGATTTTATAGTAGTCGGTGGTTCCATTGCCAATGATTGGGATTTCTTTATCGAAAGTATTACAGACACCATGGATAAATACGTGAATCCGAATCCGAAGGAACATTTACAAATTGTCCGGTCCCAACTGGGCGAATCGGCGGCGATTATCGGGGCGGCCGGGTTAATATCAGCGGATTGATATCGCACCTTCACTCAAAATAACAGATCAGAGTCTCCTGGGAATCTTTCGGAAGACCGGTTCGGTGTTATCCGAACTGCTCTTTCTGCGGTATTGTCTGTTAGGCGACCATCACCTGCAAACAAATGACAGGCTGGTTTGCGACAATTGTTTGGAGCAAATTCCCATCACCAGGGAACCCCATCTGCCTCATGTATGGCACAAATCAGACGATTCCCCGCTTGAATCCGTTTGCAGCTACTGGACTTTTCAGGAACAGGTTCAAAGTTTAATCCATGCACTGAAGTACCAGCGAAAGCCATCACTGGGAGAATATTTGGGGCAGTTCATCGCAACGAGAATTAAACTGCCATGGCTCAGTTCAGTTGATCGCGTTTTCCCTGTACCGCTTCACCCGACTAAACAGCGTGCCCGGGGCTATAATCAGGCGGCAGCAATTGCCCGTGGAGTGGGAGAGGCATTGAGTGTTTCTGTAGATGCTACCGGCATTGTCAGACGGAGATTCACCGAAACCCAGACCAAATTGTCCCGCACGGAACGACACGAAAACCTTATGGGTGCGTTTCAGGTGCATCCCCAGGTTACACTCTCCGAAAACGAGACAATTTTGCTGATTGATGATGTATTCACCACAGGCGCGACGCTGGAAAGCGCTGCCAGGTCACTGCGAAAAAAATACTCCACAACAGTCTATGGGTTAACCCTTGCAACAGCCCCGCTCGAGGCGTGAAAGTGCTCCCAATTTTTCCGAATTTTACTTGTAATTTCAGGATACCCTGAGTAAGCTTTTATGATTGCACAGATTTTGAATTTTTGGAATTATTGCGGACGGAGGCATGTATGAAAGTTGGGATTTTGACCGGGGGCGGTGATTGTCCGGGATTGAATGCTGTCATCCGGGCGGCAACCCGCAAAATGATTTCCGAATATAATTACGAAGTACACGGGATCCGCGATGGCTGGCGCGGATTGGTTGATAACGAAACGTTTCCGCTGAGTATCGCTGAAGTCGAAGGCATTCTGAAGCAGGGGGGCACCATGCTCAACACCTCCCGCACCAACCCTTTTAAGGATGAGTCGCAGCTCAAAAGTACACTGGAAACCATTAAGGCAAACAGTTTTGATGCCATCGTGGCAATTGGCGGTGACGATACGCTGGGCGCTGCAACCCGGTTGTACGAAGAACACAATGTGCCGACGGTTGGGGTTCCCAAAACCATTGATAATGATTTGAACGGTACGGATTACACTTTCGGCTTTGACACGGCTGTATCCATTGCCACAGATGCCATTGACAGATGTCGCACGACCGCCGCATCCCATCACAGGACGTTGGTGGTGGAGGTGATGGGCCGTCACGCAGGCTGGATTGCGCTGCACAGTGGAATTGCCAGCGGGGCGGATATTATTTTGCTGCCGGAATTTCCGTTCTCCATGAAGGACGTCAATGAGCGGCTGCGGAAATCCACCGACGCTGGTCAGAAAAACCACATCGTTGTTGTTGCAGAAGGTGCTACTATGGAAGACCGGGACGATTTTATCACCAAAGATGAATCCGTCGATGAGTTTGGGCATGTCAAACTTGGCGGGATTGCCGATATCCTGGCTGACCAGATAGAAAAATCGGTTGGCCTGGAAACGCGGTCCGTTATTCTTGGACATATCCAGCGTGGAGGGACACCGACTGCCCGCGACAGAGTGCTCTCTACCCGGTTTGGACTAAAAGCAGCGGATATGGTCGCTAATAAGAATTTTGGACAAATGGCAGCGTTGCGAGGGGATAACATTGTCAATGTTCCGCTTGCGGAGGCCACTGGCGAATTAAAGGTCGTCACCGAAGCACTCTATGAATTAACCAAGTATTTAACAGTATAGGCGAGAGAACCACTCATGAATTTTCAGACCATTGACGATGTAAATTTTGAAGGTAAACGTGCGCTTATCCGGGTTGATTTTAATGTCCCGCTGGATCAGGCTGGGAAAATCATGGATGATTACCGGATTCAATCGGCGCTTCCGACGATAATTAAGGTGGTTACTGATGGTGGGATTGCCATCCTGATGTCCCATCTGGGGCGGCCATCTGGGAAAGTCGACCCGGAACTGAGCCTAGTGCCAGTATACAAGCATTTACAGGAAATCCTCGATTGTCAGGTTGAATTTGCTGATGACTGCGTTGGAACCATCGCGGAAAATTTTGCCAACAATATCGATCCGGGTTCGGTTTTGCTGTTGGAGAATTTGCGCTTCCACACTGAAGAAAAGGCAAATGATGCCGCCTTTGCGAAGAAACTAGCCGACCTGGCTGACATCTATGTCAACGATGCTTTTGGCACGGCACACCGGGCCCATGCTTCCACAGTTGGCGTCACGGAATATTTTGATGAAAAAGTCGCCGGATACCTGATTCAGAAGGAAATGAAGTTTTTGGTGGAGAAGTTGGAAAATCCTGAACCTCCGTATGTGGCCATTATGGGCGGGGCAAAAATCTCTGGCAAGATCGATTTGATCGATAAGTTGCTGGATTCCGTGGATTCGTTGCTCGTCGGCGGTGGGATGGCATACACCTTTCTCAAAGCAAAGGGGCTTGAGATTGGCGGCTCGTTGTTAGAAGAGGAAAAACTGGATGTCGCCAAAAATGTATTAAGCCGGGTAGAAGAAGAGGAACTGGATTTTATATTACCCTCTGATTGTATCGCGGCAACACATCCGGAAGAGGGGATCCCGACCTCGACCCTTGCAATCGATCATATCGCCGAACATGAGATGGGTCTTGATATCGGTCCCCGTACAATCGAGGATTTTACAGAAAAAATCCTCACAAGCAAAACCATCTTGTGGAATGGCCCGATGGGGGTTTTTGAGGTGCCGGAATTTGCCGATGGAACAAGGGCAATCGCTAATGCATTAGCAGAGGCGACCGAAAACGGCGCGACTACGATCATCGGCGGCGGAGACAGTGCTTCGGCAATCCGGCAATTCAATCTGATGGAGAACGTCTCACATGTTTCCACCGGTGGTGGGGCATCCCTGGAATTACTCAGCGGTAACACCCTGCCAGGCATCGAAGCACTCGAAAATTAACAGTACGGGAGTCAAGGAGTTATATGCAGCGACAAAAGGTAATAGCAGGTAATTGGAAGATGCATAAAACGGTTGAGGAATCAACCGCGTTTGGGAAGAATTTCCAGAACAAAATATTGGAGAACAGTACGGTTGGTATTATATTATGTGCTCCGTTTACATCGCTTTTTCAAATCAGAGAGACGCTGACCGGTAACAGAATAGGTCTCGGCGCACAAAACATGCACTGGGAAGAGGAGGGCGCTTTTACCGGCGAAATCGCCCCGGCGATGGTAAAATCCGCTGGATGCTCCTATGTTATTTTGGGGCACTCGGAGCGGCGGCAGCTGTTTGGCGAGACCAATGAAACGGTTGGAAAAAAAGTAGAAGCAGCTCTTCGACACGAATTGAAACCGATTGTCTGCATTGGTGAGACGCTTGAGGAGCGGAAGGACGGCAAAGTAGAAACGGTACTGGATGAACAGATGAGAGGCGCTCTCGACGGAATTGATACTGCTCAGATGCAGAATGTGACAATTGCCTATGAGCCGGTTTGGGCTATTGGTACCGGCGTAAATGCGACACCGGAACAGGCCGTGGAGGCGCATCAATTTGTCCGTGGGTGGTTAAAAGAAAATATTCAGGATGGAATCGGACAGGAAACCACGGTCTTGTACGGAGGAAGCATGAAACCGGCTAACGCCGAATCGCTCCTCCGAAATGCTGATATTGATGGCGGATTAATCGGTGGGGCGAGTCTGGATGTCGACAAATTTACTGAGTTAGTTGCAATCGCAACTGAACTAAGCTAGGAGGACTTTTGTACACGTTTTTAATCATATTACACGTGATCGTCGCAATTCTGTTGGTTGTGGTAATTTTAATGCAATCAAGCAAGGGGGGCGGCCTGGCTGGCGCCTTTGGTGGCGCCGGCGGTGGCGGTTCCCAGGCCCTGTTCGGTGGGCGTGGCGCTGCCAGTTTTTTACAGAAATTAACTGTAGGGTTGGCAGTGGTATTTATGCTGCTCGCCCTGGTTATTAATCTTGTGGGCGACCAATCTGCTACCCAGCAAAGTGTGGTAAAGGAAGCTGCACAACAACAGGAATTGACTCCAGGGACACCGTTACCGAAACCGTCGGGAACTGAGGAAGGTTCACAGGGATTGGCGCCGGTTGAAACCCCGGGAAGTCAGGGAACACCGATTCCGCAGCAGAATCCGGAAAACGAAGGAAGCAACTAAATACATGATGGTTCGCCGAAGTGGTGGAACTGGCAGACACGCTGTCTTGAGGGGGCAGTACTCTCACGAGTGTGCGGGTTCGAATCCCGCCTTCGGCACTCACGTGAAAAATTAATACGACCCAATACCCACCGTTGAGATGGGTATTTGTTTTTATCTATTCTTATGCAAAGAATAGGGCGTACCAACCAGAATGGAATGATTGAAGGAGGAGATAAACTCTAATGTACTGGAAACGATTTACGAAAACGGTTAGCATGATGACAGTCGGTTGCGTTCTGTTGCTTTCAGGAACGGTTATAGCCCAGAATCAGGAAGCGGAGCAGCCCCCGATTCCACAGCATATTATGGAGATGTCTGTCTCCGATTTAATGGAAAAGGGAAATGAACTATTTGAACAACAGGAATACAGCGCAGCCAAACCGTATTTTCGGGCGATTACCGTCAAAGACAGTTCTCAGGCCGGCGCCTATGCGCGTCTCAGTGATGTTGAAAATAATTTATTTGATCTAACCCAGGCACAAAAATACCTCAGAAAAGCCATTGAAGTTGAACCGGAGAACGAAGAATATCGGGTGCGCTTCAAGAGCCTTTCAGAACTGGTGCAAACTTTTCAGGATGGTGTGGAAGCGTTGCGTTCCCAAAACTATGAGGAGGCAATAAAAAAGTTTGATACCGTTCTGAGTACGT
Organism: Fidelibacterota bacterium; assembly: GCA_018263365.1. Classification (GTDB taxonomy): domain Bacteria; phylum Fidelibacterota; class JAANXI01; order JAANXI01; family JAANXI01; genus JAANXI01. The sequence goes on along the minus strand of JAANXI010000120.1, from coordinate 1,446 downwards.
TCCCGAATTTTGCACCGGCTTTTTATCATAAAGCATTAATTTACCGGGCGCAGGATAATACCGAACTGGCCATTGAAAATTTCGAAAAGGCCATTGAAAACGATCCCGGGAATAACAAATATATCAGTGCCTTCGAGAATTTTTCGAAATCACATTTTCAGAATGGCATAGATAATTATCGCCGTGGTAATCTGTCCGGAGCGACCGATGAATTTGAACGGACCCTCCAAATTGATCCCGATTTCAAACAGGCCCAGTATATGCTTGGGATTATTTCCCGGCGGCGGGGCAATGTGCAGGAGGCTATCGACCATTATCAGTCCGCTATCGAAATCGACTCAACTTACGAGAAAGCGTGGTTCGCCCTGGGAATCGCCTATAAAAGTATCGCCAGAGATAACCAGGCGCTGAATGCATTTTCTACAGCGGCAGAGATCAATGCAAACTATGACAAGGCCTTTGTTGAAAAAGGATTATTGTTACTCAAGATGGAGCGATATCCCGAGGCTCTGGAGGCATTGCAGCAGGCAACCCAGGTCAATCCACAGAATGCGAATGCGTATGAAGGCCTTGGATTGGTCCTGATGAAACAAGAAAAATATCAGCAGGCAATCGATCGATTTTCAACGGCGCTTGCTTTCAATAAAACGAATGCAAATGTGTACTACCGCATGGCGGACGCATATCACGAGTTATCCGAATATCAAAAGCAAAAGGAAACAGCTGCCAATGCCCTGGAATTAAAACCGAACTATGCACCGGCGCTTGTGCTGTTGGGTGATGCGGAATGTCATTTGGGTAATGCGGAAGCCGCAAAGGCCGCGTGGAATAAGGCGAAATCCGACGCGCAGTGGCGCCCGGTGGCTGAACACCGTCTGGAGATCATCGATAATGCGGGAGAGTGTGAATAGTTTCAATTCCCAAAGATAATTGATATGAGAGGGGGGCGGAATATTCCGCCCCCTTTTTGTATATAATAGTTTTTATGGCTATGAACTCACTCATTATTTGGTATGTACCACGTCTGTTTCAACCCACTCCCTTCGTCCCATTCTCCTAGCCTGAATTATTCCTGAATTTGAACGGTATTCCAATGCAGAAGGTCCCGGGGAGTGTTCCGGACTGAAACCCGGCAGGATATGAATCAAAACTCCTTGCGGAAAGACACGCCAGGGTGTGTCTCTACATAATGTTGTTATTACATAACTTACACGGGTATTTCTTATCAGCATCCCCTCAGACACGGCTTTTTCAGGGGCAGTATCCTTTCTGCCTATTTTTCATGGATAAAACCTGCTCATGCTTCTTCCGATCAGATTCCTTCAGGAACCGTGCTACGACACGCACGTATTAATTGAGTATGGCTGATATAGAGGAGCGATTCAAATTGATTCAACAGTTGGACTTTCTGTTTCTTCAACAGCCGGAGATGCGTCCAGGTCCTTT
>JAANXI010000012.1 GCA_018263365.1 Fidelibacterota bacterium | reverse complement strand
AGTGATGCCCCCGGCCATACGATCCCCGGTTATCCATGCTAAAAATGATGTAGCCCTTCTGCGCCAGCATCTGATGCCAGAGATTGCGTTTTCGTCCGAAACTCCGCCGCACCACCTGGGCGTGCGGTCCGCCGTAGACATACACTAACACCGGATACTCCTTCGCCGAATCAAAATTCGGCGGTTTCAACATTGAAGCATAAAATGTAATGCCGCTGTCTCCCTGAAAGGTGAAAAATTCCGGCATTTGCAGATCGTACTCACCCAGCGGAGCCTTCGATTCTTTGGAAAGCCGTCGCACCAATTTTCCATCACTGGAGTACAAATTCTGTTGCGTCGGGGTCAGCACATCATTGTACTTATCTATGTAGTACTGCCGTTGCGGTGAGAGTTCAACTCCATGAGTTCCTGCCTTTTCAGTGAGACGGGTCAGTTGGCTTCCATCGAAATTCACCCGGTACAGTTGCCGCTCTTTCACGTCCTTTTTATTGGCGAGAAAGTAGACCTGGTTATTTTGCTCATCCACGCCGACGAATTCCGTGACGACCCATTCACCCTGCGTTAACTGGTGCAGCAAATTTCCGTCAAAATCATACAGGTATACATGCCGGAACCCGGACCGATCCGAACCCCAGAGGAACCGTTCCGAATCGCCGAAAAAATGCACCTGATCTTCAATGTTTATCCAGTACGGATCCTTTTCTTCAAGGATTAGGTGGCTCGTTCCATCACTGATATCAGCCAGAAGAAATTCCAGATGTTGCTGATACCGGTCCAGTCGCATAAACGCCAGATGATCTCCGTTGGGAGCCCAGTAGACGCGGGGAATATACTGGTTTGTCTCTTCCCCCACATCCATCCAGACTGTTTTGGGAGCCTTGCCGATGTTCACCACCCCCAGTTTCACAATCGGGTTGGAATCGCCTGCTTTCGGGTACTGCATAATTTCCAGGTCAGGATGATACGGAATCTCATCCACCAGCGGATAATCCGGCACCGGCGATTCGTCGAACTGCAGGTAGGCGATGTGTCTGGAGTCCGGGCTCCACCAATATCCCTTGAATATTCCCCGGCCGACCAGTTCCTCCTGATAGACCCAATCCAGCTTTCCGTTGAAAAGCTGGTCGCTTCCGTCTGTAGTCAGGGCTATCTCTTTTCCGGAGGATAAATTGGTTACATACAGGTTATACTCCCGGACATACGAGACGTTGCGGCTGTCCGGTGATATCTGCACTTCCTCCTCTTTCGCCTCAGTCGATGTCAGGCGTGTCAGTTTCTCCTCGGCGATAGAATACCACCAAACATCTCCGCTTCCCCTGAGAATCAATCCGCTTTCATCCGGCATCCATTGGTACGATCTCAGTGAGATATTTACAGAATCATCTGTCTGCAATTCCTCATGATTCAGAACTACCTTTGCCGCTCCGTCTGCCGCGTCTTCCACCAATAACCGCTTCTCTCCGGTTGAGGTATCCGTTTCGATGTAGGAGAATTGTTCGCTCTGCGGCAGCCATTTAAGACTTTTCAACAGATGTTCCGAGAAGTCGAAGTCCTGATAAATTTTTTGGACGGTCAGTTGATTAGGCTGGGCATAAATCCCTTGGAACGCTAAACCAATCAGCAGCAATACTGCAGATACTCGTCTCTTCATGGGCTTTCTCTTTATTTGGATTAATAGAAACGCATTAGCACATCCCTGCTTTTGAAAAAAATGCAAAAAGCCGCCCTAATTATTGTTTAGAGCGGCTTTTTTGAACACCATTGCTATCGAACTTGAGTCAGGTGCGCTTCGCGATTTCATCGTAGAGATAGGCGATACTTTCCATCCCCAGGTAGAAGTTATCCAGATCCATCCACTCGTTCGGAGCGTGTGCATTTTCATCCGGCAGGCCAAATCCCAGCAGGATTGCCGGGCTGTTCAAAATATTAGTAATGCTGTGTACAAAGGGAATAGAACCGCCCTCCCGTATCAGGGCCGTCTCTTTATTAAATGCCCGCTGGACGGATTCCCGGGCGGCTTCGAACATCGGTTCGTTGACATCGGACAGGAAGTAGTAACCACCGTGCATCCGGGTGATTTTCACATTTACGGTATCCGGTGTAATTTCACGGATATACTCTTCGAACAGGTCCCCGATTTTTTCCGGGTCCTGGTACGGTACGAGCCGCATACTAACCTTCGCCATTGCTTTGGCAGGGATCACCGTTTTGGCGCCTTCGCCGGTGAAACCGGAATACAGCCCATTGATGTCCAGCGTCGGACGGCACCAGAGCTGTTCCAGCACGGTAAATTCGTCATCTTTGGCCAGCCCGGGAGCGCCAACGCTCTCTTTCCTGAATTCCTCCTCATCAAACGGGAGTTGAGCGAAGTTCTCCCGCTCTTCTTCGGTAAGTTCCTCCACATCCTCGTAAAAGCCGGGAATGGCAATGCGACCGTTCTCATCTTTGAGTTTGGCGAGCATTCGGACCAACACATTCGCCGGATTATCCACCGGGCCGCCGAACGAACCGGAATGCAGATCACCGTCGGGGCCTTCGACATCCAACTGAAAGTATGCGAGTCCGCGCAGCCCGTAAGTAATAGAGGGTACTCCTTTTGCAAACATGCCGGTATCGGAAACCACCACGCAGTCCGCCGCCAGCATATCTTTGTTCTCCTTGAGGAAATCATCCAGGTGTTTACTCCCAATTTCTTCCTCCCCCTCGAAAATCACCTTCACATTCAGCGGAAGTTCACCTTCGCTTTCAAACCACGCTTTCAGCGCCGCCAGATGGATGTACAACTGGCCTTTGTCATCGATGACACCACGGCCGTACAGCCGGTCATCTACTTTGGTGGCCTCAAATGGCGGGGTATTCCAGAGATCCACCGGGTCTTCCGGCTGCACATCATAATGTCCATAGATTAAGATAGTCGGTGCGCCATCAGCGTGCAGCCAGTCGCCATACACAATAGGATTGCCCGGCGTTTCTTTGAGTTCCAGGTTTTCCAGACCAGCGTCCGCCATATCATTTTTGAGATGCTTAGCACAGCGGATAATTTCGTCTTTCCGTTCCGGATCGCTGCTTACACTCGGGATCGCAACGATGTCTTTCACCTTGTTTAGGTATTCTTCACGATGTCCCCGTAGATAGGAAATTATGTTGTCCATACTACCCCTTTGCTGGTTCTGCGTTAGAAAGAATTGTTTGAAGCTAAAAAAATTCCGTGATTATGCCAGAACGAATTTTGCTTTTTGAGGAATAATTTTGGGAATCAGCCCCTACGTTCCGACCACCCTGGACTCCTCGTATTCCTGCATAATCTTTTCAAATTCATCTGCGGATTCCGCCTGCAGGAACTGGTTATTTTCTTTCTCATTTCCAAGGGTATTATGCGGCTTTTCTCCGTAATTATGGCCGGGATAAATAACTGTTTCGTCGGGGAGGGTCAATAGCTTATCCTTCACGCTGTGAAATAGTTCACGGGTATCGCTCTTTGGACTTGTGGTCCGTCCCGTGCGACCAATAAAAAGGGTATCTCCTGTGAACACCGCGCCATCCGCCAAGATGCATATACTATCAGGATAATGGCCCGGTGTGTGCAGAAACTGTATCTCTTCACTGCCGATATGCATGGTCTCACCGTCACCCACCATCCGATGCTCATCTTCACCAATACCGCTCAGCGCGTCGCTGTAAGTGACCAGGGTAATTCTCCTGAGCTTTTTCAATAAGGCTTCGGCCCAGGCGTAGTGATCGTGATGCGTGTGAGTGATGATCAGATACTTTATTTTTAAATCCAGATCGTTGGCAGTCGTAATGATCTGTTCAGCGCCGACAGCTGCGTCTATCACTGCTGCCTGGCGGCTTTTTTCACATGCGATGAGATAGGTAAAATTTTTATCGTAACCACCTTCGAGGCTTTCAATAATCATAGAACTCCTTTCCCCCACTCTTTGCTGGTGCGAGAAGCGAATTCGATGCGAAGAAATAACAACAAAAATTACGGGGAGAGTGTTGCGACTGCGGGGGATATTTATTTCGATTACACATTATCATAGAAATGCTGCGACATCAAACTAGCAAATAAGGATACGAGTTCTGCGGATATGTTTCAAGCAAAACCGCAAATATTTATGGGAGGTAACAGCGTGAATTACGGTGTTATGATCTCTGAGACTTTATTATCCTCCTTGGCGTTTGTACACCGACTCGGCTATGGCATTTAATCCTTCGTCCTGGTTGCTTTCAGTCATGGCCAATCGGCGCCGGACCCTGCGCCACGCTTCTTCACAGTAGGTGTTACATAGCGTAATGCCTATCTCTGTCGCCTCTTCCCCCTGACTCCCAATATCAGCTGTAGTGCGGGAAATCGTGGTCGCCATAGCATAGAGTTCCATTGCCGCTTCCGCAATGCGCTTTTGGATGTGCTCCCGCTGAATGATTTTTTTACCGTGCTTCGTCAGCACCTTATCCACTGTTCCGGCAAACTCATCGACGTACCGGGTAAATGCGTCCACGGAGGGCTTTAACGCCTCATGCGCCTGTGGCATTTCCGGATGCGCAACCGAGCGTTTAATCCGCTTATACACATAATCCGAGAGCAACCCGGCGGATTTGATCGGATCCCGCAATGCTTTACCGACTTTCTTGAGATATTCGCCAGGGGCCTCCATCCCTGCCAGGGCAATGAACAGACGGAGAATTTCGTTGGTCCCCTCGAAAATCATATTGATGCGTGAGTCCCGGAGAATCCGTTCGTACGGATATTCCTTCATGTAGCCTGCTCCGGCGCTGATTTGGAGGGCCTCGTTTACCACATGCCAGAGTTTCTCAGCCGCGTACACCTTGCAAATCGCCGACTCCACCGAATAATCTACATCCTCCATATCTGCGAGTCCCGTGGTATGATAGACCATGCTCTCAGTGACATACGCCTCTATCTCCATGTGGGCGATCTTATCTTTGATCATCTCAAAATCTGCAATGCGGGAATTGAACTGCTCCCGCTGGAGGGCGTGATCCGTACTCATTTCTACCAGTTCCTTCATGCCGCCCACGCAACCGGCAGCCAATCCCAGGCGACCGCTGTTTAAAATCATCATCGCCACCTTGAAGCCTTTGCCCTTCTCGCCAAGCAGGTTCTCAGCCGGCACCTTCACATTATCGAAATGCAGTTCGGTGGTGGAACTTCCTTTAATTCCGAGTTTCTTTTCTTCCGCGCCGCTGGAAAAGCCCGCCATATCGCGAGTCACGATAAAGGCGGAAATTTTGTCCTTCTTTTCACCGTCGACTTCGACTTCCGTCTGCGCAAAGACAGTAAACACATCCGCAATGCCGCCGTTGGTGATCCAGATTTTATTTCCATTGAGAATATAATAATCCCCATCATCGGACAGTTCAGCCCGGGTGGCGATGCTAGCGGCGTCGCTGCCGGAGCCAGGCTCTGTAAGCGCAAAGGCGGCAATGTGCTCTCCCGGTGCCAATTTTGGCAAATACTTTTGCTTTTGCTCCTCCGTTCCGAACAGAATAATCCCCTTCAATCCGATGGAAGAGTGCGCGCCGAGCGTCACTACAACCGATGCATCGACCTTTGCCACTTCCTCAAATACTTTGCTGTACGCCGTCTGCGAAAATCCGTATCCATCGTACTCTTCCGGTATTATCAATCCCCAGAGCCCCAGTTCACCGAATCCATCCAGCACCTCCTGTGAAATTTCGGCATTCTCATCGATGGCTACCGAATCAACGTGGTCATCAGCAAATTTGTGTAACATATCCACAAAAGTATCCAGATATTCCGCCTCCTTTGACTCCACTGTGGGATGCGGAAACAGCAGCTCATGTTCAATTTTACCCTGGAATAACGATTTCATAAAACTTGGTTGCGGATCGGCCATAATTTCTCTCCTCGCTCTCAGCGGATATTTGTCGCAACAAATACCTGAGAATCAGTTATTAAATACTGAAATAAATGTAATAGATCGGACAGAAAGAACAAAGTGGATTCGGCAGTCTACACGCCAAAAAAGATCGTTTTACATGGACTGGGTTTGCAGGTAATTTTCGCGCTCTTTGTCGGTTAACGTAAAGATCTGCTTCAGCAGGGATTTGTAAGCCCGGGTCATGGGAATATCCCGGCGCCCCATGACCATGGCGGCTGTTTCCAGCATACTTTCCAGATGATACTCCACGAGTTTTTCCGACTCGCCCCAGGAAAATGAGGGAATAAACTTGGGAGGAAAGCCTGCTCCAAAGATATTACAGCCGATCCCGTACGAGGAGCCGGTATTGATCTTCGTCCCAATCGCGGTCTTGGTATGATCGCCAAGTATGCAGCCGTAGAACTGCATACCTGTATCAATCAACTCGCCGTTCACCGGCACTGACACGGGAGCGTAATTATTTTTTAAATCACTGTTGTTGGTGCTGGCGCCCAGATTGACCCATTTACCCACATAGGCCCCGCCCAAAAAGCCCTCGTGCTTTTTATTACTATATCCCTGGATAATGGTCTCACCGACTTCTCCGCCGACCTTGCACACCGGTCCCATGGAAACCTTACCCTTAATGTTCGCTACAGCAGATATCTTAGAATTCGCACCGATGTAACACGGCCCGAGGATCGTGGAGTTATGACCGATTTCCACGTTATCGTCGATGATGATCGGCCCGGTCGTTGCATCCAAAACCCCGCTCGGCTTAATCACCACATTCTCGCCAAGATACACCTGATCCGGGTTCAAAATATGCGAATGGTCGAACTTTTCCGGATCGACTGTTCGGGTTAAATTCCTCCGCGGAATATCGGCCTCGATTTCGGAAGCGTTGGCTTTGACAAATTCCCAGGGATACCGGAACAGCCGACAGTCCACCTCATGCGTTTCGTTAAAGTCTACGGAAGCGAATGACAGGAAGTGATGCTCGCCCTGTTCCTGTACTCGACCGATGTCACGGCCCGGAAGAAATGCTACGACTACCGTATCGTTTTTCCGGTACCGTATTGACTGGTCGCCGTGCTCGGCGAACTCGTAAAATTCATTGAACAGGAGCCGTCCGTTCACGAAGAGCGTATCCTCTTGCGGCAGCTGATTGATCAGCGCATCCGGGTACTGCTCAGCCAACACATCTTTGAGATAATCCCGGACATAATAAATAATCTGATCGCCGGAAAACCGGTGTTCAATTTTTTGGCGCAGCGTAAGCATCCCACAGCGCATTTCGAATACGGGACGCATATAGGTAATCGGGAAGGCGCCCCGAACCAGTGGATCTTCAAAAATGCATAAATTCATATCGCTGTTACCCTTCGTGGATGCCAGGAAGCCGGTCAGGATTTTGTCTCGAGTGCCAAAATCCGTTGGATGCTTCGATAGGCTCCTTCCAGCAAGAACTTATTTTCGGGTTTTTGGATTTCAATATTATAGAAAATATCCGCGTATTCCGACGCAAATCCGATCCGCAACGGGGCATCGGATTTCCGGCATAACAGTGAGACGCCGAAATCAAAGTCGGTGTTCAAATCGGCTGTTGCCTGGTAGGCTGTATCCAATACTTTCTCCTCCACGGACTCCACAAAGCGTCCAAGGTCATCCCGGGCTGCGCCGTTTAAGGCAATAATCCGGTCCTGCGACCGTTTGGGAATGCTGTCTTTATAGGCATCGGGAGCCACGAACGTGATCTCGTGGCTCGTGTCATCTCTGGCCAGAAATTTCAGTACATACCGGGCAATCCGAAATTCGCTGTAAGGCCAGGGGACACAGATCAAAATCTGCCGGACGTCTGCCACGGCCCGGCTAAAGGAAATCGGCTCCGTGCCTTCTTTTCGAAATCTCCGCCGTAATTTTTTCAGTTCAGCCCATCGTTGCAGGTCTTCAAGCATACGGACTCACTTTTGTTTTCACGTAAAGAGTTAAATTTACCCATTCCAGGAGAAAATACAACTGGAAACAAATCCTGTAAAAGGATCCGCCAACGCACCACAAGCTCCTGATTATATCATAGATATCGCTTGCTTTTCAACGCCGATTCGGTGATATTTTTACAGCTATTTTCTCATGATATTATCCGATAAACAGAACATTAATTGTTATCTCACGTGTAATTCCTGCATGGACGAATTGGAGGAGGATTTTTATGTATAAATGGCGAGGAGGGATGTTATCGTGGATACTGCACCGACTCAGCGGGGTCGGGCTCGTGATCTTTATCATTATCCACATTGAGGGGATGTACAGTATCGCCAAAGGGCCCAAAGAGTTTAACCAGGTCATCGCCATGTACAATACCCCACTGTTCAAGGTCCTGGAAATTTTTCTGTTCGCAGCAATTATGTTCCATGCCGTGAACGGTCTGCGAGTGATTCTGCTGGATTTTGCCAGTGGATCCCGGTATCCAAAACCGCTGTTATGGGCAACATATATCGTCACAGGCATCGTGTTTCTCGCCGGCGCTTATTTTCTCTGGACATAGGGAGGAATAACCATTATGAGTCTGAAACATACAACCAGCAATTCCGGCGCCATCGGATGGTATCTGCAACGGATCACCGGCGCTATCCTGTTCTTCCAGGTACTGTTCCACTTCGGCGTCTATCACTTTGTTGAAGGCGTCAGCAATATCAGTTATGACCTGGCCATCAGCAAACTGGCAAACCCGTACTGGAAGACCTTTGAATTTTCTTTCCTGATCTTCGCGCTGTATCACGGGGCGAACGGGTTGAAGATGATCATCGATGATTACATTACCCATCCGGGTTGGCGCGTCGCCATTACCACGATCATGTACATTTTCATCTTTGCCGTTTTTCTCGTTGGAACGACAGCAATCATTGTGATACACAAACCGGTGGAATATTAATATGGTACATCAATTTGACGTAGTTATTGTAGGAGCGGGCGGCGCGGGGCTCCGCGCGGCGCTGGAAGCCTCGAAAACCGCGAATGTGGCAGTCCTCAGTAAATTATATCCGGTGCGATCGCATACCGGCGCTGCCCAGGGCGGCATGAGCGCGGCGCTTGGCAACCATGAAGAGGATCACTGGAAATGGCACATGTATGATACGGTCAAGGGGAGCGACTATCTCGGTGATCAGGATGCCATTGAAATCCTCTGCAGAGATGCCGTGGATGCGGTCATCGAAATGGAGCACTTCGGGCTGCCGTTCAGCCGGACTGAAGACGGTAAGATCGCTCAGCGCCCGTTTGGTGGCCACACCCGAAATTACGGAGAAAAGGCTGTCCGGCGGGCGTGTTATGCCGCTGATCGGACCGGCCACATGATCCTGCATACGCTGTTCGAGCAGTGTATGAAGCAGCATGTACGCTTTTTCAACGAATTTCATGTGGCCGATGTCATCATTGAGGATAATGTCTGTAAAGGGGTGGTCGCCATCGAAATCAAGACCGGCGAAATTCACGTCTTTCATGCCAAAGCGGTCTTATTCGCCACCGGTGGCTACGGCCGGGCTTTTAAAATCACGTCCAACGCCCACGCCTATACCGGCGACGGGATGGCAATCGTATTCCGGCGCGGCGTTCCGCTCGAAGATATGGAATTCGTCCAGTTTCATCCCACCGGACTGCGTAAACTCGGCGTGTTGATTACAGAAGGCGCCCGGGGGGAAGGTGGCATCCTTCGGAATAACGAGGGGGAACGATTCATGGAAAAATACGCGCCTTCCATCAAAGACCTGGCGCCCAGGGATATGGTCTCCCGCGCCATTTATCAGGAAGTGCAGGAAGGCCGGGGCATCAATGGCGAAGATTACGTGCTGTTAGACCTTACGCACCTGGGATCGGAAGTTCTGGAAGAAAAACTACCTGATATCTCCTTTTTTACGCGGACGTATCTGGGCATTGAGCCTGCAGACGAACCGATTCCTGTTCAGCCGACGTGCCACTATGCTATGGGCGGCATACCGACCAATGTGGACGGCCAGGTGGTATACGACTCCGATAATACACCAGTTACTGGCTTGTACGCCGCCGGCGAGAGCGCGTGCGTCTCTGTGCATGGCGCGAATCGCCTTGGAACGAATTCATTACTCGACCTGGTGGTCTACGGGCGTCGCTCCGGACGTCATATTGCGAAATTTGTGCAGAATGCCGAATTCTCCGCTATGCCGGAGGCACCCGCAACTGACCTGGAGGAACGGATTCGATGGATCAAGGAGTCGGACGGTGATGAATCTCCCGAGGAAATTCGGACTGAACTGCAACGCGAAATGATGGACAACGTCTCCGTCTTTCGAAGCAAAGAGACACTGACGAAAATGCAAAGCATCCTGGCCGATCTGAAGGAGCGCTTTCAAAATATTTCTATCATGGATAAGGGCAGTTTTTTCAATACGGATCTGCTTGATGCGATTGAGTTGGGCTATCTGCTGGATTTTTCATCTGCCATTGTCGAGTCGGCGCTGGCGCGGCAGGAGAGCCGCGGCGCGCATTACCGGGAGGATTTCCAGGATCGCGACGACGAAAACTGGCTGAAGCACTCCCTGGCTTATCTAGATGACGAAGGCAATATCTCAATGGACTATAAGCCGGTCGTTATTACCGAATTTCAACCGAAGGAACGGAAGTACTAATCCGAAGCGAGGATTCTATATGCAGGTCACATTCAAAATTCAGCGATACAACCCCGAAACTGACAGTCAACCGCACTGGGAAGATTACCAACTGGATGTCGAGCCCAAGGATCGTATTCTGGATGCGCTGCTGGATATCAAACGAACTATCGACGGAACACTGACATTTCGTTATTCCTGTGCGCACGGCGTTTGCGGATCCGATGCAATGATGATCAACGGGATCAACCGGCTGGCTTGCCAGACGCTAGTCCAGGATTTGAAGGCTGATACCATCAAAGTTGCGCCGATTAAGGGGATGGATGTCCTGAAGGATTTAGTCACGGATTTCGATCCGTTCTTTGAACATCTGGAAGAGGTCAAACCGTATTTGATCAATGACGAACTGCCCCCGTCGCGTGAACGCCATCAGTCGATAGAGGAGCGTGAGCGCTTCGATGACACCACAAAATGCATCATGTGCGGTATTTGCACTACAGCATGTCCGTCATTCTGGACAAACGGGGAGTACATTGGACCCGCTGCTTTTGTGAACGCCCATCGCTTTATATTCGACAGCAGAGATGAAGGAGCGCAGGAACGGCTGGAGGTTTTGAATGATAAAGACGGCGTCTGGCGCTGCCATACTATCTTTAACTGCACCGATGCCTGTCCGCGTGAAATCAATGTCACTCAGGCAATTGCTGAACTGAAAAACGCGATTACTTTCACCTAAATTGAGTGATTGTTGTGGATGAAATGTGCCAAGATGTTGAGATGAAAAGGTTTCGCGAAACCGGAGGCATACCCGGAGGGGCTGTCGAGGATTTCCGCGGTGCCTTCGCGCTCAAC
>JAANXI010000119.1 GCA_018263365.1 Fidelibacterota bacterium | reverse complement strand
GGAACGATGTGCGGGCCGTGGACCGGCTGGCTGTTATTACGGAGCCTCGAAACCTTGAAACTCCGTATGACATCACAGGTCGAAAATGCAAAATTCATCGCTGATTACCTCGCAGAGCATCCCAAAGTGCAACAGGTTCACTATCTTGGACACTTATCTGAAGACGATCCTCAGCATGAGATATATAAGCGTCAGTGTAAATCGCCCGGAGCCATGATTTCATTTGATATCGACGGCGGGGAAGAGGCCGCCTTTAAATTCCTGAACACCCTGAAACTGATTCAACTCGCAGTGAGCCTTGGTGGTACCGAATCGCTGGCAGAACACCCGGCAACCATGACGCATTCTGACATCGAACCGGAAGAGCAGCGACGCATGGGGATCACGGAAAATATGGTCCGGCTTTCTATTGGCGTGGAAAATAAAGATGACCTGATTGCCGACCTGGAACAAGCGTTGAGCAAGGCTTAAGCAGCCAATGGCGGACCATAAAACTCCGGATCAGCGTGTCATCGAATTAATGGAGGAGTTGGGCGACGATTCATCCCAGCCGCATGAGATTGAGTTCTTTCTGTATTTTCCCACAATATCTGCGGCTGAACAGAGCGCAGTTGAGTTAAATAAGACCGGGTTTGAAACAGAAATTCAACCAGGTGTTCATGATAATAACGTCCTGTTGCTCGCCATGAAAACGATAGCACCCGACGAAATACTCCTCAGGGAACTCAGAATGTATTTGGAACAATTGGCAAATGCCTCCGGGGGAGAATACGATGGATGGGGAACCGGGCTCGCGATTTAAACTGAGCCCCGCGTGGCTTGTAAAATCTCAAAACAATACTTTTATGAGTATTCCAGGTTAATTAACTTTTATAGTTTTAATTAACCAATACGAAGCAGGAGAAGAGACTTGTCCGACGAAGCCCAACCTTATCCGCATAAAGCATTTGAATCAAAATGGCGCTCGTACTGGAAAGAACAGGGGCTCCATGAGCCGGACCTGGATAATCCGGACGATAAATTATATACCCTGGTCATGTTCAGTTACCCGTCCGGCGATAAACTGCATTGCGGCCACTGGTATAATTTCGGCCCCACGGATACCTGGGCGCGGTTTCAACGGATGACTGGCAAAGATGTCTTTGAACCGATGGGCTTCGATGCATTCGGTCTTCCTGCGGAAAATTATGCCATCCAACACGGCGTCCATCCGGATAAAAGCACCCAGGATAATATCGACTATATGCGGAAACAGCTCCGTCAGATCGGCGCGATGTATGACTGGCGGAACGAGGTGGATACCAGCGATCCGGAATATTACCAGTGGACACAGTGGTTATTTCTGAAACTGTACGAAATGGGGCTTGCGTATAAACAAAAAGCCCCGGTAAATTGGTGTCCAAGTTGCGAAACCGTTTTAGCTAATGAGCAGGTTATAGACGGGCTGTGTGAACGGTGCGATAGCGAGGTCCAGAAAAAGAAACTGGAACAGTGGTTTTTCAAGATTACCGCTTATGCTGATGAGCTGCTGGAAGGTCTGGATAGAATTGACTGGCCCGAAAAGACCAAAGCCATGCAGCGACACTGGATAGGGAAGAGCGTCGGTGCAGAGATGCTTTTTTCACTCAGTGAAAATCCGGAGACAACTATCAATGTTTTTACAACCCGGCCGGATACCATCTATGGCGCCACATACCTTGTCCTGGCTCCCGAACACCCGCTTGTTGCGAAAATTACCACCGATGAGCAAGCTGATAAAGTCAGCCGGTACGTAAAAAAGGCCGAGCAGACCAGCGATATTGAAAGATTAGCCGAAGATCGGGAAAAAACCGGTGTTTTTACAGGGGCTTATGCCGTTAATCCTTTCACTGAAGAAGAAATTCCCATCTGGATTGCTGATTACGTGCTGTACACTTACGGCACTGGTGCTATTATGGCTGTGCCGGCACACGATGAACGCGATTTCGATTTCGCCAGGAAATTTGAATTACCGATTGTCGAAGTTATCAGTCCGGATGGCGAACCGCACGGCGTCGATAAGTGCTATTCTGAACCCGGAATTCTGGTAAATTCCGGTGAATACTCCGGCACAAAATCCGAGGATGCCATAAAAAAAATTGCAGCAGACTGCGAAGAGCGGGGCATTGGAAAAGCGAGTGTGCAATACCGGTTACGCGACTGGCTGATTTCCCGTCAGCGGTACTGGGGCGCGCCAATTCCCGTGGTGTACTGCGGCGATTGCGGCACAATACCAGTACCTGTAGATGATTTGCCGGTGGAACTTCCCAGGGATTTGAATTTGCGTGATACCCGGGACAGTGGGCTGGCTCCGTTGGGCCATTCGGACAAGTTTTTGAATACGGAATGTCCTGAGTGCGGTCAACCGGCAAAACGGGAAATAGATACCATGGATACCTTTGTCGATTCATCCTGGTATTTCCTGCGGTATGTCGATTCACATTATGATGACGGTCCCTGGAACCCTGAGCGCGTGAAAAAGTGGCTACCGGTTGATCAGTACGTTGGCGGGGCAGAACACGCCACCATGCATTTATTATACGCCAGATTCGTCATTAAAGCCCTCTACGACGCGGATTTGCTGCATTTTGATGAACCATTTCAGCGACTGTTGCATCAGGGTACTATTACCAAAGATGGCGCCAAGATGTCCAAATCCAGGGGGAATACCGTTTCTCCGGACGAATTTATCGACGATTATGGTTCGGACATCTTCCGGATGTATCTCATGTTTATGGGACCATACGAGGACGGCGGAGACTGGAGCGACAAGGGCATCGTTGGCATAAACCGCTTCGTGAACCGTATGTGGCGTTTAGTGGAAACCAATGCATCTACTCCCCAAGAAACTTGCTCTGACGACGATTTGGTGCGGATTATGCACAATACTATCAAAAGTGTCAGAGAAGATACCGCGGATTTCAAATTTAATACAGCCATCAGCCGGATTATGGAATATGTGAACGTATTGTATAAGCAGGAAGACGCTATCGCGCAGGATAATCTGGATGTGTTAGCCCGTCTGATAGCGCCGTTTGCGCCGCATTTTGGCGAAGAGTTATGGGCGAAACTGGGCAACGACCCATCGATCTTTCAACAGGAATTGCCTGAATACCAGGAAGAACTGCTCCAGGAAGAAACGGTAACTATCGTGGTTCAGGTGAACGGGAAAGTCCGGGGTACTTTCAATGCACCCGTCGATAGCGAAAAGGACACATTGCAGGATATGGCCTTAGACCAGGAAAATGTGCAAAAGTACACAGACGGAAAAGAAATCATTAAAACGATAGTCATCCCGAACAAACTTGTCAATATTGTCGCACAATAACTCCGTCAGCGCAGGAATTCTTTTGTGACTTACTGACAGAATAATCCCATTAATAGTTTAGAGCCCCAAGCAAGATCAAAAAGAGGGAAGATTGCGAAAAATCATTAGTTTACATAATATTCCTTATCGGAAATTACAAATGGACGCCTCTATTTGTACGGCGTCACAAATCACACGCCTTTTGCCATGTTTTCGAGCTCTTCGAGGTTTCCCCGGTCTCCGATGCAGATCA
Organism: Fidelibacterota bacterium; assembly: GCA_018263365.1. Lineage (GTDB taxonomy): Bacteria > Fidelibacterota > JAANXI01 > JAANXI01 > JAANXI01 > JAANXI01. The sequence goes on along the minus strand of JAANXI010000119.1, from coordinate 3,543 downwards.
GGATATCACCGGGCTGGATTTCGGTTTCAGACGATGGATTAAACTTCATTTCGTTAGAGCTGTCCAGAATCGCCGTGACGATCGTGTCAAACTGGCTCCGGATTGGCGTATCCATCAATTTGCGGTTTGCAAGATCAGAATGCTCATACACCCTGATCTGATCGATAGCCAAATTCAGCTTCCGTTGTCGGGAAACTATCTCGATAAAATCATCGACGTGTGGTGACAATACCATCTGTGCCATCTTATGTGCGCCGATTTCATAAGGATTCACCACTTTGTTTGCACCGGCCGTCCGCATTTTTTCCTGAGTACCTTTCTCACGACTCCGTGTCAGAATAAAGAGCCCGGGATTAAGATTCCGTGCAGAGAGAGTTACAAAGAGATTATCTGCGTCTGTGGATAGGACAGTAACTAAACCCTTTGCCCGGTCAATTCCCGCCTGTATCAAGGTTTCGTCCTCAATGGCTGAACCTTCAATATAGGTGTAATTGTGTTCGACAATCTCGTCGACCACCTCGGGTTTGTTCTCAATAATCACCGTTTCCTGGTTCCGCCCGATAAAATCCTCCACAATAACCCGTCCCATACGCCCGAAACCGCATACAATGTAATGATCATCCATTTTTTTAATCTTCCGTAGTTCTCGTTGTTTACGAAAAAACTGAATTTCAACTAAGTATCGGGATATCTGCGTCACTCCGGTGTAACCGATCACAGATATCCCAAAGACGATCAGGAGAATCGTCCAAACCTGACCAATTGATGATAACGGCCCAGTTTCGCGAAACCCGACCGTACTCAAGGTGATAATCGTCATATACAGTGCATCGAGAAACCTCCACCCTTCTATGATAATAAATCCAATAGTGCCGATTAGCAAAACGGATACAACAATCAGAAGTATCCAAAAGATGTTTTGGGCGCTGGCAGTTAGACTGGTGTTATTCGCCATTTTCATCCTTCTCGCTAACTTCCTTTATATCAGCGCCTTTATCAGGTTCATCTTCGGATTTACTTGAGCTTGACAGGAGTTTTCGGAAATTTGTTATATCCTCGTCATTCATTTTAAAGTGCACATCCCTTTGCGGGAACGGTATCCCGATGCCTTCTTCTTTAAACCGCTTATTGATTTCAAAATTGATATCGCTTTTAATATTGTTAATCCCCTTTTGTGGGTCATTAATCCACGAGAGCAGTTCAAAATCCAACGCGCTGTCACCGAATTCCTTGAACCACACCCGTGAACGCGGATATTTCAACACCCGTGGATGCTGTTCGGCGATTTCCAGCAGAATTTCCTTCACTTTTTCGACATCCGTGCCGTATTCGACTCCAATGGGGATATGCACCCGCGTTGGCGTATCATCCAGGCTCCAGTTAATGACAGTTTTTTCAATGAAATCCGAATTCGGGACGATGATCGCAATATTATCCCTGGTTAATATCGTTGTGCTCCGCGCCGATATCTTGGTGACTGTGCCAAGGATATCCCCGACGTGAACAAAATCTTTGGTCTTGATCGGCCGTTCAAACAAGATGATTAAGCCGCTGGCAAAGTTATTCGCAATATTCTGCAACCCAAATCCGATACCGAGCCCCAGGGCGCCAGCGAACACTTTCAAGGTTGTGAGTCTGATTCCCACGCTCTCCATCGCCACGACAAGACCAACGACTATAATCAGATAATTGGTGATTGTTAAAATCGCGTGCCGCGCTCCCCTGTCCAGGCTGGTCTTTTGCAGGACTTTGGCGTCCAAAAACCGGCGAAGATATTTGGAGGCATAAATAAACGCCGCAAAGATAAGAATCGCTTTGATCAGCGACCAGGGGGTGATCGGCGTTCCCTGGACTTCAAACAGCGAAAACGTTACAAGTGAAATGAGAGAATCCCAGACCGATTGGCGTCCTAACAGCCACCACGATTTCGCAATAATTATAACGCCCAGCAAGATGATAATCGCGGAAGCGACAAATTGTGTGAGGGTGTGTAACCTGTCCCAGAACCGTGCGGATTTTTGGTCTTCGACACCCTCTTCGATCTCCCGCTTCTGTTCCGGGATCATCCAGTTAATCGCGTCATAGAGAATCCGGTTTAGCAGGATACCGAGCAGGATAGCCGCGGCAGTATAAAAGGTGCGGCTGAAAATAAATCCGGACAGGCTTGAATAGCCAAGTATAGATAAAACACCGGTAAACAGGAGTAATCCGTAAATCAGATAATAAATGTGACTAAAGGCATTTCTGAGACTGTGATAAAATTTAATTTCGCTTGTTGGAAAAAGCGCGAGCGTAAAATCCCGTTTGGCAAACAACATGGCAAACAGGAGAATTGCACCTATTCTGTACACGTATTTGATAAAATACAGAAAATCCGCACGGTATTCTATGTACTGCAGGACAAACAGCACAATCGTGTATAATAATGTCCACTGCAGCAGAGCCCGGCTGATATAGAAAAAGTATCGTGCGATTTTGGTGTTACACGGTACCAGCCGGTGATGAACCTCTTCCGGAGCGAAAACAACCTCCAGGAACCACCTGACCAGTTTATAAACAACGATGGCGGCTGCAATACGAAGAATTGCGTAATACAGGTCTGAGGGTAAATTCAGTACCAATGCGATTAACCAGACGCCAAACATTATGATGACCGTCGGAAGCGCCCGGATAGCAACGTCAACCACGTGCCCAAGGGTATTGAGCGCCAGCAGATCACTCTCATGCGACCTGGATTTTGCCTCTGCCAATGCTCCTTTAAGCGGTTTGAACACGTATACCAGCGCAATAACGATGAGCATTGCTATCAGCAGATTCAGCGCGTGATTCCAGCTGGTGACGTACTGTAGCAGGATTGCTTTAAAATCCTGGATAATCTGGGCATCTCCCTGTACGAATCCACGAAGGTCTTTCCAGAGATTCGTGAAAGTCTTGCTTGAAATGGCGACTTCATCCCGTTCAAACAGTTGTGCGTATCTCTCTTGCAGCCTGTCAAACCGTCGCTCAAATGACTCGCGATTTATGCGAACAATATTGCTGGTCGTACCGCTAACGACAGAATCTCCCTGTGAAATTGCGCTCTGTTGCATCAGATTAGTCCGGGACAGCGGAGACTGCGCCTCCAGGAAGACCGGAATAACCGCCAGAAATAGAATTAACTTTAAGAAACGCATTTAACTACCTTTGACAGAATAAGTTAAACCATCTTCAGCTATAATTAATTCACCATGATAAAACTGTTGCGCAATTGCCGGAATGTTCTCAACATCAACCTGGGGATAAAAATGTGTGAGCATAGTTGCGTTCGCCTCAGCAAATGCGGCAAGTTTGGCAGCCTCCGAAGGTGTGCAATGGTTTTCAAAGTCTTCCCCTGCCGGGAGTGCAGACTCCAGAATCAGGAGATCGGCGTTTTTTGCAAACGAAGCAAAATCTTCGGAGTATCCCGTATCGCCGGAATACACTAAAACTCTTCCACTGTTATCGCTGATACGAAATGCTATACTCTCCTCGCTGTGCAAAACAGCGCCGGTTTGGACTGAGGCG
>JAANXI010000118.1 GCA_018263365.1 Fidelibacterota bacterium | reverse complement strand
TATGATCCCCGGGATACATCTCCAACGATAAAGAAATCCTGGGCGCCTCCGGGCGGGTCCTCCGGATAGGACACGTTATCCTTTGGCGGCGGCCTGAATCCCAGCGAATCGGCGATGAGCTTGTATGATTTATGCAGTGCTTTTTCTGCTTCGTACACGTAATCCGGAATCCCCAGCTCGTTTGTTGATTGGGGGTCGATGGCGTTACTTCCTGACAAATCATAATGGATAAGAAAGAGCGAATCCTGGGTGAGATACCGGTTTTGCAGTTCGGGGCGCGCCTGGGGGCTGGCGATTTTCGCCGCGCCGCGCTGCTCTGCGAGTATTGAAAACCCGCATTTGATCGGTTTATCGGTTTGAGCGGACAGATGATTGCCCAAAAAGAGGAAGAAAACAATACTAATTTGCAGTGTAAAACGCTTCATACAATTGCACGTAATATGAGATATTTATCTGAAAAGTTCCAAGCGGAAATCTAATTGACACCTTCGAATGGTAATTCCCGGGGAATATAGTCCCGTTGGGGTTGTAAGGCTAATCTGTTCAGAACACCCCGAATTTTATTCGGGGCTATTCAACTTGAATCCCTGCGGGATTCGTTAAGGATGGTGCACCGATGAATCCCCGGTTTTCCAGAAACCTACGCTACTTCTCTCGGAACGAGAGTGTCAGCGGAACGCCTTGAAATCCCCACTTCTCCCGGATCTTGTGCTCCAGGAATTTCCGGTAATTTTCGGGAATCAGCGACGGATCGTTCACAAAAAACGCAAAAACCGGCGGGGCGGATTTGACCTGGGTGATGTATTTTATGCGAATGAATTTTCCTTTGACTCTGGGCGGCGGGGTGCTGTCGATAATCGGCTGGAGGTAATCGTTGAGTGCGCTGGTTTTGATGCTTTTTCCGCGCTCCTCAAATACTTCAGCAGCTTGTTGTATCGGCTTATACAGGCGCTGCCGCTTTAGCACACTGATAAACGCAAACGGATAAAACTGTAGTTCCGGGAATCGATAGATAATATCATCCTGGAAAATCTTCGCCGTGTTAGTCTCTTTCTCAATCAAATCCCATTTATTGATGGCGATAACCAGCCCTTTTTTCTTGTCCAGTACATACCGGAGAATCTCGGCATCACGCCGTGAAAACCCCTTATTACCGTCAACGATGACAATCGCCACCGAGCTGTTATTGATGGCCTGGTAGGTGCGGATGAGACTGTAATATTCGACTTCCTCAGCGATCTTGGAGCGCTTCCGCAATCCCGCGGTGTCGATGAGGCGGTATTTTTGTCCATAGTACGCAAAATCCGAATGCACCGTATCCCGGGTCGTACCGGGGATATCCGTCACAATCGACACTTCCTGGTTCAGAATAGCATTGGCGAAGGAGGATTTTCCCACATTCGGCATTCCGACAATCGCCAATGGAATGCGGTCCGGATCTTCAATTCCCGGAGCCGTATCTTCCGGAAATCGCCTGACCAGTTCATCCAGCATATCGCCGGTCTTCCGGCCGCTCTCCGCAGAGATGGGAACCGGTTCGCCCAGCCCGAGATTCCAGAACTCGTGGGCGGCCATTTCCTGATTATCCGAATCCACCTTATTCACCACCACGAGCACCCGGTCCGTTTGCTCCCGCAATTTATTCGCCAGTTCCTGTTCAATGGTGGTGATGCCCGTAGACGCATCGACCACAAAGATAATCCAGTCCGCCTGTTCCATCGCCACATCCACCTGCCGGCGCACCGTCGTATTGATCTGATCTTCGCTGCGGGGAATATACCCGCCGGTGTCTATCAGCGAAAATGTATGTCCGTTCCAGGTGACCATTCCATAGATACGGTCACGGGTCGTCCCCTCGATTCCGGAAGTAATTGCACGCCGTTGGCCGGTTAACCGATTAAAAAGGGTCGACTTCCCCACATTAGGTCGACCAACGATGGCGACCGTCAGTTCGGCGTTGAGTACGGGGTAATCCTGTTTTGCTACTGCCATTGTGCTCTCTTAATTAATAGGTCTAATTACGTTTTTCTTATCTTATCTATTTGCCACTTTTCGACAAGATCAGAGTGACTGGTGAGTTTTGTTTTTGTATGTCATTGCCCTTCCTGTCATATTGGGATTGTCGCCCCACCAGGGATCCCCTTCGGGAAAATGCGACAGGTAGGTGTATGTATGCTGGTTCCCTTCCAAGGCATCTGTCACCCTTCGGCAGGTTCAGAGTAACTGGCTGGCTGTGTCTCTGTATATTATTACACTTTCCGTCATGCTGCTCCTTGTCGCCTGTCCCGACTTGTCGGGAAAGTGCGACGGAAAGTGGCTCCAAATGCAGACCCAAATCTTCGAGTCGGCCACCCTTCGACGGGCTCAGGGTGACTGGGGAGCTCAAAGTAACTGATTGGCTGAGTTTAGTTAGAGTACCGCTCACAATCTCTTCTTACCCTGTTAGTCCGGTTTTGCTCATCACTTCCACGGCTACACTGGTGGATTTGTACTGCTGTTTCCTCTTATGGCTTCCGGTGATAATCTTGTGGAAATCCTCATCGGTAACAAAGGTTGGCACACCCAGGTGATGCTGTATGTCTTCCGGTGTCTTATCATCGAGGGTGATGCCGTCATCGTTGATGATACGCATGGGCAGATAGAGTGCATCACCCAGATTTTTCGCAGCGAGCTGACGGATAACATCCTGCGCTGTCAACAGACCGGCGACTGTCACCATTTCACCCCAAAAATCATTGCGGATAGCGTATAAATTCGCCTGGAAATTACCAATGCGATTCAGCGTCGGCATAATATGCCTGCGGAAAATGGGTTCTGCCAGTTTGCCGGTCACAAGGCTGACTTTCCGCGGGTCAGGTAAACTTTCAGGAAAATCTTTGGCCTGCTCCGCGAAGTCATCCAGAAATGACCGGACTAACCCAACACCGTTTTCGATTTGATAGGCGTCACCATAATAATCCATCGCCGGGATATCTTCGTCCGCCAGAATAAACCACTCATCGCTGAGATAAACAAACCGATCACCATCCGCATTTCGGTATATCTCGTCGTACTTCCGTACCTTTGGCATAAATTCTTTCGCGTATTCCGGCGAGACGGATTCCAGTTCGGCAAGTCCTTCACGATGTTTGGTCAGTCCCACCGGCACTACCGCCACGGACATCAACTTTTCCCGGAACTGGTAAAGGTCTTCGAGTGTTTTATCCAATACCTCCCCGTCATTCACGCCGGGAACAAGTACAATCTGGGTATGCACCTCGATATTGTTCGAAACCAGATAATCCAGTTTCTCCAGAATCTCGTCCTCTTTTTTATAAAGGATTAATTCTTTACGCACTTCCGGATCGGTCACATGGACTGACACGTAAATCGGGCTCAATCCTTGGGTCGCAATCCGCTCCATCCCTTTCCAACCGACGTTCGTCAGCGTGACATAGTGCCCCTGAAGGAAGGACAGCCGATAATCGCCGTCACGAAACTTCAGCAAATCACGTACCTCCTCGGGATTCTGATCAACAAAACAGAAGAGGCAATCGTTGGCACATTTCCGGATTTTGATCGGTTCAAAGGTCACGCCCAGTTGCTCATCCGGGTGCTTCGGGAATTTCTCAATAGTCATTCGCTCGTTATCCCGAAAGATGACCATCTCGATTTCATCTTCCGTAAAGTGGAAGCGATAATCGATGATATCCTTGATTCGGTTCCCGTTGATCCGCAGTAGCTGATCCCCGACCTGCAATCCAAGCTCTTCAGCCAGGCTGTCCGGTTGTACCTCTGTAATTTTCATAGCTAAGAAAAATAGGCGGGAGACTACGGATTCACAAATGAAAAGAGTAAACGGCAGTGTTCGGGTGTTCCGGTATTCGGGTAACTGCGTGTTAGGGTGCTACTGTGTTAGTGAGTATTTTCGTTCGTAGTTTGTTGTTAGTGGTTCGTTGTCCCACAACCCTTCTCCCATTATTCTTTATGTGTCATGAAAATTCCCATCCCATCCATCGTAATCGTCGTTACAACAAACTACCAACCACCAACAACGAACAGTTTTTCCTTCTTCCCTTCTGCCTTCTCCCTGCTCCTTTCTCCCTATTCCTTTCTGCTTTTCAAGGTAAAATCGAGTAAGACCTAAATTAAGCGATTTTGTGCGGCGATCTGCACCAATCTGTTGAGCGCGAAGGCTCCGTGAAATCCTCGACAGACCCTCCGGGTATGCCTTCGGTTTCCCAAAACCC
>JAANXI010000117.1 GCA_018263365.1 Fidelibacterota bacterium | reverse complement strand
TATCCCGGCCTGTTCATCACCGGCAACCACCGCGGCGGCATCAGCGTCGCGGATTGTATCAAGCATTCCGAACCCCGTGCGGAGGCCATTGGTGAGTATTTGAAAACAAAAAAAGATTTCACCGCAGAGACGCAAAGAACGCAGAGGAAAGAAGAACAAATTAATTAACCACTGAAAAACACCGAACAAATAGACTGAACAACAAACGACCAACAACATACCCACTAAAGTGGGGACTACCAACAGGTGAAATACACCGGACGCAGATCTATAGACACCAGATGCACTACTGTTTTTACCATCACACGGTAACACACAAACACTGACGAGGTAAATATGCACTTTCCAATCACACGTATGCGGCGCTTGCGCAAGAATGACGCTATCAGGCGAATGATCCGAGAAACCCACATTTCACCGGATGATTTTATTTATCCGATTTTTGTCCGCCCCGGTGAAGGTATTAAAAACGAAATCGCGAGTATGCCGGGACAATATCAACTCTCCATCGGCGAAGCCGTGAAGGTTTGCCAAGAGACGTACGATCTTGGCGTCCCTGCAGTGATTCTCTTCGGCATTCCAGAGGAAAAGGACGCCGTCGGCTCGGAAGCGTATGCCAAAGATGGTATCGTCCAGCGGGCGCTCCGGGAAATTAAGGATGCGGTTCCTGAACTCTACCTCATCACCGACGTCTGCATGTGCGAATACACGGATCACGGACACTGCGGTGTCATCGAAAATCAGGATGTCGCCAATGATCCGACGCTGGAGCTGCTCGCCAAAGAGGCGCTGAGCCACGCCGAAGCCGGCGCGGATATGGTAGCGCCGTCGGATATGATGGACGGTCGCATTGGCTACATTCGCGAAGCACTGGATGAAAACGGCTTCGATGATATTCCGGTGATGGCGTACTCGGCCAAGTTTGCCTCGAATTATTATGGCCCGTTCCGGGATGCGGCCGAATCACCGCCGCAGTTCGGAGATCGCCGCTCGTACCAGATGGATCCACCAAATACCGATGAGGCGCTCCGGGAAGTAGAACTGGACATCCAGGAAGGCGCGGACATCGTGATGGTGAAACCGGCGCTGCCGTACCTCGACATCATTCGCCGGGTGAAGGATACCTTTGCAATGCCGACGGCAGCCTATAACGTCAGTGGTGAATTTGCCATGATCAAAGCTGCCGCACAGAACGGCTGGGTGGATGGCGACAAGGTGATGCTGGAAACACTCACCTCCATCAAACGCGCCGGGGCGGACTTAATCCTGACCTACTTTGCGCAGGAGGCGGCGAGATTGTTGAACGAGTAAAGATAAATGAAATTTACCGCAGAGACGCTAAGAACGCAGAGAAAAGATTAATAGAAATATATTTGACAGGGAATAATAACTGTTTGTTTTAAATCCGTTGAAAGATGGATAAATTTCTAGCTAGTTAAGCGATCAAAGAAGGTGAATATTTATGTCACGAAATGCAGAATTGTTTGAAGACGCGAAAAAAGTAATCCCCGGTGGGGTCAACTCTCCGGTGCGTGCCTACGGTTCCGTGCCGATGGATCCGCCATTCATTAAATCCGGACGCGGTTCACTTCTCTGGGATGAAGATGATAACGAGTATATCGATTACGTAGGCTCCTGGGGACCGATGATCCTGGGTCACGCCCATCCCGAAGTGATGGAATACGTGGAAATTGTGATGGAAAACGGTTTGAGTTTTGGTGCTCCAACCAACCTGGAGACCAAACTCGCCGAAGAAATTATCAAAATTGTCCCATCGATTGATAAAGTCCGGATGGTCAATTCCGGCACCGAAGCAACGATGAGCGCTATTCGGCTGGCGCGCGGCTATACCGGCCGGGACAAGATTATCAAGTTCGAAGGCTGCTATCACGGGCACGGCGACAGTTTTCTGATTAAAGCAGGCTCCGGAGCCCTGACTCATGGACAGCCGAATTCCCCGGGCGTAACCAAGGGCACTGCCAAAGATACCCATATCGCGCAGTTCAATGATCTCGATTCCGTGCAGGCATTACTCCGGGATCACGGCGGTGATGCCTTTGCCGCAATTATCGTTGAGCCGGTGGCAGGCAATATGGGAACCATCCCGCCAAACACAGGGTTTCTGGAAGGACTCCGCTCGTTCTGCGATAACAACGATATCGTGCTCATTTTCGATGAAGTTATGACGGGGTTTCGGGTTGCGTTAGGTGGTGCCCAGACCCGATACGGCGTGATGCCCGATCTTACGACGTTGGGCAAGATCATCGGTGGCGGGATGCCCGTCGGCGCATACGGCGGCAAGCAAAAGATTATGGATTACGTTTCGCCGACCGGACCGGTGTATCAGGCCGGAACGCTTTCCGGCAATCCGGTAGCCATGGCCGCCGGACTCAAAACACTCCAGCTCATCCAGGGCGAAATGGTGTACGAGAGTCTAGAGGAGATCTCCAATCGACTGGAAATGGGGATGCTGGAAAATCTGGAAGAAACCGGTGTCCCAGCGACCATAAATCGGGTCGGCTCGATGTTCTGCCAGTATTTCAGCGACACACCGGTGGAAAACTTCGAGGATGCCAGCAACGCCGACCGCGAAAAGTTCAATAAATATTTCGTAGAGATGATGAACAACGGCATCTACATCGCGCCGTCGCCGTTTGAGGCGGGATTCGTCTCTATGGCTCATACAGAGGCCGATATTGATAGAACATTGCAGGCACATCGGAAGGCTCTTGAGGCGATAGTATAATAGGATAACTATCCGGGAGTCACCTCAAAGTGGCTCCCGACTTTTTTTGCACTTATCTTTATTCACCGGGATTATTCGTGAATGTTATAAATGGTGTTTGGAAATCCTAAAAGAATACATGAATATCAGTGCGTTGAGCCTTTTTCCGGCGTTTCACCATTCAACAAGCTGAGCTCCAGGAGGAGCCTCTCCCGAGGGATGACACATAGGTCAGTCACTCTGAGCCTGTCGAAGAGTGGCTGACTCAATGGTTTACTTGGGCGTGAAGCTTTCATCAATAGTGAAAACGGGATAAAATTCACGAATAACCCCTGCCTAAATTAAGCGATTTTGTGCGGCGATCTGCACCAATCTGTTGAGCGCGAAGGCTCCGTGAAATCCTCGACGGACCCTCCGGGTATGCCTTCGGTTTCCCAAAACCCTTTTCATCTCAACATCTTGGCACATCTCATCCACAACAATCGCTCAATTTAGGCCCTGTTAACAAAACTCAGGATCAAATTATGAAAAACTGGATTCCTGTTCTATTTGGTTTGCTTCTTGTCGGCAATATAGCCTTCCCGGTAAAGGCTCCTGATAATGATATTAAGGAAGGGAACGCACGGTTCCAGGTCATCACACCAATGGTCATTCGCATGGAATACGCGCCGGACGGGAACTTCGAAAACCGCCAAACCTTCTTTGTTATCAATCGGACTCCCCAACAAGTGGATTTTGAGACCAGTACCTCCGACGGCTGGCGGTTCATTGAAACCTCCAAAATCTCTCTGCAATACCGTCAAAACTCTGGGGCGTTCTCTGATTCAAACCTTGTAATCCAATTGAAAGCAGGACCTGAGGGAAAGAAAATCAATCCGATCGCTGCTTCCAAAGATTCAATTTACAGGGACGCCAATCTCGGCGGGTGGCGACACGACCTTGGTTTTGTTAAGGGCTCTGTCGACTTGTACGACGGACTGCTCAACCGCAACGGCTGGTATCTTTTCGATGACTCAGAGACTGCTGTCTGGAACGGCGCCGTTGATTCCAGCTGGGTGGAGCCGCGCAATACCTCAGAAGAATACCAGGATTTGTATTTCTTTGGATACGATCATCAGTACAAACAAGCCCTGCGGGACTTCGCAGACCTCACCGGACACCCACCGATGCTCCCCCGCTGGGCGTTCGGCATCTGGTTTTCGAGGCTCGAGGATTACGGCGCAGACGATTTCCGGCATCACATCCTGCCGCAGATGCGGGAGCACCGGATTCCGCTGGACGCCCTGATCATCGATACGGACTGGAAGACCCACAGCGTGAGGAAGCGTTATAACTTCCCGAATCAGTACTTGCTGGGCGAAGATATGCTGGTGGCGCCCATCGCAAGCCCCGGGGATACCGCCAGCCAGTTGGTCTGGTTTCCGTCTGGCGAGTGGGTCAACTATTTCACTGGTGAAAAAATTACCGGTCCGAAAACTCAACCCGTGGCTGCATCTCTGGAAACCATGCCGGTTTACGTGAAAGCAGGTTCTATTATTCCGATGCAGCCGTACATGGATTACGTTGGGCAAAAGCCCGTTGAACCACTCAAACTAAGGGTATTCGCTAGCGCGGACGGCGAATATGAATTATACGAGGACTCGGGAACCGGTCTGAAATATCGGGAAGGTAATTTTGCCTGGACAAAATTCACGTACTCCGAACACATAGAGCGAACACTGACCATTTATCCCCCGGAAGGCGAAGGATATTCGGGAATGCCTAAAAAGAGGGGTTATGAAATCGAGTTTGTGAACGTCGAAAAGCCGGACGAAGTCATGGTGAAAGGCGCTCTGCTGAATTCTGTAGGTGGACAGTTCAGTTACGACAGAAATAAGAAGAAACTTACAGTGCCCCTCCCGCCGATGCCGGTATCGGAACCAGTGCGAATATCGTTGGAGTGAATATGCCAGGTGCTACCGAAGATTCCTGGTCTTATCAGGTTCGTAGTCCCTCGGTAGAGACGCGTTATGGAGAATGTGTGAGAAGGCCATGTTAAGGAATTTTTGCTTCCTGACATTACAAAATGCCCCATAGCATAAAAAACTTGATAAACCATTGATATTATTGAGTGTAGAGACGTTCGATGGCACGTCTCTACTGGGAGAATAACTCAATGTACATTCCTCATTTTCTCTTTGATTTCCCGTTTTCACACACCCGCCATGGCGTGTCTCTATAATCGTATATTTTTTAAAAAGTTACCGTAAGTTTGACAATTAGAAATTTCCAAATTCTTGAATTAACCAGGCTACCATGATTGAATATTACTCAGCGAA
>JAANXI010000116.1 GCA_018263365.1 Fidelibacterota bacterium | reverse complement strand
CAATCTGTTGAGCGCGAAGGCTCCGTGAAATCCTCGACAGACCCTCCGGGTATGCCTTCGGTTTCCCAAAACCCTTTTCATCTCAACATCTTGGCACATCTCATCCACAACAATCGCTCAATTTAGGGTAAACTAATTCAACATTATTTTTGTTTATCCGTGTGTAGTAATAAATAAATACGTATATATTTTTTCATTCTTACAAATATAAATATGAAGTCCGTGTGTTCTTAGTTGTGGGAACTTTGCACCACGCGGGAGGATTACAAAAATTCGTTTCCTTTAATGGTGCATGTTTTACGGCATGGGCTATGTAGTTGAACCACTGGCACGGGATTTGACCAATACTCATGGGCTTGAAATGGAGGCCGTAAATGAAAACTGGTGCTGAGTGTCGGAGGAACAATTCATGAAAGTTCTAAAGCTGCCGAAAAGTAATCGTGAGGAATTTGTCCTCGCCCTGACAGAGTTTGGTGAAGTCCACATCCCGAAAGCCAAGGGGAAGGAGAGTTACATTTTTGACAAGATGGAAAGTCCCGATGAAATCGCCTGGGAGTATCTGCGGACGATCGCCCCGCCGAAAAAGTACATGACGCCCCCGCGGGAATCGTTGCTGCGCTATAATACTGCCGAAGGGTACCGGGAAGTCAATGCCGAATACGAACAACGCATGATACTGTTCGGACTGCACCCCTGTGATATCCATGGGATCAGGATTCTGGATGAGGTATTCAGCGGCGAGTACAATGATACGTATTATTTTCAGCGGCGCAAGGATGTCATTATCATTGGACTGAGTTGCATCCCGGATGACAAGTGCTTCTGCCGATCGATGGGTACAGACTTCGTTGAGAGTGGTTATGATTTGTTCCTTTCAGAACTGCATGACTCTTATCTGCTCGCTATTGGATCCGGTTTGGGAGATCAGATTGTAAGAAAAGCCGAAGATTATCTTCGGACACCCACTGAATCGGACCGACGCGAATATCTGGAGATCCGAAACCGGCGTCGGGAGCAGTTCGAGGTTGAACTGGATATCTCCGATCTTCCCTACATCCTGGACCTCGAAAGAGAGAGCGAAGTCTGGGATGACATCGGCGCTCAGTGTTTGGTTTGCGGCTCGTGCAGCATGGTATGTCCCACCTGCTATTGCTTCAATGTCTATGACCAGCAGGATTTGAACGGCGAAAACGGTGAACGCCTCCGGGAGTGGGATGCCTGTCTGTATAAGAATTACACGCGGGTGGCTGGCGGCGAAACGTTCCGCGATACCAGGGCGGATCGGGTAAAAAACCGGTATCTGCATAAACAGCGGCATTTCGTCGAGGAATACGGCAGACCGAGTTGCGTCGGGTGCGGACGGTGTGTCGATGCCTGTCCGGCCGGCATCAATGTAGTGGAAGTCTTTCAACGATTACGCGGCGTCGCATAGGAGGAAATTATGCAACAATCATCACACATATACGAATTTGCTAGCCGGGCCCGGGACGATAATCCGTATTTGCCGCATTTGGCGCGTATTGTCCGTCGGGTGCCGATGGTCGAGGATAATTATCTGTTTCTCGTCCGGTTCGACGATCCGGCAATGGGGGATTCTTTCGATTATATGCCGGGACAATTCATGGAATTGTCCGTGATTGGTACCGGCGAATCGCCGATATCCATCAGTTCCACCCCAACCCGGAAAGGATTACTGGAATTCTGTGTCCGCCGCATGGGACGCAATACCAACGCACTGTACCGGCTTCAGGATAACGACGTCATCGGCATCCGCGGCCCTTACGGTAACGGTTTTCCGGTAACACAGATGGAAGGCTCGAATCTGTTGCTTATCGCCGGCGGGCTTGGGATGGCGCCACTGCGTTCCTTGCTGAACTATGCACTGGATAAACGCCAGAATTACGAACGAATTATATTGATGTACGGCTCCAAATATCCGGAGGATATCCTGTTCAGAGACGAACTCGAATCTTTGGAATCCCGAAGTGACATCGACTGTATGCTGACAGTGGAACAGGCCTATGATCTGCCGGAAGCCAAACCCTGGCATGGAAAAATCGGCATGGTCACCGACCTGTTTAAAGACATCAAAGACCTGGATGTTGAAAATACCTATGCCGTCGCCTGCGGCCCGCCGATCTTTTACAGGTTTGTGATCCAGGCATTGCTGGATCGGGGCTTCCCCAAGGATAAAATCCTGATGTCGCTAGAGCGCCGGATGGAATGCGGCATCGGGAAATGCGGGCATTGCGGCATCGGATATAAATATACCTGCATCGATGGCCCGGTCTTTACCTATTGGGATGCTATTAATTTACCAGAGATGATAGACTGACGGAGGATTGATGACAATGAGTAAACCGCGTGTCGGAATATACGGATTAACCTCCTGCGCCGGGGATCAGCTGGCCATCCTGAACTGTGAGGACGAGTTGGTCTCCCTGGCTCAGGCGCTGGATATCAAATCCTGGGTGATGGCCCAGTCCGTGAATGACGAGGAATCGCCGTTGGATATCGCTCTGGTTGAAGGTGTCGTTGGAACAGAGCGGGATCTCGAGACACTCAAGGATGTAAGAGAACGGGCCAAGGTCCTCATTGCCATCGGTACCTGTGCGGTGTGGGGCGGAGTGGCGGCGATGAAAAATCACCTCTCCCGCGAACGGATGCGGGAGCTGGTCTATGGAGCCGGCGCCGAACACATTGATGCGCAGAAGGCGCTCCCGCTGAAATCCGTAGTGGATGTGGATTATGAACTCCCCGGTTGTCCCATCGAAAAGCACCAGTTCCTGACGCTGATCGGTTCACTGCTGCATGGCGACTTGCCGGAATTTCCGCAAGTGCCGGTCTGCAGCGAATGTAAAATGAACGAGAACGAGTGCCTGTTGGTGCACCATGGGCAGGTCTGCTGCGGTGCATTGACGCTGGCCGGATGCGGCGCGCGTTGTCCCAGCCTGAACGTGCCATGTGTGGGATGTCATGGTCCGGTAGAGGAAGCCCACTATAATGCGAATTACCGGGCATTGCGGGCGCATAATATTTCCAAAGATGATATCCACAAGCGGATGGGAATTTTTTCGTCGCCGGCCTGGATGCCAAAAGTGCTGGTGCAGGACGAATCGCTGGGAAGGGAGGCGTAACATGGCAAAGAAAATCAATCAGTCAATAGATATTCCGCACCTTGGCCGGGTCGAGGGACATGGCGGCATCCATGTTGAGATCGCCGATGGTGAAATTTCCAGGGTCGATATGGAGATTTACGAAGGCTCCCGATATTACGAAGTGCTGGTAGTCGGGAAGCACTTTACGGAAGTCCCACCGATCGTCTCCAGAGTCTGTGCCATTTGCTCAGCGGATCACACGCTGGCATCCCAGATGGCCGTGGAAGATGCTATGGGCATCCAAATTTCTCCGCGGACCCGGTTACTGCGCGGACTGTTACTCCACGGCTCAATGATTGAGAGTCACGCGCTCCATGTCTTTGCGCTGGCGCTGCCGGACCTGCTGGGTTATCCCAGCCTGCTGGCAATGGTGGACGATTACCCGGAAGAAGCAACGATTGGTCTGGGATTGAAGAAACGCGGTAATACCGTACAAGAAATGATCGGCGGCCGGGCGATCCATCCGGTGAATGCCGTGGTTGGTGGCTTCGGGAAGGCCCCTGGGTTGGCCGAACTGGAAAAACTGGCCGGGCAGTTACAGGAAGGACTGGACGATGCCCTGAAATTAGTGGATCTTATCGATTCCATCGAATTTCCGGACCTTTCTGACGAGACGAACATCTATTCAGCCCTTCATACAACAGAAGAGCGCTATAGTTATTTGGGGAATGAGATCCATACCTCCACCGGTGTGGTCAAACCGATTCATGCATTCCGGGAGATCTGCCATGAGCGCGTGGTTGGTCACTCTACAGCCAAGCAGAGTCTGTATTCCGAAAATCCGTTTATGACAGGTTCGTTGGCGAGAATTAATATCAACGGACATCTGCTGAAGGGGAAAGCCAGAGAAGTATGCGATCTACTGCTTCCCAATCTGCCTGAATACAATGATCTGCACAATAATACGGCGCAATTCGTTGAACTGGTGCATTCGCTCGAGCGGGCCATGATACTGGTTAACAAAATCATCAAGGACCCGCTGGAGGATGAGCCGCCAGTACAACAGGTAGTGAAATCCGGAACGGGAGTAGGTGCGCTCGAAGCGCCCCGGGGAACGTTGTACCACTCTTATGAAATTGACGATCGTGGAATTGTGACCGACGCAGATATAATTACCCCCACCGCCCAGAATCTGGCAAATATTGAAAAGGACTTCCGAACCGCCGTCACGCGTCACATGGAGGGCCAGCAGGAGGAGAAGAAAGATTGTTTGGAAATGGTGGCCCGAGCCTATGATCCGTGCATTTCGTGTGCTGTACACCTCGTTGATGTGACGTTTAAAGAGGAATGAGGAATTTCGTAGTGTATTAGATAGAGGGAGCCGGGACGAGAGAAGCGGATAATTGAAACTGGGTTTGTGGGGATCGCTTGGGCTCTAGAGTTGACAAAAAGGACCGACGACTGTGGACTCGCGACACTTGACAAGTTGGAACTCTAACCTAAATTGAGCGATTGTTGTGGATGAGATGTGCCAAGATGTTGAGATGAAAAGGGTTTTGGGAAACCGAAGGCATACCCGGAGGGTCTGTCGAGGATTTCACGGAGCCTTCGCGC
>JAANXI010000115.1 GCA_018263365.1 Fidelibacterota bacterium | reverse complement strand
CCGGCAACCGCCGGACTCTTCCACTGAGCTACTCCGGAATATTCAATTAACTCTATTGCAAATATCTCTTTGCAACACCTTCGTTACATAGCCCGACCTAGTGGTTAATCCGGCAACCGCCGGACTCTTCCACTGAGCTACTCCGGAATATTCAATTAACTCTATTGCAAATATCTCTTTGCAACACCTTCGTTACATAGCCCGACCTAGTGGTTAATCCGGCAGCTGCCGGACTCTTCCACTGAGCTACTCCGGAATGATACCGCCTCTCTCAAAAAGCGATAGAAGATAATAACCGACCCCACATGAGTCAATCAGTTTTATCTTTGGCACCAAACATCTCGGTATATTTCTCCGTGAGGCGTTCCCAGGTTTCTTCCAATCCTTCGACGAGCACCTTTGTATGCCCCAGCACAGGCATAAAGTTCGTATCCCCGCTCCAGCGCGGTACGATATGCATGTGATAGTGGTCTTCCACTCCGGCGCCCGCCACTTTTCCGAAATTTGCGCCAATATTGAACCCTTCAGGATTCATCGAGGCCGTTAGCACCTCAATCCACTCCTCTATGAAATGCACCATCTCAAGATGTGTCTCGTCGGCGATATCGGAAATGTCGGCGGTATGTTGATAAGGACTCACCATGAGATGGGCATTATTATATGGGTAGAGGTTCATGATGACAAAACTGTGTTTCCCCCGCGACAAGACCAACGCTTCCCGGTCGTTAATTTCCGACGACGACTTGGTACAAAAGATACACTCGTCCGGTTCTTCCTGGAGCACATATTCAATGCGCCACGGCGCCCACAATGTCTCGCGGGAGTCGTCCACTATTCTTCGTCTTTCTCCTGCTGCGCTTTTTTGATGATCTCCTGAGTGATGTCGCTCGGCACCGGATCATAATGGCTGAACTTCCGGCGGTGCATACCGCGTCCAGCAGTAATCGACCGAAGCGTTGTTGAGTACTTGTGGAGGTTCGCCAGTGGGATCTGGGCCTTGATCAACTGGAAGTGCCCATCAGAATCCACCCCCTGGATCTTACCGCGACGCCCGGAAATGTCGCCCATGACATCTCCCATATACTCTTCCGGCACCGTA
Organism: Fidelibacterota bacterium; assembly: GCA_018263365.1. Classification (GTDB taxonomy): domain Bacteria; phylum Fidelibacterota; class JAANXI01; order JAANXI01; family JAANXI01; genus JAANXI01. Next base: position 4,068 of record JAANXI010000115.1, on the reverse strand, counting down.
ACTTCCACATCATAAATCGGTTCAAGCAGGATGGGGTCCGCTTCTTTAAATGCGTCCCGGAATGCCATCGCGCCGGCAACCTTAAACGCTACATCGCTGGAATCAACCGAGTGATGCGAGCCGTCAAACACCGTCGCCCTTACATCTACGACCTTGTAGCCTGCAATGACACCTTCTTCCATCGCTTCACGGATCCCTTTTTCCACTGACGGGATAAATTTCCCCGGGATGACACCTCCCACAATAGCATCCACAAACTCAAATCCTGAACCACGCTCCATCGGTTCGATGCGCACATAAGCATCACCGTACTGACCGCGACCTCCGGACTGTTTCTTGAACTTACCCTGTCTCTCCGCCGACTTCCGGATTGTTTCGCGATATGGTATCCGCGGCTCTTCCAGCTCCACCTCGATATTGAATCGCTGGCAAATGCGATTTACCACGTTTTCCAGATGAAGTTCACCAAGCCCGCTGATAATAGTTTGCCCTAATTCGGGGTCTACCTCATAGCGGAACGTGGGGTCTTCTTCATGCATGGTAGTAAGGCCGGTACTCAGTTTATCCTCGTCACCCTTCGACGCCGTCCTGATAGCCGACCGGATTACTGGTTCCGGAAATTGTATTTTGGGGAGCACCACTTCGGCATCTTCGGATGCCAGAGTATCATTGGTATGGGTACTCTTGAGCTTGACCGCAGCAACAATATCACCGGCTGACACCCGGCCAACTTCAGTGCGGTCCTTACCATTCAAAACAAAGAGCTGCCCTAATCTTTCTTTCGTACTTCGGGAGGTATTTACCAGGTTGTCGCCGTGGCCGATTGTCCCGCGATAGAGCCGCAGAAAGGAAAGGTCGCCGACATGCTCCTCGCTGACTGTTTTGAACACAAAGGCCACTGCCGGCTCATCGGAATCGCAGGCAACTTCCACTGTGTCACCGTCTAATTTACCTTCAAACGGCGGGAGTTCGGTTGGCGCCGGGGTGTATTTCGCAATAAATTCCAGCAGCCGCCACGTGCCGATATTATTGGCTGCGCTGCCGCACAGTACAGGGAACACCGTATTCTCTACTATGGCTTTATGTAGCCCCTCCCGCAAGTCTTCTTCGGTCATCGCGTCTTCAAAGAATTTTTCCAGAAGCGAATCATCGGACTCTGCCACCAATTCGATTAACTCCTGATGCATCTCATCCGCCCTGTCTTTCAAGGCATCTGGGATCGGCTCTTCAACGCAATTGTTTTCTCCTTCGGCGTAGGAGAGTTTCTTCATTTTTACAAGATCAATCACCGAGTCAAAGTCAGGCCCCTGATTTACGGGAAATTGTATTGGGAAAACCTGACGACCGAACCGATCCTGCAGGTTGAGGAGCACACCGTCGAAATCCGCGTGCTCTTTGTCCATCATATTGATAAAGATAACCCGTGGTTTTTCCTCATCCCTGGCGAAATTCCAGGTCATCTCCGTTCCGATTTCAATACCGTTGACACCATGTACCACGAGAATTGTCGTATCAACAACGCCAAGCGCCCCCCGGACTTCTCCGACAAAATCGGAATAGCCGGGCGTGTCGATAATGTTAAATTTGGTCTCCATGGTTCCGGCATGCAGCCATGAGGAATGGATGGATATTTGACGATCTACCTCGTCCGCATTATAGTCAGAAACCGTCGTTCCCTCTTCGATACTTCCCAAGCGATTAATCATTCCGGCGCGACGTAACATCGATTCTCCAACCATGGTTTTGCCGGCGGCCCCATGGCCGATAAGTGCAACGTTCCGAATAGCATCTGAAGCGTACTGTTTCACAACAACCTCCTCTAATCTGAATCGCCGACAAGCATCGGCGACAGATGGTTCTTAATTGGTATTAGTCAGGCTGGTTCGTAGTTCTGCCCGCTACCAGAGAGATATCTCCTGGATTTCGCGAAACACGTCCTTTCTGTTGTGTGGTAGTGGGTAATTATAACCGGAATCGTCATGTAAGGTTTTGACCAACTCCTTTGAAAATAATTCGTGAATATACTACGATTTTTCACCTACCAAATCAAGACGTTTCTCCCTGCAATGACTGACTACGCAACGACTTCGGGCGACTCGCTTCCATTGGATTTTGCCAGCACAGTTACCACAGTAACATCATCCTGCAGGTCGTCCCCATGAGTAAAATCGTACACATCTCTGTTGATCATATCCATGATTTCTTTTGCGGTGGTGTGTCCGTTTCGGCGCCGCACGATATTTAGCAACCGTTCAACTTCGTAGTATTCGCCATTGGTATTCCGGGCTTCGGTTATGCCGTCGGTATACAGTAGTAGTAAATCACCCTCCGCCAGTTCTACCGTTTGCTCCTCATAGCGACTGTTCTCCAGCGCTCCGATCACTGGCCCACCGACATTGAGCTCCTCGAAAGAACCGTCTTTGTGTACAATTAACGGCGGATTATGCCCTGCATTGCAGTAACTCAACTGGCCGGTTTCCGTATCCAGTTCCGCATAAAAGAAGGTAGTGTATTTCTCCGAATTGGTCGATTCGACCAGCAAATCATTCAGGCGCTCGACCATTTCATAGATAGAATCCTGTGTTCGCACTCGGCTGCGGTACCCGGCATAGAGATTCGCCATCAGGATTGCGCCGGGGACTCCTTTCCCGGAGACGTCGCCGATGGCCACGCCAATTTTTCCGTTGGGGAACTGATGCACATCGTAAAAATCCCCGCCCACTTTCTGAGACGGCTGACACATGGCATCAAAATCATATCGTTCGTGTTGTGGCAGATGCCTTGGGAGAAACGCGCTCTGGATTTCCCGGGCCACCTCAATATCCCGCTCAAACCGGCGGCTCTCAGAAACCTGCTTATACAGACTGGCATTCTCGATGGCTATGGAGACCTGCTCGGAAAACGCGGTTAACCGATCCAGATCACTTTTGGAAAAGGCTTTTTCGGCGTCGCTTTCGATGTTGAACGCGCCAATGACATTCTCCTGTTTATTATCATGGATTGGCACGCACATTTCCGATTTGGTCGAGGATCGGACTTCAATATAGTTGTGGTGCGCCGCCACATCCCCGATAATGATCGGATGGCGTTCACGTATGCACTCCCCAACGATACCCTGCCCGACTTTCAGCGATATCTCGCTGAGTTTATCCTCATCATAACCCTGCTGCACCATCTCATGGACGACATTTCCATTCTTCTTTACCAGAAAAATCCCCGCGGCGGAATAGTTTACTACCTGATTCAGGGAGTTTATCACCAGATCGAGAACTTCCCTGACATCCAGCGTCGAGGTAATTTTTTTGGAAATTTCGAACAAGGTGTTTTTCTGGAGCGCTTCCCAGTGAACTTCATTGTACAGCCGCGAATTCCGCAGCACGATCCCGAGATATTCCGCGAAATCCTCCAGCAGACCGTTTTCCCAGTCCCGGATGAAATCGCTGGGAAGATTGCTGGACAGAATCACGCCAATGATGGCGTCGTTCACCTTCAGTGGAATGCCGTAATTGAACAGTTTGTAATCCTTAAAGCGGTAATCCCGTTGTCGCTGGGGCGTAGGGTTGTAACGAAGCGCCTGCCGGTTGACCGAGACAATATGCCCCTTATTTTGCAGTTCAGATACAAAAACCGAATCACTATCCACGCTGACATTATCCAGATTGATGGGGTGCGGCGCCCGGTAATTTACGATAGTAAAATCGTCTTCGCCTTTCAGCGCTATAGCAATGATCCGGGCATCGAATATTTTGGACAACTCCGCAAGCACTCGGTCGGCGATTTCCTCACTGGGCTCGGTAATCTGCAGACTGCGCTTGAGTTGTTTGATCCGGTTGTTATGTTCAAAGTACGTCGGATTAAAGACACGGATGAGGCCCACTCGCACCCAGCGACGCAACGGACGCAGCGTCGCCATTATGACCACAATCGTGATCAAAATAAGCACCGAATTGTTTTGCACAATCGGATTCAGGTGCAAGAGCGAGAATACTCCGTAATAAAAGAGTATAATCGACACCCAGAGCAGTACATTATCCGTCTTCCGCAACCGGGCTACTCTCCTCTTTTCCC
>JAANXI010000114.1 GCA_018263365.1 Fidelibacterota bacterium | reverse complement strand
CCGCGCAGGTCGGGGCCGGGTCTCAATTATTCCATTGGATATGATTACCGCCCAGTATCTCGACTCGCAGTCCCCGGATAGTGAAGCGGTGCCGCTTACCAATTTTATTGAATATGACAGTCAATATGCGTCGGTCGTCCAATTGCTGCTGGGGGATGTCCTGGTCAGTGAATCGCTTGACGAAGTCCAAAGTAATGGCCAGTCAGACGAAAACTGGCGCTATGTGACCCGATCCGGAGAAGTGCTGGAACGATCCGCTATTTTGCGCGGCGGAAAATCGGATTCGGAATATTCATCCAGAGTCGGTCGCCAGGAAACCTTACAACATTTGGAACAGGAGCTGGAAGAGAATCTTGCCAAACAAGAAGAGATTAAAGAAACTCTCTCCGGTTTGCAGCAGGAGGTGAAAGACCTGCAGGATGAGCTGGCGCATTTGGAATCATCGGAACAGGAACACGCAGAGAATCGCCGGGAACTGGATCAGAAAATCAGTCGGCTGGAATACGATGTGAAGCGTTCGAAGCAGCAACGCCGGGAATCGGACAACAAGATTAATTCACTGCAATCTCAGATGAAAGAGGTCAAAGAGGCACTGAGCGAAATCGAACCGGCGCTTACTGAATTACAGGAACGTCGGCAGCAACTCCAAAATCGGGTTGCTGGGGCAGAAGCAGACCTCGAAGAAATAAGCGAGCAGCGAACGACAGAAAACAATACCTTACAGGATCTGCGTCTGGAAGTGGCTTCCGTGGAGAACGAACAAAACACCCTGTCAATCCGCTTGAATAATGCGCAAGAGACTTTGGAAGATATTTCCAACCGGTTCGACAGTATTCACGATGAACGACAGGAAGCCCATGAAACTATTGAACACCGGACGGAATCGCTTGGCGCCGAACGGGATAAGTTGAGCAAACTGAAGGAGGAATTTCAGCAGCTGAAAAATAAACGGGAAACCGAACATCAGGCTCTCCGTAAGAAGCAACAGGAGATGGAGGAAGTTGAAGAACGAATCAAGGAAAAGCACCGGGAACGGGAATCGCAGTACGACAGGATCCGGAATATCGAAAAACAGATCAGCGAACTGGAAAGCGAAGAACGGTCGATAAAAGAACGGATGCAGGATCGATATAACATCAAAGTGGAACCGGAAAAACTAGAAGCCGATATCTCTGCCGAAGAATTGTCACAGGAGGTAGAATCACTGCGGTCGCGCATCGACCGAATGGGGCCGGTGAACCTGGCAGTGAAGGAAGAATTCGAAGAAGAGCAGGAGCGTCTGGATTTTCTTACGGATCAGCGGGACGATCTGCTTGAGGCCGAAGAAGACCTTATGGAAACCATCGAGCGCATTGACACGCAGGCGAATAAGCAGTTCCAGGAGATCATTACACAAATACGCAAACATTTTAAGCAGACCTTCGTCAAATTTTTTCCCGGCGGAGAAGCCGATTTAAAACTGGTGGGCGACTCCGACCCGTTGGAAGCCGATATTCGGATTAATGTGACCCCGGGCGGCAAGAAGCTGCAATCATTACGAATGTTATCTGCCGGGGAAAAGACGTTGACCGCCATCGCGCTGCTGTTTGCCATTTATCTGGTGAAGCCAAGCCCCTTCTGCATTCTCGACGAGGTGGATGCTCCACTCGATGACCGCAACAGCGGCATCTTTACCCGCGTGCTTGAAGATTTTGCCGAAGATACCCAGTTTATTATCGTGACTCACAATAAAATCACCATGGAAGCCGCGGACTACATGTACGGAATCACTATGCAGGATGAGGGGATATCCAAAATAGTTTCTGTTAAGTTTGATTAAACATTAGAGGTTTATCTTATGACGCGTTTGAAAAATTTCATTATTGTGATATTCACGGTGATCCTATTGGTTCCCATATCGGCATGGACCCAGTCGCCAAGCCAGGGATTAACTGCGGAAGACCAAGAACGTGAAGATGTCCAGTACTTCGTCGATTGGGCGCAATTCCGGGGACCGGACAACAAAGTAATGCTGGAAGTGTATCTGATGATTCCACGGACCCAGTTAGAGTACGTCAAGTCAGATTCGCTGGATAAATATGTTGCGAAAGGTTTTGTGCAGGTAGCGTTAGCCCAACATGATTCGGTGCATCTCCTTGATCGCTGGTCAATTTCGGATAGCGAAGAGAATTTGGAAAATGTCAAAGATTCCCAAAATATCCCGGATTTAGCAGCTTTTGAGGCAAAGGCAGGTGAATATGAGTTAATCGTTCAGGTTATTGACTTGAATTCTGAAATCAGGGGGACATTCCGGGACACTGTAAATCTGGTAACATTTAACGATTCTACGCTGACCATCAGCGATATTGAATTTGCCTCTATTATCAAGGAGGCAAACCAGCAAACAGTATTCACCAAATATAGCAGAGATATTGTGCCCAATGCCAGTAAAACATATGGGATATCAGCCCCTGTTTTGTATAGTTATGCTGAAATCTATAATATGAAATATCCCAGTAGTGTCGATAGTTTTCGGGTACAATATTCCATCTTAGACCTCAATAATAAAGTGGTGAAAAGCCCGCAGATTGTTACCAGACGAAAAGTAGGTAATTCCAGCATAGATATTGGAGGTCTGAATGTGGTTGGACTTTCTTCGGGAATCTATTTCTACCGTATCCGGGTCACCGATATTGCGACTGGCGACGTTGTAACTCGCTCTAAAAAGTTTTACGTCTATAAACAGGGTGAAAAGATGAAAGCCGGCCTCGCCGGAGGACTGCTACCGGATTATTCAACAATGGAAGAAGATGAATTAGATCATACCTTCGATACGCTGATCCCAATTTTAACCGGAAAAGAACGCCGGGCGTATAAAAATGCTTCCAAAGAGGGCAAGCGAAACCTGCTGAGCCATTTTTGGAAGGACCAGGATCCTGATCCGGCTACCGATGTTAATGAATCCCGCATTCAATATGCCAGGCGGCTTGAGACCGTAAACCAACAGTTTGGGAATGTGCAAACTCCTGGATATAAAACCGACAGGGGCCGGGTATTTTTAGTATATGGGCAACCTGATGAAATTGAGCGAAACCCTGTGAGTGTCGATGTAAAACCCTACGAAACCTGGTACTACCATAGTTTACAGGGTGGTTCTGAATTTATTTTTGTTGATAAGTCCGGATTCGGTATTTATGAATTAGTGCATTCGACTGCCAGAAATGAAATGTATGACCCAAATTGGCGAAGATATATTAAATCAACGGGTGGTTTCTAAACAAATAGACTGTAGTCTTCGGAATTGTGAAATGTCAGAAAGGTAAGTGCGATGGTGCGTATAGGCGTCGATGTCGGCGGGACGAAAATTGCATTCGGTCTTGTGGATAAGTCCAATAAAATTGTCAGCGAAATAGTTCGGTTCCCGGTCAAACCTTACAAAGAAGGGGAGGCGCTGGTTGCCAAACTCGTGGAGGAAGTGGAGAAACTGATTTCCAGAGATGGATATGGCCAGGAGGACGTTGCCGGAATTGGCATCGGTTCACCAGGGCCGTTAGATCTGGACACTGGTACCGTGTTAAACACACCCAATATGCCGATGTTAGTCAATTACGGGTTGCGGGACGCTGTACAAGAGGCGTCGGATTACAAGGTGGAAGTGAACAACGACGCCAACTGTTTTGTGCTCGGCGAAGCCTTGGGCGGGCAAGCACAGCAGGGAGATATCGTGGTCGGCGTTACGCTGGGAACCGGGTACGGCTGTGGCCTTGTCTTTAACAAAGAGCTTTT
>JAANXI010000113.1 GCA_018263365.1 Fidelibacterota bacterium | reverse complement strand
GTTCTTGGGTCCATACTTTTGCAGAGCCATGCCCAGAAAAATTGATTAATACCGTCCCTTGCTGGAGTTGTTCCATTAAGGCTTCGGTGACTCCGGGACGTGTCACTCCAAAACTACTGAGATCCTGGACTATTGGAAAATCCGGGAGATAAAGCTTTCTTAAATGGATGGTTTCAGGAATCTGCGGAATAACGTCTCTTTCAACTATGCTAATATGTTCGTCCTCGTTAGGGTTCGGGCGAAAGGGATCATCACCAACCAAAGTGATTGTATTTTTCCATTGTCCAAAAGGCGCCTGAGATTCATAGTTAATTATTTTATCAACCATTATTTCAGCGTTTTCCGTAGTTGTGGAAGGCAATCGTCCGATCGCAATATCAGGGAGTCTGTCGGTTCCGTCAACTAAACCAAATCTGTCATCGATTTCCATGCTATAATCTTCTTCCGAAGAATCCCGTTGCCACGTCGGAACGTAAATTTGGGAATTTCCGGTGATGTTTCGATAGTCGTAGTCTCCATCGCCGAACAATAAGGCATATTGTGCAGGATCGCCGTCATGCCAGTTTCGATAGGCCCACGCAAGAAAATTCCGAAGCGCCACCGGATCTTGCATTCCCCCGGAGAATTCGTTGTAAATTTCCTGCACAGTGGTTACGTGTGCGCTGAGTGGTGCATCTGTTGGAGAACTGAACGACGTTCGGAAGTTCGCAAGCCGTTCCGCTTGCTCCATAAAAGACGACGCCGTTATGATAATGTATTTCGCACGCAAGTCCTCCCTCCGCAAAACAGGCGATTCGAATTTTTCTACTCGTTCGGCTGTCTCCGGTTGTAACCTCGCATCGGCTTTGATGATCGCTATTTCTCTGGGAGAGCGTTCAGCCCCGAAATCGACTGTAAATTCAATGGCATTACCAGCGCCGTTGACCGGGATTGAATACATCGTTTCCGGGTTGGTAAGATCCAACACGGTAACGCTGGCTGACGGGACATTTCCCAGACGGTACTTATGTACACCAATTCGGGGGCGCGTGAAAAATTGGTAATGATCGCTTTCAGCAGGCATATTCAGTTCGCGGATATATTCTAACTGGAAATAATCCAGGTGTCCCTGCGCAGAGGAGGATTGACCGCGGCTTACAATGTGAACACTGTTGTCCCGGCGTTGAAAAACATTATCCTCGCCCGATTTAGTGGTCGCGAAATCCGCGAGTGCTGGAGAATATGACCCACTACCATTGTATGCGCTGCCAATTATTTGTCCATTAATTGAAAAATCCCAATTATGTGTGTTTTGATCGTTTCCGCGGGCCACCTGAATATAAAAGTAGACCGACGAATCAGGAACCAGATAATCTTCATCAATGGCAAAGGTTTGGGCATCCTGTGTGCCGAAAAACGTCGGACCGTACCACCAGGTGCCGCTATTGAAGAAGTTGTGCAGTTCTTCCTCTTCCCGGTAATAGCCTGGGACGGTCGTAATCGGTATCCCGGAGGAAGAAGGGGCTTCATCCACTATTCGCTTACCGTCTGCCGTTGACGTCGGGTTGGGGAAATTCAACCAGTAATAGTTCGTAGTCGAGTACGGATTCCGGACAAATTTTACCTCGCCGGATTGTACCGTAAACCGGCTGGTTGATTGTCCGTAAAATTCAATAGCATCGCCCTGCTGCAATGTTGTGTTTGGACTTGGCTGCACAATCCGGATAGGGATTTCTTTGAGCGCCGGACCAATCTCATCCGGTGTAGGGCCTCTGAGTGTCTCCAGGGGCAGGCCGAAGTTCGGGGCGGCGAACATCCGTATTTTGTCTACTTCGATATTCTCAGTGGGGATCTCCTGTGCCTGAAGCCAGGAATAGTTCATGCGATAAAGTCCGGAAGTATTTACCGGAATCTTGTACCAAGTTCCGCTTCGGTCGATGTCAGCAGGTTGTTTTGCCAGCCTTGGAGTTTTTGGGGTCCGGTAAATTACGGAGGGTAATAAGGCCGATTTTGTAAGGACCTGCCGATCAAACTCCGAATCGAATTGGGATACTGTATCTGCACTCCTCGACGCCGGCCATGAGACCCGAATAGTTGCGGAGGTAGTAAGTTCCACCGTCCCTGATTTATATGAAGCGGGATACACAGTAAACTGCCCCAGGCTGTACCCCCGAAAGGATTGATGGCTGTTGAATTCTATAAATGATGTTGACGAATTCCTTGGTTCTGACATTGTCCCGGAAGGGGGGAAAGGATTACTTTGCCTTTGAATCGTTTCCCTGTTAAGTACCTCTATCTGCGGAGTTGCCTTGGCCGGTATCATCACCCGAAAAGCCGCTACCGGCAAAAGTCGTCCGTTCGAGGGAAGGTTGTCGGTGAGAATATCCGCACTCCACATGCTGAATTGCTCTCCGTCCAGGGTTTGGTTGACTTCCGACCACTCCGTCGTCATCCGAAACTCGACATGGGTAGCGGATTTGGATATGGTCTCAAACGAGGCAGTCAACGCGACCGGGAATATCAAGAAAAGTAAAAAACTGACTTTAGTCATTTTGCATTTCATATATTGATTCGGTTAGATTGCTTACCCGCTATTTCAATGGCTCATTTAAAAATAATGTACGATTCGGAGTCATCATCGGTTCCGTAAAACAATGCCAAAGGTAAGATAATCTTGTTAAGAGAGAAAGCACTGTAAGCAAATTCACGTTTTCTCTTGAGTAACAATTCGACATTTCTGTTTCAATTTTCGAATCCGATAGGCTTGGTAATACCCGCTGAATTCCCGCCGGAAAAAGAGTTGCACGCCTTGGGATGCCAATTTATATTTATCTGCTATGACTAAAAGGACTGATGACCATGTTTGAGCAGTTATCGGAAAATTTAGAGAACGTGCTGAAAAAACTGCGGGGACGCGGAAAGTTAACGGAGAAAAACGTCTCCGATGGACTCCGGGAAGTCCGCCGTGCATTGCTTGAGGCCGATGTCAATTATAAGGTAGCCAAAGAGTTTATCGCGTCGGTCAAGGAAAAGGCGATTGGCCAGGAAGTACTCAAAAGCATTACACCCGGCCAGCAGATTGTCAAAGTATTGCACGACGAACTGGTCGATTTACTTGGTTTGGAACGTTCGGAACTCGAGTTAAAAGGTTCGCCGCCGCATGTGATTATGGTTGTTGGACTGCAGGGTTCAGGAAAAACAACCTTCGTTACGAAACTTGGAAAACAGCTGCGGGATAAGGGACGGAGTCCGTTATTAGTCGGAGCAGATGTTTATCGTCCGGCAGCCAAAGATCAGCTGAAAACCAATGGGAGCAAGGTCGATTTACCAGTCTTTGTCACGGAACATAACAGGGTGCTGGATATCTGCGCCGAAGCCAAACAGACCGCCCGAAAAAATCATTATGACGTATTGATTCTTGACACGGCGGGCCGGCTTCACATCGATGAGGAAATGATGGATGAACTCTCCGATGTGAAACAGCAGATGCAGCCCGATGAGATCCTGTTCGTGGCGGATGGCATGACAGGCCAGGATGCGGTAAACGCCGCCTCAGAATTTCTGGGATACCTGGATTTTACGGGCGTTGTTCTTACCAAGATGGACGGCGACGCCCGGGGCGGAGCGGCGCTGTCAATTCGGTCGGTGACCGGTCGTCCTATCAAATATATGTCAGTGGGCGAGTCCATGGACTCGCTTGAACCGTTCTACCCGGATCGCCTGGCGAATCGCATTCTTGGAATGGGCGATGTGGTTTCGTTGGTGGAAAAAGCCCAGGAAACCATCGACGAGGAATCGGCGAAAAAACTCAATAAAAAAATTCAGCGAAACGAGTTTACGCTGGCCGACTTCAAGGAACAGTTGCAACAAATCAAAAATATGGGGCCGCTGGATCAACTGATGGATATGATTCCTGGCATGGGTAAAATGAAACGCCAGGGACTGTCGGTAGATGGATCAGAATTCGATAAAATTGAGGCGATCATTAACTCTATGACCAAAGAGGAACGTAATAAGCCGGGTATTATCAATGGAAGTCGTCGTCGGCGGATTGCCCGGGGGAGTGGCACCAGCGTTGGAGATATCAACCAATTGTTGAAGCAATTTCAACAGATGAAAAAGATGATGCAACAAATGAATAAAGGGAAAATGAAACACCAGATTCCCGGATTGCCAATTTAGAAGAAGAGGAAAAGAAGGAGGAGTACTTTTGTCAGTTAAATTACGAATGAAACGGATGGGGCGGAAAAAGATTCCGTATTATCGGTTGATTGCCATCGATTCACGGCGTCAGCGCGATGGGGAAGAACTGGAGCGTATCGGGATTTATAATCCGCTGCCGGAAAATGAAATCTTCAACGTGGACGAGGAGAAGCTGTTTTATTGGCTTGAAAAGGGCGCAGAGCCCAGTGATACCGTTCGCACACTGATGAAGAATTACGGATTGGCCCTGAAATGGCATCTGAAGTCGCAGGGAAAATCTGAAGAAGAGATAGAGCGGGAATATCAGAAGTGGCAGCTCCTGCGTGAATCCAAGGCCGCGGCAAAAGCGGAGCAGGAGAAGCGTGACACCGAAAAATCAGCCAAGGCAGAACCGGAACCAGAGCCT
>JAANXI010000112.1 GCA_018263365.1 Fidelibacterota bacterium | reverse complement strand
CTGCTGGAATCCGGGATGTGCTTTCCCAAGATCATGCCACAATCCGGCGTATTTTCCAAGTTCGCCGGCATTGAACTTCTCAGCAAATTCCTCTGCAAGTTCGCTTACTTCAAACAGATGCTCATCCAGCGAATGGGAATGCCCTTCATTATTTTCAGAATGGGCAATTAGCACTAGGCAATCCAGATTTAGAACGCTTCAAAAACAACTTTGCAAAATTGCGGAAACCATCCGTCCCTGATGACTCTGCGTATACTAAAGATGGTCTCTTTGACGTGTGCTTTTAAGGTATCGGTAATCGGGAGGTCAATCAACTTGTTTTTGCTGCGGGTGTACACCAGATAACCGGCCTTGACCGGCTTGCCGTAGTTTTCTTCAATCAGCAATCCGTAGACCGCCGTCTGGTATTTATAGGTCTGGTAAATCCGGCCCTTGTACTCCGCATACTTATAATCCAGCGGCGCCATGGTGCCGTCGTTTAGTGTCAGGATTTCATCCACGATGCCCCGGACGCCCAGGCTGCCCGAATGTAATTTGACTTCCGTCTGCTTGTCCGTCACGCCCAGTTTCTTCCGCAGATACTCGGGGTTTTGTGCGCTTTCTTTTTATGGATGCTTCGTCCTTTTTGCACTTTCCAGCGATTTCCCTGGTTTTCCGGAATATCCAGAACGTTCTCGAAATAGATAAACCGCGGACAGTACAGGTATTCCAGCATATCGGACGGGGTGATGTAGAATTGGGAGGTGCTGCTCATTGTACCTATTGTTCCTGTAGAGACGTGCCATGGCACGTCTCTACATTACGGTTAATCGTTTTAGGTCCCAGCGCGAACAGCCCTGTCAGGGACTGTCAGCGCCAGTATCCTTTTCACACCATCTTCGTCGACAGCTGATCGGCAATCAGTTTGCGGTCGAATTCCTGTCCCACCAGCGCCACCTTCTTGAAATCCTCCTCGCACATGGGGAACAGGTAGACGGCATCCGTCTTTTCGTTGATCAGCTCTTCCGCCTTCAGCTGCAACTCGTCCATTTGGTTTTTGTTTACGTCCCCCAGAAACGCGGAATACTGCACCCGGTACAACCCGTACTGTTCGCACGCATCCGCCATCTTTTTACGGGGTTTATCTTTGCTGATATCGTAGATAATCCAGAGGAGCATAATGAGTCTCCCGAACTTTTAATTCTTCTTTTGTAGAGACACGCCATGGCGTGTCTCTACCAACGACAACCCTGTTGAATTTCCTCTTGATTTTTTGTTTTCACACACCCTCTATGGCACGTCTCTACATGCACTTCCTAATCTAATCGGTTTGCTCCTCCTCCAGCTTCCGCGTCTCCACCACGTTCACGTCCGGATCGTCGTCCCGCTGCAACCAGTCATTCGCAAGCCGGTGGCATTCGTACTGGAGGGTGTGTTTCCGCTTGATGTTCCGGCTCCGGTAACGGATGGATTCCTCGAAAAAATCGTTTACCGCCGGGATGAGTGTGCCCTTGCCTTCCTTGTTCAGGGTGTAGCCGTCCGGGATGTCGTCGAAGTGCGCCTGTTTGATCTGCCGGGTGGTGATCAATTTAATCACCACCTCGTCGATGTACGGGCGGAACGGCTCGATCATATCGAACACGAACGACTTCTTATTGTAACCTAAATTGAGCGATTGTTGTGGATGAGATGTGCCAAGATGTTGAGATGAAAAGGGTTTGCGAAACCGGAGGCATACCCGGAGGATCTGTTGAGGATTTCACGGAGCCTTCGCGCGCAACAGATTGGTGCAGGTCGCCACATAAAATCGCTTAATTTAGGTCAGAATAACAAGACCAAATTGTTGTGACGTCCAAAGATGCCATCTTTTACTTTACGAAGCAGCCTCCCGGCTTGACTCAGTTAAAATCTGTGCTTAAGATTCACCATTCATGATTCGTAAAATCCTGATAGCAAATCGCGGAGAAATTGCCCACCGGATTATCCGGGCCTGTCACGAGATGGAAATCGAGGCGGTTGCCGTGTATTCCACGCCGGATCGGTTGGCGCCGCACGTGCTCTACGCCGACGAAGCGTATCACATCGGTGAAGCGCCGTCAACTCAGAGTTATCTCAAACAGGAAACACTTATCGACATTGCCAAAGATGCCGGATGCGATGCGGTCCATCCGGGCTACGGCTTTCTGGCGGAAAACGCCGAATTCGCGCAAAAGGTACAGGATGCCAATCTGATTTTCATCGGCCCGAATCCGGATTCCATTGCCTCGATGGGTGACAAGATCGCTGCGCGGAAGAAGGTGAGCGCTGCCGGTGTGCCGATTGTCCCGGGACTTGAGGAGCCGGTGGAAGATGTCCAGGTCGCCGCGGATGTCGCCAGAGATATCGGATTTCCGGTGCTCATCAAGGCGGTCGGTGGGGGCGGTGGCAAAGGAATGCGAATCGTCCACGAGGAGGGCGAACTGGAGAAATCGATTCAGTCGGCAACGACCGAAGCGAAGAACGCATTCGGCGATCCACGGGTATACGTGGAGAAATACCTCGAGGAGCCGCACCATATCGAATTTCAGATACTGGCCGATCAGCACGGGAATGTTATTCACCTGAACGAACGGGAATGCTCTGTGCAACGGCGCTATCAGAAGATTATCGAGGAATCGCCGTCTCCGTTTATGACTTCCGAACTCCGGGAGGAAATGGGGAAAGCCGTGGTCGAAGTGGCGAAGGCCTGTGATTACGTCGGCGCCGGCACGGTGGAGTGCCTGGTTGACAAGTACCGGAACTTCTATTTTCTCGAAATGAACACGCGCCTCCAGGTGGAGCATCCGGTGACGGAACAGGTGACCGGTATCGATCTGGTGAAGGCACAAATTGACGTGGCGAACGGGAAGGAACTCCCCTGGATGCAGGATGAGATCATCGCCCAGGGACACGCCATCGAGTGCCGCGTTTACGCGGAGGATGCGCACCAGAATTTTGCACCGTCCATCGGAACAATCACTGATATGCACGTTCCGGACGGCTTTGGGGTACGCTTTGACGGCGGCATTTATGCCGGACTGCCAATCACCACACACTACGATCCGATGATCGGCAAACTCGTCTGCTGGGGCAATTCCCGGGAGGAGGCAATCCGGCGTTCACTTCGAGCATTGGAAGAGTTTGCCATCACCGGGGTAAAAACATCGCTGGGATTTTGCGCGAATGTGTTGCGATTTGAAAAATTCGCAAACGGCAAATACGATACGCACATCCTGGAAGATCACATGGAGGAAATCCTGAGCCAGTCCAAAGATGAAATCCAGTTCGATGTGCCGGCAAGCGTGGCGTCCACCCTGTTTGCGCATGAGCAGGGGAACAGCAATAACGGAAATCTTCGCCGGGAAGAATCTAAGCGGAGCGGCTGGAAAATCACCGGTCGCGAGCGGGGGATGCAGGGATGAAATACGTGGCCTGCATAGAAGATCGGGAAGTGGAGATTGCCGTTGAGGCCAATGGTCGGATTATGGACATCCGGCTGAGGGGCTCGGACGAATCCATCGATTTTCAGCGGATTTCGCAATCGCGCTATTCGATATTGCTGGACGGTAAATCGTACTCCATGCAGGTGACGGAAAACGGGGCGAATTTTGAGGTGACACACCGAAACCAATCGGTCGATGTGGTCATCAAAGATGAGATCGATCTGATCCGCGAGCGCTTCGGTATGGGGAGAGGTGCAGCCGATGCGCACGGGGTAGTGAAGGCGCCCATTCCTGGAATGGTGGTGGAAATTGAGGTGGGGGAAGGGCAGACCATCGAGCCGGATGCCGGGCTGATGATTTTGGAAGCCATGAAGATGGAAAACGAGATTAAGGCCCCGATCGGCGGCGTGATTTCGAAGATTCACGTGGAGCAGGGCCAGAGTATCGACAAAAATGCAATTTTGCTGGAAATAGATTCGGAGTAAAGGTTTTATGGGTTTGAAAGGAACATTGATCGGCGCCGGACTCGGCTGGGTCCTCGGCGGCCCGATCGGCGCAATTCTGGGCGGAATGCTCGGTAACCAGTTCGGCAGTGGCGGCGGGCTTGATTTCGGCGGCGCGCAGCAGAACCAAACTGGTGACATGATGGCCAGTCTTTTAGTATTGTTTGGGTATGTAACCCGCGCCGACGGACAGATTCTCTCCTCGGAAGTGCAATACGTGAAGCAGTTTCTGGTGGATAATTTTGGCGCCTCCTACGCCCGCGACCTCATGCAGATGTATAAGGATATCGTAAAGCAGGAATATCCTATCGAGCCGGTCTGCAAGCAGGTGCGGAAGCACGTACCGTATCACGAGCGGCTGGAACTGTTGCACTTATTGTATGGCATTGCCAGCGCTGATGGAGATCTGAATCAGGCTGAGCTGAATGCTATTACCGAAATTGCCACCGGAATGGGGATAAATCAGCAGGATCAGCGGAGCATCCGGGCGATGTTCATGAACGGTGGCTCCGATCGGACGCGCACCCGGCAGTCCCGGAAAGCTGCGCAGGAAAATGCGTATGAAGTCCTTGGCGTCGAACGGAGCGCAGATGACAAGGAAATCAAGCAGGCGTACCGGGAATTGGCGCGAAAGTATCACCCGGACAAGGTGTCGCATCTCGGCGATGAATTCACCGCGGTGGCAGAGGAAAAATTCAAAGCCATCAACGACGCATACGAGCAGGTGAAGCAGGAACGGGGGATGTAGAGCGGATTAAGAGCTAATCTATGGATTTTCTAGTAGAGAGATTTCATGGAGGCTGTGTAAGAATGGGATTGCACGGAATATTTTTGCAAGGAAATATGGAAAAACCCGGCAGAAATTAAAGTGATGTAAGCTGTTGAAAATACTATACCACGCCATGGCGTGTCTCTACGTAGGGCGCAGTTGTTGAATTTTTCCTTGATTTTCTCCCGTCCGGCGGGACAGCCTGCATGAAACCTCTCTACATGACATAACAGGCAATTCAATATTGTTCGTAGTAGGATACCCAGGGAGCCCGATTTCAGCAATGAAAATCAGCAAAACGGTTTCGATGATCTGGATTGGAGTAATAGCAGTTTTCCTCTCCGGCTGCTCCGTCCAGAAAATGGCGATGAAGCAACTGGCAGGCTCCTTCGACAATGCCATGGATGCCTATACGCGGGACGGCGATCCGGAGTTCGTCAAAGAAACCATGCCCTCCACGCTGAAGATGGTGGAAATGCTGCTGACCAGTTCGCCGGAGAATCCGCAGCTACTGACGGCGGCGGCCAGCGGATTCACCATGTACTCCCACGCCTTCATCATGCAGGAGGCCGATGTCGTGGAAGAAAACGGCAATGTGAAGGAGGCGCGCGAAATGCGCGAACGAGGCAAGCAGATGTTCTTGCGCGCCAGAGATTACGGCCTCCGCGGACTGGAGTCCAAATATCCTGGGTTTCAGCGTGGCATCGAAACCAATGCGGACTCGGTCGTACAGCAAGTGCAAAAAGAGGATATCCCATTACTTTACTGGACCGCCGCATCCTGGGGGAGTGCTGTCGGCATTGATACCGACGATTATGATTTGATTCTTGACCTTCCGAAAGTTGAATCACTGATTACCAGAGCGCTGGAACTGGACGAAACCTGGGGAAACGGGCAGCTGCACGAATTTATGATTTCGTTCCAGACTGGCCGCGCAGGCATGGGTGGCTCACTGGATTCCGCCGAAGTACATTTTCAGCGCGCATTGGAACTGAATCAAGGCCATTCGGCCGGCACATATGTAACTGCCGCGGAATCCATTGCGCTGAAGCGACAGAACCAGGAACGGTTTCGGGAGTTGCTCAGTAAGGCGCTGGCCATCGACCCCGATAAATATCCTGATATGCGGCTGGCAAATGTCATCGCCCAGAAGCGGGCGCGGTGGCTTTTGAATCACATGGACAGATATTTTATCTGAACTCTAATACAGGTGGATTGCGTATGAATCGGTGTCTGAACACTTCCGCGAAAATTAATGCTGTGTTACTCATCATGTTTGCTGTTTTCCTTGTTGCACCCTTTCCAGAGATGCTGCAAGCCAAGCCGATGGAGATCAAGATTGCGACGCTTGTTCCAAAGGGCAGTTCATATTTCGAGGTCATACAGGATATCGCCACGGATTGGGAAGAGATATCAAACGGTGAAATTAAAGTGCGGATTTATCCGGGCGGAGTGGTTGGTGATGAGCGGGATATGGTGCGGAAGATGCGCATTGATCAACTCCAGGCGGCTGCGGTGAGTACCAAAGGCTTACAATATATCAGCGAAAACGTGTATGGACTCAATTATCCGATGATGGTACAGTCCTGGGACGAGCTGGACTGGCTGCGGGAGCGACTTGGGTCCTCGCTCCGCCAGAAATTCAGTGATCGCGGGTTCGAACTCCTCTTCTGGGCGGACGTCGGTTGGGTGTACTTTTTCTCGACGCAACCGATCCTGAAGCCGCAGGATGTGAAGAGACTCAAACTGTTCACACGGGCCACGGATTTCGATGACCTGGAACTCTGGCGCTCCTCCGGGTTCAACCCGGTACCACTGACAACGAACGATGTACTACCCGGACTCCAAACCGGCTTGATTGACGTTGTGCAGGCGCCGGCATTTTTGGTGCTCTCCTCCCAGTGGTTTGGCATCGCCAACCACATGCTCGATGTCAGGTGGGCGGCGCTTTCTGGTGGTTTTGTTATCTCGAACAAGGCGTGGGATCGTATCCCGGATCAGTACCGGGAGGAGATGCGCACAGCGGCTGTGGAACGCAGTAAACGCATTAAAAATGAAATCCGGTATAACTCCGATAAGGCGATTGATATTATGAAAGAGCATGGGCTAGTCGTCCATACACCGGATTCCGCCATGATGGAAGTCTGGCGGAAGGAGACCGAGTCGTATTATCAAAAATTTGAAGGGGTTCTAGTGCCAAAACCTATGCATGAACGGGTGATGGATCTGTGGCCACAACTAAAAGAATATCGGCAGTCGAAACAGGATACAATGCAGACCGGGCAATAACTGATGTTACCCCACCTCTCAATAAGATCGCGAGACTTTTTTCGTTTTCAAATAACACCCTACCAGTCACACTGAGCTTGTCGAAGGGTGGCAGGTTTCAATGTGAAGAATAATGCGAACTACCCTTTGTTGTAATTCCCCAATAGGTCGGTATATCAGATAAGTTCACAATGCAGGGGCATGACACAAAAACCAGTTCGCCTAATTTTTTCGTGCGAATCATGTAGCCATACAATAAATTATCGTTCCAGCTGTTAGCATTCCCACGATAAACATGAACAAAAAATTTGATCCTCTCCGAATCTCAAAAGCAAAAAATCAATGCCGTTCTCGAGGGTATCGAGAGCTGGTTTTCGTATCTCCTCCTGATCCTGCTGATCGTTTTGCCGCTGGGTGAAATTTTTGCCCGGAACGTCCTGGACACGAGTATGCCGGGCGCTGTCCTTGTTGTGCAGCATTTAACCCTCTGGATCGGTATTGCCGGCGCAACCCTGGCAGCACGCTACGATCGTTTGCTATCCTTTACGCTCGGGGTGCAGTTTTTCGAAGAGGATTCCAAACTGGCGCATACCGCTAAATTCATCGCATGTACGGTCGGGGCTGCCGTCTCGCTGGGACTGGCCAAAGCCAGTTTCGATTTGGTCAGAAGTGAGTTCGCCTATCCGACATACATTATGAGCGGCCTGCCGTCGTGGGTGGCGGAAATTGTGATGCCTGTTGGATTCACGATTATTGCGTTTCGGCTCTTCTTTCATGGGACGAGCAACCTGAAAGAACGCATGACCGGTATCGGGCTCATCATTTTGCTGGCTGCAATGGGTGTTTTCACATCTCTGGCCACTACCTGGATTATCTGGATCGGATTTCTCGTGTTGTTCCTGGCGATCATCACCGGGACGCCGGTGTTTATCGCGCTGGGCGGGGCGGCGCTGCTCTTGTTCTGGCATAACCAGGGCCCCATTGCGGCCATTCCCAGTGAAATGTATCGCATTGTTACTTCACCGATTTTGCCAACGATACCGCTGTTTACGCTTACCGGATATTTTCTCTCGGAAGGCGGCGCTTCGAAGCGGTTAGTGAAAGTATTCCGCACGTGGTTCGGCTGGATGTCCGGTGGCGAGGCCATTGCGACGATTCTGGTGTGCGCGTTTTTTACCGCGTTTACCGGCGGCTCGGGCGTCACCATTCTGGCCTTCGGCGGACTCCTGATGCCGTTGCTCCTGAAGGCCGGATACAAGGAAAAATTTTCACTGGGACTGGTCACCGCCTCCGGCTCCCTGGGACTACTCTTTCCGCCAAGTCTGCCGATCATCCTCTACGCGGTGATTGCGCATGTCCCTGTGCCGAACCTGTTTTTGGGCGGCATTATCCCCGGGATTTTGCTGTTGGTGTTGCTCTCCCTGTGGGGATTTCGGAATGGCCGGTTCACGAAGTCAGTCAAGCGGAGGCAGTTTAATTGGCGGGATGCGCTTCAATCGTTGTGGGAAGCTAAGTGGGAAGTCATTCTGCCCTTTATCATCCTGTTCGGCATTTTCGGAGGCTACGCCTCGCTGGTTGAGACGGCGGCCGTCGCCGCGTTTTATTCATTCGTTATCGAGTCGTTCGTTTACCGCGACCTGGGACTTGGCAAAGATTTCCGAAGTGTCCTGAAAGAGTGCGCTATTTTGGTCGGCGGCGTCCTGATAATCCTGGGCGTGGCCATGGGATTTACCAGCTTTCTCATCGATGCACAAATTCCGATGAAGACACTCGCCTGGGTGCAGGTGCATATCCAGTCCAAAATCGTGTTCCTGCTGCTCCTGAACATCTTCCTGATTCTTACCGGCGCCATTATGGAGATCTTCTCCGCGCTGGTTGTCGTGGTGCCATTAATTGCGCCGCTGGGACTCGCCTTCGGCATTGATCCGGTGCATCTCGGCATTATCTTCCTGGCGAACCTGGAACTGGGATTCCTCACGCCGCCCATCGGGATGAACCTGTTCCTCTCGTCCTACCGGTTCGATAAGCCGCTCACGGAAGTCTATTTATCTACCGTTGCGCCGCTGATCATTCTGTTTATCGGGGTTCTGGCTATCACGTATATTCCCTGGCTCACAGAATTTTTGCCCAACCTGATTTCCTTCTAGCACACTGTTTTTATCCTCCCATAGATGTCACTATCGATGGGAATCCACACTTGCAACTCGGCAAAATTTGATTCATATTACAGACAGTAACCCAGACAGAATTTTAGACAACTCCAATTCGGAAAAACGGGGAGAAGGGCATGAAGACACTGTCGTTATCGGAAGTAAAGATGAAACTGAGTCAGTTCGTGGAGGAGGTTTCCGAAACGGACAATCCCATCAGCATTACCCGGAACGGGGAGGCCATTGCGGTGCTGCTCAGCCAGGAAGATTTCGATGGCTGGCAGGAGACTATGGAAATTATGCGGGCGCCGGATTTTTATCAGTCAATTCTGAAAAGTATGCACGAATTGAACCGGGGCGAGGG
>JAANXI010000111.1 GCA_018263365.1 Fidelibacterota bacterium | reverse complement strand
ATTTAACCCGCGCCGCAACAATCGCCCGCCAGGCCGCCGAACACGGGCTCAAAACCAAATCCGGGTTTATGGTCACGCCCGGCTCAGAGCGGGTTTACCAAACCATTAAACGCGACGGTATTCTGGACGACTTTGAAAAAATCGGTGGGACTGTCCTGGCGAATGCCTGCGGGCCGTGTATCGGACAGTGGAAGCGCGAAGGTGTCGGTGAAGATGAGCCGAATACGATCGTTACTTCATTCAACCGGAATTTCAAGGGAAGGAACGACGGACGTGCCTCGACACACGCCTTTATTGGCAGTCCGGAGATCGTGGTGGCGCTGGCATTCGGCGGTGACCTGCACTTCAATCCGCTTTCCGATGAAATCGAAGCGCCGGACGGAACAAAGTTCAAATTCGAGCCTCCGGTCGGGGAAGAATTGCCCCAACAAGGATTCGAATCGAAGGACAGCGGATTTATACCGCCGGCGAAAGACAGTGGCGATGTCGACGTTATTGTGGATGAGGAAAGCGATCGTATTGCACTACTCGATCCTTTCCGGAAGTGGGATTTACCGGATGACTTTGAAGACCTGGCAATTCTGGTCAAGGCGCATGGAAAATGCACCACCGACCACATCTCCCCAGCGGGACGGTGGCTGCGGTATCGCGGACACCTGGATAACATCAGCAACAATATGTTTATTGGAGCGGTGAACGCCTTTACAGAAGAGACAGGTGAAGGGCTGGATCAGATTTCGGGAGAACGCGGCAAAGCCTTTTCTGACATTGCGCGAAATTACAAAAAAGAAGGTCTCGGCTGGGTGGCTATCGGCGATGAAAACTACGGTGAAGGAAGCAGCCGCGAGCACGCGGCGATGGAACCGCGTCACCTGGGTTGCCGAGCTGTCATTGCCAAGAGCTTTGCCCGGATTGCTGAGACTAACCTCAAGAAACAAGGTATTCTCCCGCTCTGGTTCGCAAACAAAGACGACTATGACAAGCTCCAGGAAAAAGATCGCCTGGCCATTAAAGGCCTGGACTCATTGGCTCCGAATGAAGAAGTCACAGTCGTAGTTACCCACGAAGATGGCTCAACGGACACGTTTGCTGCCACGCATACGCTGAGTGGTCAGCAGATCGACTGGTTCTACGCCGGTTCGGCACTGAACTTCATTCGGGAAAACTCGTAAGGAAATAAATACTGACTTAAGCGCTGGCAGCCCAGAAGGGCTGCCAGCGCTTTTTTTATTTACAAATGCCTGAGAACAAAGATGCCATCTTTTCCGAAAGATGGCATCTTTAAGCGGGACGAATTAGTAAAGAGCCACTCTTTGTCATTCTAACACTACTGAACCCTCTGCTCCGCCGACCATACGGTATTATGCAGCAGCATCGTTCGGGTCATAGGCCCGACGCCACCGGGAACGGGCGTGATATAACCGGCCACCTTTTGCGCGTTTTCGAAGTCGACGTCGCCGACCAGTTTGTATCCTTTCTTCGTATCCGGCGCATCAACCCGACTGATCCCGACATCAATCACCGTAGCATGTGGTTTTATCATGTCCGCAGTAATACTGTTCGGGGCGCCAGCGGCAACCACAAGGATATCTGCTCGTCTCGTATATTGTGCAAGATCTTTCGTGTGGGTATGGCAAATAGTAACGGTGGCATTACCGGAATCCGTCTTTTGATACAGTAAATTGGTGATAGGCTTTCCTACCAGTTTACTTCTCCCGACGACCACAGCATCCCTGCCGTCTGTTTCGATGTCGTAGTATTCCAGCATTTTCAGCACCCCGAACGGTGTACACGGGATAAATCCCGATTGCCCTGCCACCAGCTTTCCCACGTTTTCCGGATGCAGGCCATCAACATCTTTGGACGGATCGATGGCGCGAATTACTTTATCAGGATTGATCTGCTTTGGCACGGGCATTTGCACAAGAATACCATGACAATCAGGATTCTGGTTGAGTTTCCGGATAAGGTCCAACAGTTCCTCTTCGGGTGTATCCTCAGGTAATTCTATAGTATTCTCGTCTATACCGACATTTTCGCAGTCCCGCGCCTTCATCCGCACGTACACCTGTGAGGCCGGATCTTCTCCCACTATAATCACGGTTAAACCGGGTGTAACTCCCCTGGCTTTCAGTTCCTGGATGCGCTGAATAATTCCATCCTGAGTCTCCTCAGCGACTTTTTTCCCATCGATAATATTGGCCTGTGCCACTCCAAATCCCCTCTTGTTTTGAAATTAGCGTGCGTAATTCACGGCGCGATATTCGCGGATAATCACCACCTTGACCTTCCCCGGATAATTCATATCTTCCTGGATTTTCCCGGCGATATCCTTTGCAAGGATGTCTGCCGCTCCGTCATCGATCGATTCAGGCTCGACCATCACCCGAACCTCCCGACCAGCCTGGATAGCGTAGGAATTCGAAACGCCTGAAAAGTTCTCAGCAATCTCCTCGAGTTTTTTGAGACGCTTGATATAGCTTTCCAGCGTATCCCCACGTGCACCCCGTCGGGATCCGGATACGGTATCCGCGGCCTGGACCAGCGCCGAAATCGGGTGGGTCATCTCAACTTCTTCATGGTGGGATTCGATAGCGTTGACGACTCTCTCATGTTCGTCGAATTTCCGGGCGATCTCGCCGCCGATAATGGCGTGTGTACCGGAAGTATCCCGATCAACGGCTTTACCGATATCGTGCAAAAAGCCGGCGCGTTTTGCCAGTTCCCCGTCAAAGCCTAATTCAGCGGCCATTATCCCGGTCAGCCAGCCGACTTCGATACAGTGTTTTAGGATGTTCTGACCGTAGCTGGTCCGGTATTTGAGTTTTCCAATCAAGCTCATCATTTCTGATGGTAGTGGTGAAATTCCCAGCTCAGAGACTGCTTCCTCTGCCGCCTCCATAATGGAGTCGTCGACCTGACTGGAAGCCTTTTCGTACATCTCTTCGATGCGGGACGGATGAATCCTGCCGTCGGCGATCAGCGCCTCAAGAGCAATACGCGCTTTCTCCCGGCGAATTGGATCGAAACTGCTTAGCACAACGGCTTCAGGCGTGTCATCTACGATGAGTTCAACACCGGTGAGCGATTCAAAGTGGCGGATGTTGCGACCTTCCCGTCCGATAATGCGTCCCTTCATATTATCATTGGGCAGATTAATCACCGATACGGTGGTCTCTGCGGTGTGATCTGCGGCCGAGCGCTGGATGGCCGACACCACGATTTTCTGGGCCTCCTTTCGCGCATCCCGGACGGCCTCATCCTGGATTTTCTTCATCTCCTGGCTGGCTTCTTCTTTGGCTTTCTCCAGCAGGTTCTCCTTGAGCTGTTCTTTCGCCTCCTCGCTGGACATGTTGGCAATGGCTTCAAGGCGCCGGTTCTGCTTTTCAATCACCTCTGACAACTGCTGATCTTTTTTGTTCACCCGCTGGATGCGTTCATCCAGGCTCTTATCCAGTTTTTCGATCTCCTCTTCGCGTTTTTCCAGTAAGTCTGCTTTCCGCTCAATAGACAGTTCCCGCTGGTTCAGTTCCTTTTCCGTTTGCTGCAGTTCCTCCATCTTTTTCTTGGATTCTTCCTTGGTTTCCAGCATCCGCTCCTTGGTGATCGTATCGGCTTCCCGGACAGCCTCCTGGACGATACTTTCTGCGTCGTTATTTGCTTTTTTTAGTCGAATATTTTGTATTACCAGCGCAATGCCGGTCCCAACTACCAGCCCGACTATTGCTGCTGCGATCCAAAGTGGAATAGTCATTAGCCCCTTCTCCTTTCAATAAATAAAAAAATCCCTGTGAGAAATTCATGACCTCTGGTGCTCCACAGGCCCCGAAAATGAATTTCCCGCAAGGATTGCGGTTGAGATCAATAATGTGAAAACAGTACGCTACGCGCGCATGGAAAACAAGTTACGTTATTTCTTCATGCGCATGTTCCGCCAAAGCCTCGTCAATCTTCTTTTCAAGCTCCTTGGTTTTGGCGCTGTACCCCTCATTTAGTTCATCGAGCTGCTTTCGCAACTCAAACACTTCGTCAGCGATATTCATTGCTGCCAGAATCGCTACCCGCAGGGTTGGCTGGCTCGCAGGTAAATTATCGGCAATCTCGCGCATGTGCTTGTCGACGTAGGATGCCACATTTTGCAGATAGGACTCATCTGCCTTGCTCTTTACCTTATAATCCTCTCCAAATATTTTCAGATGAACTAAATTATCTTCTGGATTCATTGATTATCAGTCACAATATCATGTTGTGCGTCAATTCATTACGGGGATTCAGTGTGTATTGCGTAGTTACATACTGTTTAACAGGTTAAGCATGTTCTGGATTTTAGTTCGAATAATTTCACGCTTCACAGTATCCATATTATCTTCCTTATCTTTCAGTTTCAGAGAATTCAGTTCGGATTTTAAATCGGAGTTTTCCTGGTGTAAATCAGCAACGGTATCAACCAACTTATCGATTTTATTTTCAAGATTGTCGAGTGAGGGCGTTGTCTGCACCGGTTTAAATCCTCAGTGATTTATTTAACACGTTATTCGTCCCGGAGTTTCGCCCCAACTTCCTGCCGGGTGCGATCCAGGATATTCTCAACGAAGGAATCCACTTCCTCTTCTGTTAAGGTTCGTTCTGCTGACACAAATTCGAGAGTGTACGTTAACGACTTTTTGGCTTCCGGAATCTGTTCACCTTCATATAGATCGTAGAGATGCACATTACTGAGCAGGTCACCCCCAGCGTCATCGATTACCCGTGTGAGCGTCGCTGCTTCCACATCCTCATCCACCACAAAACTCAAATCACGCTCCACAGATGGATATGGCGACGGTTTATGGTAGTGAACTGTCGTATCCGCCAGCGGTTGCAATGCGGAAATATTCAATTCCACGCCAAATGCCGGATGCTCAAGGTCAAATTCATCCTGGAGAGTTAAACTGATTTGCCCGCCGTAACCGATTGTGCTCTCTTGATGCATAAGGACAAACCCAGGTTTGAATAGCACGGTATTTAACCGTTTATAAGATAAACCACTTAGCCCAAGCACTTCGAGCATTGCTTCAATATATCCTTTGAAGTGATAGAAATCAATTTTTTTTTGTTCTGCACTCCAGGTAACCGGAACCACATCCCCGCATGCCAGCGCGGCAAAATGTTCATACTCATCAGCCCCGGTTTCCGAATTTTCGTTCTTGTCAAACACCCGCCCGAATTCGAACAGCCGGACATTGATTTCTTTCCGGTTTTTGTTTTTTTGAATCCCATCCACCAAGGCCGGAATTAACGTTGTTCGCATGTACGCCATCTCTTCGCTGAGCGGATTCCGTATTCTGACCGGGGTTTTTCCGGTGACTTCCGGGTAACAGTGTGACTCGTTCACGAGACTGTACGAAAACGTTTCGTTAAAACCGAATCCCTGCCAGATTTGCTTCAGGCTATTCTGAACAGTCCGGTCACGCGGGACCGGCTTCTGGGTTGTCACCTCGAAGGACGACGGGGACGGAACGTTGTCCATCCCGTAGATTCTGAGAACTTCCTCTATTAAATCGATTTCCCGTTCGATGTCCGGGCGGAATGTCGGTACTTCGACAGTAATGACATCATTCTTTGAATCAGTGATATCAAATCCCAGCGATGTTAAAATCTTCTGAATTTCCCTGCTGGATATCTCTGTGCCGATAATTTTCGAAGTTCTGGATACCCGCAATTCGACTAAATTCGTTTCGATGAGATTCGGATATTCGTCAACAATCCCCTGTGGTACTCCCCCGCCGGCCAGTTCCTGGATCATCTGGGTCAACCGGTTGAGTGCATAAATAACACCGTTTGGATCTGCACCCCGTTCGAACCGTTTACTGGCCTCTGTCGATAAACCAAGGTACTTAGAACCGCGCCGAACCGTCGTCGGATCAAAATAGGCGCTTTCAATAAGTACATTGACTGTATCATTCGTCACTTCAGAATTTTCACCGCCCATGATCCCGGCGATAGCCACCGGTTCTTCCGCATCGCATATAAGCAGAATTTCATCAGTCAGCTCACGTATTTTCCCATCCAGTGTAGTAAATTCTTCTCCGTCTTTGGCGGTGCGAACCTCAATGGTGTGATCAGCTAGTGTATCATAATCGAAAGTATGCAGCGGATGACCGGTTTCCATAAGCACATAGTTAGAGGCATCCACCACGTTATTAATCGGGCGCAGTCCCACGGCCTTCAACCGTTCCTGTAACCAGAGTGGCGACGGCTTGATATCCACATCTTTCACGACGCGAGCCGCATATCGGGGGCATTTTTCGGCGTCGTGAATGACAACTTTACATGCATCTTCTATTTGTGTATCGGATTCGGAAATGTCGATCTCAGGCAGGCTGAGTTCGGTGCTATTCATCGCACTGATTTCCCTCGCAATACCGATATGACTCAGACAGTCCGGTCGGTTCGGCGTAATTTCGATATCGAGACCCTGCCAATACTCCTGGAGATACTCCCAGAAATTATCGCCAACCTCAGAGTCCTCACGAAGCACTAATATCCCGGCATGGGAACCGCTCAATCCTAACTCCCGTTCTGACGGGAGCATCCCGTTGGATTCCACGCCGCGTAGTTTCACCTTTTCAATTTTGTTACCATCGGGCAGCGTCGTCCCGGGATGAATCACCGGCGCCATCTGCCCTTCCCGGACATTGGGCGCTCCGCAGATAATTTGTGCAACATTTTCGGAATCGGTTTCAACGCGGCAAACGCGCAGTTTGTCAGCGTTCGGATGATCCTCTGCCGACTGTATACGACCGATAGTAATATCTTTAAAAAAGGAGGATTCTTTCAGAAAAGTGACGGACTCCAGCGACGTTAAAGTCATCTCGTCGGCTAAATCCTGCGCCGACTGGTCAAAATCAGTGTATTCCCGAAGCCATTCCAATGATACGCGCATTTTTTCCTATTGCAGTGTTAAAGTGTTTAAGTGTTATAGTTGGTTGAAAAAGGGAATTCCTCCTGAAAGGTCTGATTAGAAAGAGTTGCAGATATATCAGAATTGGCGCAGAAATCGCAAATCGCTGTCGTACAGCAGCCGGATATCATGCACGCCGTACTTCATCAAGGCGATCCTGTCGACGCCCATCCCAAACGCGAATCCGGTGTATTTTTCCGGATCGTATCCAGCGTATTGAAAGACATTCGGGTCGACCATCCCGGCCCCAAGAATTTCCAGCCAGCCCTCGTTTTTACAGAGTCGGCATCCGCTTCCGCCGCAGATAAAGCAGGAAATGTCAATTTCAACGCTGGGCTCGGTAAACGGAAAGAAATCCGGGCGAAACCGGATTTTGGCATCTTTGCCAAAAAACCGGTGAATAAATTGCTGGAGCGTGCCCTTCAGATCGGCAAAAGTCACATCCTCATCAACATATAAACCCTCAATCTGGTAAAACAGGCAATTGCTGCGGGCGCTTACTGCTTCGTTCCGGTATACTCTGCCCGGAACAATTATCCGCACAGGAGGATCGTAATTTTCCATTACCCGTACTTGTACAGGCGAGGTGTGTGTCCGCAGGACTATCTCGTCCTCGATATAGAAGGTATCCTGCATATCCCTCGCCGGATGATCTTTGGGAATGTTCAGTGACTCGAAGTTGTAATAATCTGTTTCGATCTCCGGGCCTTCCATGGTGACAAATCCCAGCGATGTAAATATCTGTTGCATCTTATCCATGGTCAGCGCCAGCGGATGATCGTGGCCGACAAACGGTTGCACGCCGGGCAGCGTGACATCTATTTCGGCTTCTTTCCGCTCTTTGGCCGCTTCAGCCTGTGCTTTGGCGGACTCGAGCTTGTCGGTAACCTCTTCTTTGAGATCATTGATAAGCTTACCGATTTTCGGACGTTCTTCAGGGTCGGCCTGCCCTATCAGACTAAATAATTGCTGGACTTTCCCCTTGCGACCGAGATACTGTATCCGCAGCGACTCTAGTTCTTCGAGATCATCACCTGCAGACTCAAGTGCGTCGGAAAAACTGGATCGAATGTCCTCTATGTCATCGGTTAACGCCATGAAATTTGGCGCTACTTCACTTTATTGACAAGCGCCTCGAACCCCTCAGGATCGCGTACAGCCATGTCTGCCATCATCTTCCGGTTCAGCTCAATATTGGCCTCTTTCAGCCCGTGTATGAGCCGGGAGTAGCTCATATCGTGTTGTCTGGCCGCCGCGTTGATGCGCGTAATCCAGAGACTCCGGAAATCGCGTTTTCTCTGGCGACGATCCCGGTAGGCATACTGTCCGGCTTTTTCCACCGCATCTTTGGCAGTACGGTACAGCCTGGATCGAGCACCAAAATATCCCTTGGCTTCTTTTACTACTTTATTATGACGTCGTTTTCTTGGTACAGAACTATTCGCGCGTGGCATGAATTAATTTCCTTTAACTTTGCAACATTCGTTTTACACGTTTTTCATCGGCCTTGTCAACGATTTTCCCCTGCCGTAACCGGCGTTTCTGTTCCGGAGATTTCGAGGAAAACTGGTGTCCTGTATAAGCACTGTGCCGCTTGACTTTTCCCTTGGCAGTCTTTTTAAATCGTTTTTTTGCACCGCGATTACTTTTCATTTTTGGCATATTTTGTCACCTCAATCAGTTTGTACTTCCCATTAAATACATTACCATCTGACGGCCTTCCATGCTTGGCTTGCCGTCGACGCTTGCTACATCTTTGGTCTCTTCCACAACCCGGTCCAGTAATTCTCTGCCGAATTCCTGGTACTCCATCTCCCGGCCGCGGAAAAACACCGTAACCTTCACCTTATTGCCATTTTCCAGGAATTTCCGCATCTGATTCAACTTGGTATTAAAATCATGCTCCTCGATTTGTGGACGAAACCGGACTTCTTTGACTTCAATAGTATGCTGCTTTTTCTTGGCTTCCTTCTCTTTTTTCTTCTGTTCATAGAGATATTTGCCATAATCCAGAAGCCTGCACACAGGAGGCTCCGCATTGGGTGCGACCTCCACCAGATCATATCCTCTTTCATCAGCCATATTACGAGCTTCTTTTATGTCCACAATGCCAACTTGTTCTCCCTCATTATCAATTAACCGGACTTTGTGAACCCGAATGTCTTCGTTAACTCGTAACTCGTCTTTCAAACTGTTTGATCCTCCTGCTTTGTGTTTATACGCATTTGTTTTTCTTCAATTTTAACTAACAATTTATCCAATACTTCGGATACGGGCAAGGCCCCAACGTCGCCAATAGTGTGTTGACGCAACGAGATGGTTCCATTCTCTACTTCCCGGTCACCAATAATGCCCATGTAGGGGATTTTCTGCACTTCAGCTTCACGGATCTTCGCGCCGACTTTTTCATTCCTGGCATCAACCTCTACACGGATGCCTGCGTCAAAAAACTTATCTTTCAACTCATACGCATAATCGTGGTGATCGTCAGTTATTGGCAACAGACTGAACTGCACCGGAGTCAGCCAGAGCGGCAGTTCACCTGCGGTATGCTCAAGTAAGATTCCGATAAACCGTTCCAGCGATCCCAGCACGGCCCGGTGTACCATCACCGGACGCTCTTCATCACCGCTGGATGCGGTGTAAGTCAGGTCGAAACGTTCGGGCATCATGAAATCGAGCTGCACGGTGCCAAGCTGCCAGTCACGGTCCAGTGCGTCTTTCACAATGAAGTCGATCTTCGGTCCATAGAAGGCACCATCGCCTTCATTGATATTGTATTCATAGCCTTTGTGCTCAAGCGCGGCTTCCAGAATATCCTCAGCCCGGTCCCAGGTTTCGATTTCGCCGATATACTTCTCAGGGCGAGTGCTGATTTCTATCTCCACATCGCCGAATTCGAATAATTCATAAGTGTTGAGAATAATCTCAACAAGTTCAACGACCTCTTCCTCAATCTGGTCGATGGTACAGAAAATGTGCGCATCATCCTGGGCGAACGACCGGACACGGGTTAGTCCGCCGGTGGCGCCGGTCCGTTCATACCGATGCAGCCGCCCGAAATCAGCAATGCGCAGCGGCAGGTCGCGGTACGAACGCTTTTGCGATGCGTAGATAAAAGTGTGAGTTGGACAGTTCATCGGCTTGACCGCGAACTCCTTCTCATCACCCTTTTGAGAAGTGAAGTACATATTCTCTTTGTAATTCTCATAATGCCCCGAGCGATGCCAAAGATCGAGGTCCAGAATCTGCGGGGTAATCACTTCAGAGTAATTATACTCTTTATAAAGATCCCGGATGTGTCCAACCAATTCATTGTAGATAATTGCACCCTTGGGATGAAAAAACGGGGCCGCAGGTGATTCCTTATGAAAACTAAACAGATCCAGTTCCTTGCCGAGTTTCCGGTGATCCCTGGCCTTGGCCTCCTCAAGATGCTCGAGGTGTTCCTGCAACTCTTTTTCGCTGGGCCAGCTGGTTCCGTAAATCCGCTGGAGCATCTGGTTGTTTTCATCTCCGCGCCAGTAAGCCCCGGCGACATTCAGTAAATTGAAATGCTTTAACCATCCGGTTGAGGGAGTGTGTGGCCCCCGGCAGAGATCCACAAATTCGCCCTGCCAGTACACGGAAGCAGAATCATCGCCTTCTTCGTCGCGAATCTGTTCGAGGATTTCGATTTTGTAATCCTCGTTCCGCTCGTCGAAAAGGCCGATCAATTCCTCTATGGACTTCTCTTCCCGCTTGACGTCATAATCCTTTTCTGCGATTTCACGCATCCGTTCTTCGATTTTCGCCAAATCCTCGTCGGAAAAGGGTTCGTCAACATCGATGTCGTAGTAAAACCCCTTCTCGATCGGTGGTCCGATAGCAATTTTAGCATCAGGATACAGCTGCTCCACCGCTTGCGCCATTAGGTGGGAAGTACTGTGCCGCAGAACCTCCTGGCCTTCGTCAGAATCAATAGTGATGATTTCGAGATCGCAATCCTCGTGGATTGGACGAGTGATATCAACCTGTTCACCGTTGATTTTAGCCGCAACCGCGTCTTTGGCGAGGCGGCTACCTATTGACTGAGCAATTTCGAGAGGAGTAACGCCGGCAGGATGCTCCTGCGAGGAACCGTCTGGGAGAGTTACTTTTATTTCGTCCATGTACTGTCAATTTCTGCATCTTATTCAATTAGCATATTTGTGTGGGCGATACTGGATTCGAACCAGTGACCCCTAGCGTGTCGAGCTAGTGCTCTGAACCAGCTGAGCTAATCGCCCAATATGTTAAAAATGATTTGACCGGATTCCGGGCAAATCGTGGTGAATTTAGGGCAATACTCTGGGCAATGTCAAGCAGAAAAGCGCCTAATTCTCTACGGTTTCGGCGGCTGAAGCAAATCCCAGCTGCGTCCGATATTCGGACTGATCACTCAGGATGTTCAGGGCCATCTGCAACCCGTTGTCATGATCCACGCTCTCCCGGATCCGCGCCTTGCTCCCACCATACATTTGCGCAAATTCCCGACGGAGGTTCTTCACGATCCAGGTTTTCGTTTTATCGCTGGTTCGCCACTGGTTTTCCTGCGCAAGATAATTTCTGAAGATATCCTGCGCTTTCGCGATTTCCGGCTGGGTTAAATCCGTGGAATCAAGCGATTGCAGAAATTTCTGATAGCGCTTTTCAGCATCCGTCTGATAGTTGAATTTTTTATTCTCCATATACTCGAAAAACCGGTTATATAAAGAGTCGGAAATAGCAAACGGCCAAAAACGTTCAGCATGACGGTTATGGTATTCCACAGCAAATTGAAAAAACAAGTTCTTCGCCGTGATAGACCGTACCGGCCGCGGCATGGTATCCTGCTTCACCCGAATGTCGGGATTTATGCCTCCCCCGCCGAAGACTTTCCGATGATTTTGCGTGTAAAAAATGCTGTCCCGCTCCGCCGGATCTTCAATGACCTTTTCATTGAAGTAGTCCTGCTTCTGTATAAGCCTTCCGCTGGGGATATAATATTTTGCGGTAGTAACCTTGATAGCCGATTCACGTGACAGGGGCACAACTGTCTGGACCAGCCCTTTGCCAAAGGTACTCTTTCCAATGATGATTGCTCTGTCGAGATCCTGCAGCACGCCGGAGACAATTTCACTGGCCGATGCGGAACCGTGGTTGACCATAATCGCCACCGGGATATCCTGCGGGACAGTCGCTTTTTTCCGGGTCTCAAAAGTCCGGTTGGCTTTGTCCGTTCGACCGCGGGTTGAGAGCACCTCTATGCCGGGCTCAACAAACAATTCTACCACATCGAGCGCGGAAGATAACAGTCCGCCGGGATTATCCCGTAAGTCCAGGATCATGCCGTCCATATTTTCGATATCCAGTTTCCGAAACGCCTTCCGCAGTTCGGTATCCGTATTCTTTGAAAAGGACGTGAGTTTAAAATACCCGATTCCGTCCCCAACATAATCTGCATAGGCTAAGTCGTGGACCCTGATATTTTCCCGCTCTAATACAAACGGAATGCGGTCTTCGAATCCGGGCCTGCGCACGGTGATGGTCACTTTGGTGCCCGGTTCGCCCCGCATTTTGCTGGCCGCTTTTGATAACCGTAATTCTACCGCCTTCAGGGTATCGACCTGGATGATTTTATCGCCAGCCTGAACGCCGGCCCGCATTGCCGGACTCCCTTCCATGGGAGCGATAACCGTCAGCGTATCATTGCGGACTCCCAGGCGAATGCCGACCCCGCCATATTTACCTTCGGTTAATGTTTTGATCCCGTGCTGGTCTTCTTTTTCCAAATAAACCGTGTATGGATCAAGGGTTTCCAACATCCCCTCTATGCCCGCATTGATAAGAGCATCGGGATTCACCTGATCGACATAATTCACCACCAATTCTTTGTACAGATCGGTAAACAGGCGTAACTGCGAGCTCAAATCGCGGTAGTAATCTGCAAAAGCAATATAGGAGCTGCCAAGAATCAGGAAAAAGACCAGGACAGCCGTTTTCAGTTTATTGTTGTGTATAAATTTTTTCATTGGTCCTTGGATGTTTTTAGTAGTTCAAGTTTTGGTATGGTCAACTCCCAGATTTTCTCGTGCAATGCGTCGACCTCCTCCTCACCGGGAATTAACACGACCCGGGCCGGCTCCTGCTCTGCGATGGCATGGTATCCGTTCTGAACCCGTTTTTTAAACGCATTCTTTTCGCTCTCCATTCGATCGGGGTCGTCCACAGATGCCCGTTTGGCCGCAGTCGCCAGATCGACATCTATCACAAAGGTCAAATCCGGTATTGTTTCCTGCGTGGCTAGTGCATTCAGATTTTTGATGAACTCGGTGTTGAGTCCACGACCATATCCCTGGTATGCCAGCGAGGAATCCGTATAGCGATCACACAGCACGATCACCCCGTCGTCGATGTGCGGTTTAATCTTTTCCGCCACGAGTTGCGCCCGGCTGGCCGCGTACAGTAGCAATTCTGTGGTATCCGCCATATTCTGATGCTTGATGTCCAACAGCACATCGCGGATTTTTTCGGAGATCGACGTGCCGCCCGGTTCCCGCACCAACAACGCATTGTAACCTTCTTTCAGCAGCCGGTGAAAAAGCATAGTCGCCTGGGTCGATTTGCCGGAACCGTCTATTCCCTCAAATGTCAGAAGTAAGCCAGGCTGGTTCATCTTTTCTTTTTGTTTTGTCATGAATGAAAATTTTAATATAGAAAATCTGTATGAAAATACCTGCAGGAAATTTGTGCAGTTTACCGATTTCCTTCTACCACAATAACAAATTCACCTTTTATTGTATTATTGGAGTAATATTCGATAACATTGTTACAAGTCCCTCGCACCATTTCTTCAAATTTTTTCGTCAGTTCACGTCCGACGGTTACCTGGCGTTCCTCGCCGAGGTATTCCCCTAAATCCCTGAGCGTCTTCAGCAGGCGGTATTTTGCTTCATAGATAACAATAGTACGTTCCTCCCCGGATAATTCGAGTAATCGCGTATGTCTCCCCTTTTTCTTTGGTAAAAACCCTTCGAATACCCATCGATCCGTCGGAAGTCCTGAGACAATAAGCGCTGATATACCGGCTGACGGTCCTGGAACAGGGATGCATTGAATATCATTTCGAATGGCCTCCCGCACCAGGTAAAACGCCGGATCACTGATTCCCGGCGTACCGGCATCGGAAACAATGGCAAGGCTTTCTCCCCCGTGCAACCGCGCAATAAGTTCCGGCGTTACCTGCTCCTTATTGTGATCATGGTACCGCGTCAGCGGTGTAGAGATATTGTACTGATCCAGTAATCGTTTGGTGATCCGTGTATCTTCCGCCGCTATCGCGTCCACTTCAGAAAGTATGCGCACCGCACGAAAGGTAATGTCTTCCATATTCCCAATGGGCGTTGCCACCACAAAAAGTGTGCTCTCATATTCACGCATTCAGCTACCTCCTAAAACACAACAACCCGCCCGTTTCCCACAGGCGGGTTGCGATATTTATCCTGTTCCGGTACGATTAGAGCGAAGACAGCGCCTTCTCGACGATATCAATACCCATATCGATGTCAGAACGTTTCACGTTCAGGTGCGGACGGAAACGGATGGAGGTTGTTCCGCTCCCCAGGATCAAAGCGCCTTCTCTCCAGATGGCTTTCATTAGCTGGTCCCGGGTTTCGGTATCCGGCAGATCAAACGCGCACATCAGACCTTTTCCTCTTGCGTTGGATATGAGTTCACCATACTCATTTTGCAGTTCATACAGTTTTTGCAGGAGATAGTCGCCCTGTGCCACCGCTTCCTGTACCAGGTTCTCCTCTTCGATGATTTCCAGGTACATCATAAAGCGCACCATATCCACGATATTGCCGCCCCAGGTCGAATTAATACGACTGGATTCGTGGAAAACGTTACCTTCTACTTCGTCTACGCGGTCCGTACTCATAAATCCACAGATCTGTGTCTTTTTGCCAAACGCAATCATGTCGGGATTCACCGAGAAATGCTCGTGCGCCCAGAATTTACCAGTGAGGCCAACACCGGACTGCACTTCATCCATGATAAACATGATTTCGTTTTCATCGCAGATTTCCCGCAATTGTACAATAAACTCATCGCGAAAATGATTATCGCCACCTTCGCCCTGAATCGGTTCAATGATCAGGGAAGCAATGGTATCGGGATTGTCGGCAATCGCCTGTTTGATCTGGCTGATGGCTTTCTCTTCCAGTTCTTTCACCTGTGAAAGGTTCTCATCATTTAACGGAAAAGTGATGCCCGGCGATGTCACACGCAGCCAGTCGAATTTCGGGAAATACTGAGTCTTCCGCGGATCCGCTGTATTGGTAAGTGATAACGTATAACCGGTACGTCCGTGGAAAGCCTTTTCAAAATGGATGACTTTGAGGTCATCACGATTTACTTCATTACCCTTGGCCAATTCTTTGCGATATTTCCAGTCAAAAGCGGCCTTCAAGGCGTTTTCGACTGCCAGTGCACCACCACTAATGAAAAAGAAATACTGAAAATACTCGGGTTTTGCCACCTGGGCGAAGGCGTCGACGAAATCCGCCATCTGGGTGGAATAGATATCGGAATTCGTCGGTTTATTTACGGCGGCGACTCCCAGTTCTCCCTTCCTTGCAACGACTTTCGGATGGCTCCAACCAACGGGCATACTTGCAAAACATGAAAAGAGATCGAGATAATCTTTACCGGAGATGGGATCGTGCACCCAGCTCCCGTGGCTTTTTTCCAGATCGACAATCGGTTCGAGGCCATCCGCAAGCATGTGACGGCCAATTACTTCATGAACTTTCTCAGGTGCGGTCTTAGGCATAGTTCAATCCCTTCATTCGTAAAATTTGGATAATTATACACATGTTCTATAAAACTCTGCTATCGGCTCCCTTCTATGTCATACCAAAGTGCCACCGATAACAGAGTATTTCGGATACGGGTGTAGAATGCACTTTCTTTACCGGTTGTCAATCTGAGCGCGCTGCAGGGTTCCGCTGTGATCCACATAGCAGGTTTGGGCGTCTGTGTAAAATTCGTAGACTTCCCAGCCGCCTTCGCGGTGTCCGTTTCCGGTACTCTTTGTACCGCCAAACGACATGTGGCATTCTGCGCCGATGGTCGGACCGTTTACATACGTGATACCGCAGTCAATGTCATCGAAGGCCTGAAAGGCAGCGTTTACATCCTGGGTATAAATGCTGGAGGACAGACCGTACTCAACATCATTCAGCACATCGATGGCCTCTTCCAGAGAACTGACTTTAATGACACTGAGAACCGGACCAAAGATTTCTTCCTGCTCGATGCGCATGCCGGGTTCCACATCGGTGAAAATCGTCGGCTTATAGAACCAACCGTTTGCCAGATCCCCCTCATCGGCGATTTCACCACCGAGAACCATATTGGCGCCTTCATCCTGTCCGATTTCAACATATTTGTGGATTTTTTCACGAGCGCCCTCATTAATCACCGGTCCGACATCCACCGTCTCATCCAGACCGTCTCCCAGTTTCAACTCCTTCGCTTCTCTCACAACGAGATCGACGAATTCATCATGGATATCTTCATGGAGGATTAACCGGCTTGTTGCGGTGCAGCGCTGGCCGGTAGTTCCGAAAGCTCCCCAAAGCACGCCATCAAGCGCCAATTCGAGGTTGGCGTCATCCATTACAATCTGTGCGTTTTTTCCACCCATTTCGAGGGAAACGCGTTTTAATCCACCACCGGCTTTTCCGTTGATAATGCGACCAACTTCAGAGGATCCTGTAAAGGAGATCAGATCGATATCATCATGCTCGACAATCGCTGTACCGACTGTACCGCCGCCACCATGTACCAGATTAATCACCGCCGGAGGCACCCCGGCTTTGAGAAGGATCTCTACGAACAGTGTTGCAGTTGCCGGAGTATCGCTCGCCGGTTTAAACACGACCGTATTCCCGGATAGAAGCGCCGGAAACGTCTTCCAGGTCGGAATCGCCATGGGAAAATTCCAGGGCGTAATCAATCCGGCGACGCCTATTGAACGCCTGCGAGTCCACTGGGTTTTATTCGGCAATTCCGAGGGGACCGCCTTTCCGAATAACCTGCGGCCCTCACCGAAGGCATAATAGGCAGTATCGATACCTTCTTGTACATCCCCACGGGTCTCATCAATAACCTTGCCCATTTCACGGGTCATCAACTGGGCGATTTCCTCTTTACGCTCCACCATGATATCGCCCGCCTTTTTCATAATTTCGCCGCGGACAGGCGCGGGCGTTTTTCTCCAGGATTCATAAGCCTTTCGCGCAGCGGAAACAGCCTTATCCACATCCTCTTTTGTACTCTTCGGAAATGTGCCGATTACTTCGTCCCAGTTGGCGGGGTTCCTGTTCTCAAAGCGGTCTCCGCTAACTGAGTCACACCATTCACCCGCAATAAAATTTTGAAATTTTTTCGCCATAGATAACTCCTCGACTGGTTATTGATTTTGACAGTATTGTCGATGTCGGTGATGAAAAATTAGATATGTCGGGGTGTAAAATCAAGCGGATTAGAGCGGAAAAAAGCGACGAAAAATTAATACAGCCGGGGCGCTTTATTCGTCCAGTTCCGCATAAATTTTTTGCAGGATTTTCTCCGAAGTCTGCTCCTCTATCAGCGGAAAAACCGTTCGCTCTTCATGACGAATATGTTCATGCAGCGTATCGCCGATCTTCACAAGGAGATTGACCGTAACGTTTTCACGAAGTTTCGCTACATCTCTGCGAAGGATGATATGCTGCTGCAACATCTTCCGAATGGATTCGTGCGTAAAATCACCCTCCCTGGCAAAGTACGGCAGGAGAATTTCTTCTTCCCGGCGGAAATGGGGGTTGATATCCTCATACCATTCGGACAGAAATTCTTCAGCGAGTTGCTCCGGATCGGACTGAGCGGACTCCGGAGTCGCGTCTTTCAGCTTGCGGGCCCATAGGAGACCCGTATGATGGTCTGACGAAAGAGATACAAGTGCGTCATGGCGTTTCATGACACTTTCTGACGGCGATCAAATTGTCGGAGCATCTCATCGTTGGAACTGGTTTTCTCGATGAGGTTGAGCAGAGTTTCGAGGGCTTCTCTGGCGCTGTACCGACTGAGTTCGCGGCGCAGGCGCTGATGTGCAGTGGTCATCTTGCCGAAGAGTTTCTCTTCTTGCCGAGTACCGGATTCCAGGATATTCACTGCCGGGAAAATACGCTGCTCAGCCAGCGACCGGTCCAGGATAAGCTCCATATTACCGGTGCCTTTGAATTCCTCGAAAATGTAATCGTCCATGCGGCTGTTCGTATCCACTAATGCGGTGGCTGCAATCGTTAGCGAACCGCCTTTTTCGATTTTTCTGGCTGCGCCAAACAGCGCGCGCGGAAACTCCATCGCCCGGATATCAATCCCGCCGATCTTGGTACGCCCAGAGCTCCTCTGATTGGCATTGGCTGCCCGGCCTAACCGCGTCAGAGAATCCACAAGCATCACGATATCCTCGCCCATCTCAGCGCGGCGCTTTGCATAGGCGAGGGTCAGTTCCGCAACGCGAATGTGATTCTGCGCATTTTGATCTTTGGAACTGGCAAAGACCTCCCCTTCGACCGAGCGTAGCATATCCGTAACCTCCTCCGGACGCTCGTCAACCAATAACACTATAATTTTGGCTTCGGGATGATTTTGCTCTATCGATTTTGCGATGTTTTTCAGCAGGACCGTCTTTCCACCACGAGGCGGAGAAACGATCAGCGATCTTTGGCCTTTGCCTATGGGCGAAATCGCATCGATAATTCTGCCCGTCTTATCGCCGCCGTGGCGCTCCAGCCTAAACGATTCAATCGGCGAAATCGGCACGCCATCGCTAAACCGCACGACCTCGAACCATTCGCTTACAGGAATACCGTTCACATGTGAAACGGATTTTACCTGCAATCCACTTTCGCGACCGGGCTCGGTGTCGCCGACCACCCGGCATCCCTGTCGTAATTCGTTGTCCAGGACGATATTCGGCGCGACAAAGATATCGTCATTGGTTCGCCGCCAATCAATGGACTTCTGTCGAATAAATCCGTATCCCCGGTCTTCCATCTCGAGGATACCTTCAAATTCTTTACCCAAAGGAGATTCTCCTTAATTTTGTTCGTTTAAAAATTTCAATGAATCATTAATATTCAATAGCAAAATGATATAGGATGGCTTGACTCAAACAGTTCAAAAAAAATAAGCGAAAGGCTATAACTGCTTCACATTTTCTTGTATCGCGTCTTCTTTCCCCTGACTTCGTCCTCCAATTCAATCCTTGTAATATATAAATAGTTTAGGATGAAACCACCAATAATTTTATCTGAAACTAAATCATCTCAACAGTGTGATCTTTTTGGTCACGCGTTTCCCTTTAAAACTCACTGTGAAGAAGTATACCCCGCTTCCAACTCTTACACCTGCGGAATTCCTCGCATCCCACGGAGTAAGGGTATATGCGGTATTGGGTCTATCGTAAAAAGTGTCCTCTACATTAATAACATGCTGCCCCAAAATATTGTAGACATCCGCCTTTAAATGACCGGTCTCCTGAAATTTTACTGTAAGTGTAATTGTTGTTCCATCAAACTCACTTCCAACAATCCATGGGTTATGTTGCCAAGTGCCTATGTTTGTACTATCGCCTGTTCCGGGATAACTGATTTGCATCCGCATACTCCAGTCGCCAAGAAGTGAATCTTTATTCCCAGTAGTTAAGTTCTCTATGGGATGAAAAACTCCGCCATTGGGGTACCGAAAGTAGCTATTCCCGGACGGCCCGTTATCGCTTGTATATCCAACCCCGTTAGTGTCACCATTGATTGGGACAACCAACAGACTCGCCTGGGACAATTTTACTTCCAGAGAATCGAGCCCCCAGGTATTCCAACCCTGCGCCGGGTAATCGAGTGTGTGTCGGGCAAGCAGCGCTCCGGTTTTGCTCTCCCGAAGTTCGAGTAGGACTGGGTCATTATTAATTAAATTCACACTCGCCTG
>JAANXI010000110.1 GCA_018263365.1 Fidelibacterota bacterium | reverse complement strand
TGAGCGCGAAGGCTCCGTGAAATCCTCGACAGACCCTCCGGGTATGCCTTCGGTTTCCCAAAACCCTTTTCATCTCAACATCTTGGCACATCTCATCCACAACAATCGCTCAATTTAGGTCTTAATCAGTTCTGTTTTCTTTACCTGCATCATTCCTAAATTGAAAAAAATTGCGAGTTTGAGGTACGCTCAGACCAGTATTTTCAGTGGCATAGAGTCGTTCCATGGAACGGCTCTACATTCAATAATATCAATAGGTTGTCATATGTTTACCGGCGTGGCGCTTTTCTGAACACCCGAGAAAAAAACTATTGATATTGCATTCTCACACACCCTGCATGGCACGTCTCTGCGGGAAAGATTATCTCAGATTTCTCTTGGAAGAGAAACCTGGCTAATGATGAATTACAGGGGTTCTCCTGAAATCGCACTGGTGTTTCATGCATTTTTCAGATAAAAAAAAGTTTGAGAATAGAGCGGGACGAAATAGGTCTCACGGACATTAATTACAGTTCGATCTCCAACCCTTCGTATCCAATTGCCAGGGTTAAAGGAGTATCCGGATAATTGATGGATTTGTACTGTCGCGCCTCTTCCAATAGCGATTGGATCGTATTGTCGTCGTTTTCCGGCTCGTGGTGGAACAGCACCATCTTGTTGACGTTTGCCTCGGCGCATAAATCGATACCGATGATGGCAGAACTGTGTCCCCAGTCCTTTTTATGATGGACAGCTTCCAGGAGCGTGTACTGAGAATCGAACGTCATGACATCGGCATCCTGAAAAAAGTTGGTGAATTTCTGTGTATTTTCCCGGGAGAGGTCTTTGTATTCCGAATCAGTGCTGTAGATAAACGACTTTTCGTCTGCCTCAATCCGATAACCGTATGAGGCGCCGGGATGGTGCTGCTCAATTGTCCGGATGGTGACGCCATCCATGGTATATTCGCCCTCAGCCGGTAAGGTATGAAATTCTTTCGTGCTGGCCATGTCATCGAAATCGACCGGGAAAAACCGGAAATCCTGCTGGGCGCGCAGCCGTTCTTCCAAATCGGTGAAGGGGCTATGGAAAATTATATGAGTGTTCGGAAGATAGGCCGGTGTGAAGAACGGAAATCCCATAATGTGATCCCAGTGCGTATGGCTAATGAAAATGTGAACCTCCCGTTCTTTTTCATCGCCGGCAGATTCCAGCAGGTAATTTCCCAGCCGCTTTAGACCGCTGCCCATATCGAAGACCAGTAATTTTTCTTTCGCATTGACCTGGACACAGGAGGTATTGCCGCCGATAAACCGGCGTCTGAAAACGGGGAGTGTCTCTATGAATTGCTCCCGCTTTTCCGGCGTCGAAATGTCTGCATCTTTCGCCCGACGGAGCAGATCCATGTATTTTTGTTTGACGTGAGCAGAAGACGGGGGTGTTGGGAGTGAACCACGGACGCCCCAGAACCGAATTTTCATTGTATTATGTCCTGTTTGAAAACATGAATTGTTTCGATCACATGCGAATCTAACAATAGCCAGTTACACGTTGGTAAGTCGATAAATAGTAGATGTATAAATAAACGAAAATCTTCCCTGAATTCAAATAGAATATTCAGGCAAAAATAATCCTTGGATGTCCGGTGATAGTTATTTTAACTTCTGAACAGATATTCAGATGAAAGGAAATTAGTATGGGAGACGAATTACACAGTATTAATCCGGGTGATGTGGAAGCTATTCGGACGCAATTGGCGGATGAGGAGCATATCCGGGCACTCTCCGACCTGTTCAAGGCGCTGTGCGATCCCACGCGCCTGCGGATTGTCCTGGCGCTCAAGGACAACGAATTGTGCGTCCACGATTTGGCGCATCTGATTGATACCAGCGAATCCAATGCATCCCACCAGCTGCGACTGTTACGGAACCAAAAATTGGTCAAATATCGCCGCGAGGGGAAGCAGGTGTTTTACTCCGTGGACGACGATCACATCTCACATTTTATCGATGATATCCAGCAACATTTAGGGGAAGATTAGCACACACAATGTCTGCCTATTCCGAACTCCGGGACAAAAACCGGCGCAGTCTGCTGCTGGCGCTCTGTATCACCGCCGTATTTTTCGTTATCGAGCTGGTAGGTGGGTTCCTGACCAATAGCCTGGCGCTGCTGAGCGATGCCGGGCACATGCTCACAGACGTCCTGGCGCTTGGTATGAGCCTGTTTGCCATGTGGCTGGCCAAGCGCCCACCAACGAAAAACCACACCTTCGGTTACCATCGATTTGAGATCTTTGCGGCCTTCATCAACGGACTTACACTGGCAGGCATCTCCTTTTACATCTTTTATGAGGCCTACCAGCGATTTCTTGATCCTCCGGAAGTGGCCGGGTTGTCAATGATGCTTATCGCGGTCTTCGGCCTGCTAGTCAATATCCTGAGTGGGTATATTCTGCATCAGTCCAAGGA
This sequence comes from Fidelibacterota bacterium, assembly GCA_018263365.1. Lineage (GTDB taxonomy): Bacteria > Fidelibacterota > JAANXI01 > JAANXI01 > JAANXI01 > JAANXI01. The sequence goes on along the minus strand of JAANXI010000110.1, from coordinate 1,874 downwards.
TGACAGCCTGAACGTCAAAGGAGCCTATCTCCACGTGCTAGGCGATGCGCTGGGCAGCGTGGGCGCAATCCTGGCCGGAATCATCATGTGGACGACCGGGTGGATGTACGCCGATCCGCTCTTTAGTGTAATCATTGGTGTCCTGATTATTGTCTCATCATGGCGACTGTTACAGGATACCTTTCACGTACTGATGCAGGGAACACCAGCGGATATCGAACCGGAAGAAGTGCATCATGCGATATGTGAAATGGACCAGGTGGTTGGCGTGCATGATCTCCATATCTGGACGCTGACGAACGGGATAAATGCCATGACAGTCCATGTGAATGTAAATAAGGCGATATCGCAGAAGCTCCACGACGGGATTATCCGAAAAATTCGCGAAATGACTCATGACCAATTCGGTATTCAGCACACCACGGTGCAGCTCGAGATGGAAGAAAACGGCGATCACCAGTGCATTGTGCGGTCCGAACATGCCCATTAGTATGAATGCTCATAATCGTCCCGTTTTAAGCCGATTCATCGTGGTTTAATGCGGAAAATCAGCATACTACTTACCACAAATATTCCAGTGTGAAATTCTGTTGGAATTTGTAACTTTTCAGGCAGAATTCAATATTCAGAGAGGGGACAATTTATGAAGAAGTTATTGAGTACCATTGGTCTACTGTCACTTGGTTTCCTGATTTATCTCCCTTCTACTGGCCAGAGTCAGGATATCGGGCTTTCCGGTCGGATGTATACCGGCTATTTTTACAATACTCATTCAAACGACAATGCATTTTACGTTGATCGCGTTTATCTCGGTTACAAGGGCGCACTAAGTTCATCAGTCAATTTCCAGGTGACCAGTGATATTGCATCTCCGGATTCCAGCGATACCTATGAATTAATGATGAAATATGCCTTTATCAATTGGATGCAGGGGGACAATGCTCACCTGAACCTTGGCATAATTCCCATGAACGCTTTTGATGTCCAGAAGCGAACCTGGGGCTTTCGCTATCTGCGAAAGACGATAATGAACGATAATAAATTTGCCCCGTCAGCGGATGTGGGAGTGAGCTATGATCTGCAGCTCTCGAAGAAATTTTCACTGTCTGCTGCCATTTCCAATGGTGGAGGATATAAAAAAGCCGAAACCGACCAATTCAAACGGGTACACCTTCGGTTTCTGTATGGGCCGTCAAATCTTGGGAAAGCGCATGGGATGAATATTGGCGCATATTCGAGTTTTGAGAAGAATACTAATTATACACCAACCGTCGATAATAATACTGTTGCAATGGATACTACTGAACAAAATCAGTATACGTTTGCCGGGTTTACCGGACTACATGTAAACGAGTTTTGGGTTGGAACAGAGATGGCCTATCAGATGTTTGCCGACTCAGACTGGCAGCATCTGCTTTACTCACTTTATACCAGAATGGAAGTCGGAGAAAATGGATTGGCGTTTGTCCGTATAGATTATAGTGATGAGAAAGTCTTAACTACTGAGGTTATTGGCGAATCTGGCCCAAATGCTACAAATACCCTAGGTGTAACAGATAATCATGTGATTGAAAAAATACTCATTGCCGGTGTGGAATTTGCCCCTGTAAAGGGAATTAAAGTAGCACCGCATTTCGTCTATTCGCTAAATGACGACAGTGAAGACAATCTTGAACTCCGGATGGGAACTGAATTTCGGTGGTAAAGAACATGAATCGATTTTATAACGAGTTCGATACAGAAACGGCCGGCGGACGGTCCGCCGTGGATTACCGCACCGAATTTCAGCGGGACCGCGACCGGATCATCTACTGTGCGGCGTTTCGCCGGCTCCAGGGGAAAACGCAGGTATTTATGTCCGGCGAGTACGACTT
>JAANXI010000011.1 GCA_018263365.1 Fidelibacterota bacterium | reverse complement strand
TTCCGATCTAGCATACCTGCGAGTTCCACGCCCAGCAGATAAGTGGTGTACAACTCCAGACCCACTTGTTTTGGCTCCACCGCTGTGGTTGCAGGCGGTGTCACGTGACCGGTGCTCAGGATGTACACGAATTCAGCGCCTAAAATCACCGCCAAAATCGCTGGACCGATCCAAATCCCCGGGGTAAGCCACTGTCGTTCCTGCTCTTCTGCCTTTTTGCCGAGGTTCAGCATCATCACGACGAAGATAAAGAGCACCATAATCGCGCCGGCATAGACAATCACTTCCAGCGCTGCGACAAATGGAGCGCCGATTGAGTAGAAAATGATAGCGGCTCCGAACAGTGAAACAATCATGTATAGCAGCGCATGTACCGCGTTCTTCCGGGTGATCACCATCAGGGTGGAGATAATTGCAACTGCGGCGGCAATGTAAAATACAACGGTCATGTGACTCGCTCGTGTTAAATTTCTATGGCATTAATGAATGTATATCGACCGGTTCTTCTTCGTTCTGTGCTTCACCCTTATCTTTCCCACCGATAGCAAGGCCGGCTACTTTATAGAAGTGATAGCCGGGATATTTGCCTTCGCCGCTGATCAGGAGATCTTCTTTTTCATAGACCAGATTATTCCGGTCGTACTCGGCCATTTCGAAATCCGGTGTCAGCTGGATGGCGTAGGTCGGGCAGGCATCTTCGCAATACCCGCAGTAAATGCATCTTGAGAAATTGATCCGGAAAAATTCAGGATAACGACGCCCATTCTCATCTTCAGTGGCCTGCAGGGAAATACAATCGACCGGACATGCCACGGCGCAGAGATAGCAGCCGACGCAGCGCTCTCCCCCGTCAGGGTCGCGGGACAGAACAATCCGTCCGCGGTAGCGGGGTGAGAGGTCCGGCTTCTCCTCCGGATACTGCACGGTTTCCCGCTTCCGGAAGGTGTGTTTCAGCACAATCCAGATACTTCGCAGTACACTAAACATCTATATATTCCCCTTTATCCTGTGGTCGCAACGACGATGGCGCCGGTGACCATCAGGTTTAGTATTGCCAGTGGCAGCATCACCTTCCAGCCGTACGACAATAATTGGTCGTAGCGTGGGCGCGGCAGTGATGCGCGGAGTAAGATAAATAAGCAAATAAAAGCAAACGTCTTAATCAGCATCCAGACGATTGGCGGGAACCACGGTCCGAGCCAGCCGCCGAAAAACAGCGTGGCGATCATGGCGGAAACCAGAGTCACGCCGATGTATTCGCCAACGAAAAACATACCGAACTTCATCCCGGAATATTCGGAATGAAAGCCAGCGATAATTTCACTTTCGGCTTCCGGGACATCCAGAGGCAGACGGTGCGATTCCGCCAGGCCGGCGAGCAGAAAAATAAGGAAGCCAAAGAATTGTGGAATGACATTCCACATGCCTTCCTGTGCCAGCACAATTTCGCGTAAGTTGAAGGAACCGTTCATCAACACGACGCCGAGGAGGGAAAGCCCCATAAAGACTTCATAGCTGATCATCTGGGAAGCGCCGCGCATCCCGCCGAGCAGTGAATATTTGTTGTTGGAGGCCCACCCGGCAAGCACCACACTATAGGCTCCCATGGATGACATGGCGAGGAAAAAGAGCAGGCCGATGTTCATATCGATGACGCCGATATTCGGGCCGACGGGAACCACAGCAAATGACATCAAAGTACTGAGCATAATTATCGTTGGAGCGATAATGAACACCGGTTTATCTGCAAACGGCGGAACCCAGTCTTCCTTGGTAAAAATTTTGATCATATCGGCGACCACCTGCAAAATACCGAACGGTCCGACCCGATTCGGGCCGTATCGATCCTGCCAGACAGCCAGTAAGCGGCGTTCCAGCCAAATCAGTCCGGGGGCGATGGTAAACACGCCCAATAATACGCCTAACGCAGCAAGTACGGTATGTGCAGAAGTAATCATTATTCAGTTGCTCCGCTGATTTTCGACCAGTTGGGCAGCGGAATTCCGTTGAAATCCGGCAAGCCAACCGGCAATCCTATTACTCCATCCGGTAGATTTTCGTGTAAAGTAATCGGTAGTGTATGCTCTGTCCCGTCCAGTTTTACAGACACCCGGCTCTCCATCTGCAGGCCAAGTTTTTCCGCACTGGATGGGTTTAGTGCCACATACGGTTCCGGCGCGCGCTTGGATAATCCGAAGGATTTCGCACTCAACTCTTCGCTGCCAAAGATGTGATGCAGCGGAATGCTCAGCCATTCACCTTCCCGCGGACTGAACGGTTCCGGTACTTCCGTAAAATATTTAGGGGAGGCATTTCTCTTCGGCTCTATCAGCCTGATGCCAGGATCGCCCCCTCGCAATTCTCCGCCGACCTCGTTTTTATACTTGTTGGTCGACTGCACGGAGTTCCAGCCCGGAGACCAGAAAAACGAAGTCAAACCAGACGGCTGCTTCCCGGAATAGCCTTCCATGGAGAAACTCAGCGGCGAGTCCGGGTCCTGTGGTGGTTTGTGTACGTGGATATCCACATTTGCCTTCATTGCGGTGCGTCCGCTGTAGCGGTAGGGCGACCGCGGAATTTTCTGATCATTGATGCGAAATTTCGCATCGGGGGCGACTACAATATCGCCCTTGAACGTATCGACGCTCTTGGTCATCGCACTGAAGACGTTATCGAGGGAGTACCAATCGCTCACATCGGTATCTTTCCCGAGATCGAGTACACCCTGCAACCAGCGCCACGACTCCTGAACGGCGCTGTCATCTTCGAAAGCCTGGAAGAAGCGCTGTGCACGACCTTCATTATTAATTAACGTACCGTCACTGTCAGCAAAGGTGCCGGCCGGTAGTAAAATATCCGCCGCCGCTGTTGTTTCGTTTTCCAGATGGTCAATGACCACGATATTTTCCACGTTCTTCAGAAACTGGTTCCAGGCTTTGGAATCGACGCGCCGCGTCAGATCATTTTCCAGAATAATTGCGGTCTTAATATCATCGCTTGCCGCCCGCTCGAATGCCGACTCGATCCCCTGTCCTTCGAGGAAGCTCATGCCCATGCTATTGGCTTCCGGAACAGTCAATGCGATTTCGGCTTTCTTGCCGTTGGCGCAGAGACTCCAGGCTACGTTTGCCGCTGATTGGATAAGCGATTTATTCAACAGGCTTGTGCCGGAGATGACCAGCGGTCTTTTCGCATTTTTCAGCGCATCAGCGGCGCTTTTAGCCATAGATTTCACATCTTCATCCAGCCCAATCACTTTTGGCGATTCCTCAGCCAGGAACTGCGCCACTGCAAAACCGAACCGCGCTAAATCCTGCGGTGCGGCGTTGTAAGTTTTTGTGGCGACATCATCTAATTTCGTGTTGGTCGGCGTCGCCAGGTACAGCGGTCCCTTTTCATCCTGTATTAATTCGCGGACGGCATTATCATTCCACTCAGGGATCCCGGCCTGCTTTGCTTTTTCAACCGGTTGATTCCGGACCGCCTGCCGTACCGCCAGCGCCATCATCGGCGCGGTATTCGTCAGGTCTTCCCCCAAGACCAACACCGCATCGGACTTTTCCACGTCTTTCAGAGATGCTGAGTGAGCGGGGCCATCATTTAAAATCTGTCGGGATAAATTCACCAATTCAGTTTCGGCGTTGCTCATGCCAGATGAATACCGATTGGAACCAACCAGCGTACGCAGTGCAAAATTCGATTCCAGCGAGGCTCTCGGCGATCCAATCCCGATGACGCTGTTCTTATCTCTGGTCAGCTCAGCGATCTTCGCAACCGCATCGTCTTCGGAGACTTCCTCGAACTGTCGGGTTTCCACGTTTTTCATGACCGGAGTCAAAATCCGGGCATCGTCATTCACAAATTCGTAACCGAAGCGTCCGCGATCGCAGAGAAAGCTACCATTCACAGAACTATTATACCGATTGAGTATCCGCCGAAGCGTACCGTAACGTTCACCGGCGATGGTATTACATCCGAGTCCGCAATGATTACATATAGAAGGTGCGGACTGTAAGTCCCATTTCCGGGTATAATGGCGTTTCAGCGTCTTATCGGTGAAAACCCCCGTTGGACAAACCTCAACGAGGTTCCCGCTGAATTCGCTTTCCAGCACACCATCTTCGTGACGCCCAAAATAGACATGATCATGGGCAGCAAACGCCTGGAGGTCACCGCCGCCGGCATAATCGCGGTAGTACCGCACGCAACGGTAGCAGGCGATACACCGGTTCATCTCATGATTGATGAACGGTCCCAAATCCTGGTTGCGGTGCGTCCGTTTTTTGAACCGAAAATCGCGGTAATTATGTCCGCTCATCACCGTCATATCCTGCAGGTGGCATTCGCCGCCCTCATCACAGACCGGACAATCGTGCGGATGATTGACCATCAGCCATTCGATGACATTCTCGCGAAATTGGCTGGCATCCGGATGCTGAATGGAAATACGTGTCCCTTCCGAAGCCGGCGTCATACACGCCATTACCAGGCGTCCCTGCTCGTCCTCTTCATCCTGGAACTGAATCACGGCACACTGTCGGCAGGCCCCGACTGAGCCTAAATCCGGGTGCCAGCAGAAATACGGGAGGTCTTCACCAAGGGACAGAACTGCATCCAGCAGGTTCTTCCCCTCTTTGACTTCGTAAGGATTGTCGTCTATATAAATCGTCGGCATAAAACTTAACTCCAGGGACACCTTTGTTCATTAATGTGTCGTTCAAAATCTTCGCGGAAGTATTTGAGTCCGCTCTGCAGTGGTTCGACAGCGCCGGGAGCCAATGCACAATAGGTTTTCCCGGGACCAAGCCACTTTGAATGCCGCGCTAACTGGTCCAGGTCTTCCATTTTCCCCTCGCCGTGCTCAATGGCGTGTAAAATCTTTTCTGTCCAGGGAAGACCGTCGCGGCATGGGGTACACCATCCGCAGGATTCCTGCGCGAAGAAGTGCTCGAGGTTCTCAATCATTCCCACCGGACAGGTTTGGTCATCCAGCACAATCATCGTTCCGGTTCCCAGTCGGCTGCCGATTTCCATAACGGAACCATAATCCATGGGAACATCCAGGTGCTCTTCCACCATAAAATCGGTCGACGCCCCACCGGGCAGCCAGCCGTTCAGTTTTAGTCCATCCTGCATGCCGCCGGCGTGCTCTTCGATAATTTCGCGGGAGGTGGTTCCCATCGGCAGCTCCCAGAGACCGGGATTCTTTACCTTCCCACTGACACCGTACAGCTTCGTGCCGCCGTCTTCCTCACTGTTGCTGATATCTTTGTACCAATTGATACCGTTATTCACGATACCTGGTACATTCGCAAGTGTTTCCACGTTCTGCACGATGGTTGGTTTACCCCATAATCCGCTGGTCTGGGGGAACGGCGGTTTGGCCCGCGGATTCGCCCGTTTGCCTTCCAACGCATTCAACAGTGCGGTCTCTTCACCGCAAATATACCGACCGGCGCTGATATGGATGTGTAGATCAAGATTAAAACCCGAACCCTGGATATTTTCGCCGAGATAATTATTCTCATACGCCCCGGCAATCGCCTTTTCCAGATTTTTCTTTGATAAATGATACGCCCAGCGAAGAAAAATATACGATTTTTCCGCTCCGATGGCGTAAGCGGAGAGGATAATTCCTTCAAGGAACAGGTGCGGATTCGATTCCATCAGGAGTCGATCTTTAAAGGTACCCGGCTCCATCTCATCGGCGTTTGCGACCAAGTATTTGGGGCGTGGTGCATCATCTCCCATGGGGACGAAGCTCCATTTGAGCCCGGTATTAAATCCTGCGCCACCGCGGCCCTTCAATCCGGCTTCTTTCACGTGATTCTGCAAATCTACCGGATCAAAATCGCGGAGGGCTTTCTGCACAGCCTGATACCCGCCCTGTTTTTCGTACTTTTTCAGGGAGAGCGGCTGCTTGTCGGGCTGGATGTGATGTGTGAGTGGGCGGTCCATATTCATCTCTTATTTATACTGCGCGAAAATTTCGTCAAGTTTCTCAGGCGTCAGGTCCCGGTACAATTCATCATCGATCATCATCGCCGGTGCATGATCGCACGTTCCCAGACACTGGATCGGCAAAAAGGTAAATTTATTGTCCTCAGTCGTCCCACCCAACTTTATTCCCAGCTTTTTTGTGATGGCATCTCTGAGATTCTCATAGCCGGTGAGATAACAGCTGACACTGTCACAAATCCGAATAACATGCTCACCGACTGGTTTCCGGAAAATCAGGTTGTAGAATGTGGCAATGCTATCGAGCGCATCCGGAGACATATCCAGATACTCGCCGACATCATCCAGGGCTTCATCCGTAACCCAACCACGATGGTTTTGTACAATTTTCAGTGCATCAATAGCAGCACTTTCCTTATACGGTAAGTGCTTTAATTCTTCATCTATTTCATGCTTCTCTTCGGGACTCAGCATCTGTCGTCTCTCTCAATTCCTGTCTTATCTATCCAAATCCGCAAGTACGAAGTCAACACTTCCGAGTATCGCCAGCAGATCCGCTACGGTATGCCCACGGCTAATCAGCGGTACCATCTGGATATGTGGAAAGCTTGGCACCCGAATTCGCGTGCGATACGAGCGCGTGCTGTCATCGCTGACAAGATAATAGCCGTTCACGCCTTTGGATGCCTCCACACTCACTATGGCTTCGCCGGCCGGTACGCGCGGGCCCCACGTGACATTCACAAAGTGATTAATCAACGTCTCGATATCCTGCATCGTTTGTTCTTTGCGCGGCGGGGTCGCCTGGGGATGGTCGGACTTGTAATCACCCGAAGGCATATTATCGATGCACTGCTGAATGATGCGCAAGCTCTGGCGAATTTCCTCAACCCTTACAACCCCCCGATCGTAAGAATCACCATTCGTCGCAGTTGGGATATCAAATTCGAACTGATCGTAACCGCCATAGGGGCGCTTTTTCCGCCAGTCCCATTCTAATCCCGTTGCCCGCAATCCCGGTCCGGTGATTCCCCATTCAATAGCTTCCTCAGTATCATAAGCGCCGATATCGACGGTTCTTGCCTGAAAGATCTTGTTTTTCATCACCAGGGAGTCATACTCTTTCAGGCGTTTGGGCATGTAATCCACAAAATCCTGGACCATTTTTTCCCAGCCTTCGGGAAGATCCTGCGCCACGCCGCCAATTCGGAACCAGTTCGGATGCATCCGGTCGCCGCAGACCGCTTCGACAATCTTGAGAATGCGCTCACGATCATTAAACATATAGAATACAGGAGAAAGTGCTCCGACATCCTGGGCAAATGTACCGTACCATACCAGATGGCTAGCGATTCGGAACAGTTCAGCCATCATAATGCGAATCACTTTTGCGCGATCCGGCACTTCGATCCCGAGCATTTTTTCGACGGTCAAAACATACGGGAAATTGTTCATCACGCCGCCGAGGTAATCGATACGGTCTGTATACGGGATATACGTATGCCAGCTTTGTCGTTCGCCCATCTTTTCGGCGCCCCGGTGATGATAGCCGACATCCGGCACAGAGTCGACGAGCTGCTCGCCGTCCAGCTGTAAGATCATTCGAAGCACGCCGTGCGTCCCCGGATGTTGCGGACCGAGATTCAGGAACATAAAATCCGCATCTTCGGTTTGCCGCTTCATGCCCCATTCTTCGGGCTTGAATTCGTAGGCCTGCTGTTCCCGATCGTGCTTCCAGTCCGGCAGCTCGAACTGCCCCATCTCCGTCGCCCGGGCCGGGTGCTCTTTCCGCAACGGATGCCCTTCCCAGGTTTTCGGCATCAGCAATCTCCGCATGTTCGGATGCCCGTCGAAGTTTACGCCGAACATATCATACACTTCGCGTTCATACCAGTTGGATGCAGGCCACACATCGGTAATTGAATCGAGGTGCGGATATTTGTCATCCAGTGGTACTTTAATACGAACGTCGGAATTACGATCAAATGAAATCAAATGATATAAGACGGTAAACTGGCTGTCAGGCTGACCGTCGCGATGCTCCCTGTCCCGCTCATCGAGAGCGGTCAGGTCGTACAGCATCTTGTACGGCTGGTCGATATCATTCTTCAGATGCGCCAGAACTTCTTTGGCGCGCGCTTTCTCCACCCAGAGAGTCGGAACATCATCTTTGGTTGACTGGTGAGTCAGTATCGCATCACCGAACTGCCGGTCGAGTTGCTTCTCGATAGTCGCTTGTTCGCTCATAGAATGCTATTTCTCTTCGGAATCATTCAATTGACAGCAACAAATCATACATGGTCCGGTGTTGCCAGATCGGTCGCTTTTCGGCGTTCTTCGCGTTTCTGGTCGCGGAAAGAGGGCTTATCCGCTTTTTCAATACCCTGCGGTCCAACAACCCAACTCAGCGGGCGTTTCTCTTTGCCAACAGCCTCGTTCAGCAGGACGAGCCCCTGCATAAACGTTTCCGGCCGGGGCGGACACCCGGGGACATATAAATCCACCGGCATAAATTTATCGACGCCCTGCACCACGCTATAAATATCATACATTCCACCGGAGTTGGAGCAGGATCCCATAGATATGACCCAGCGGGGTTCCATCATCTGATCATAAAGACGGCGAATAACCGGCGCCATCTTCATAAAAGGCGTCCCGGCGATGACCATGACGTCTGCCTCACGTGGCGTTCCGCGAATCACTTCAGCGCCAAACCGCGCGATATCGAACCGGCTGGTCAAACTCGTGGCCATCTCCACAAAGCAGCAGGACAGCCCAAAATTAAACGGCCACAACGAATTACTTCGGCCCCAGGCTAACAAATCCTGCAAGCGCGATAAAAAGACGCTTTCTTTGACCGTCTCTTCGAAGGACTTATCCGCAATTTCCGCGGGCTGCCCCCCGTTACCGGCATTTTTCGTCATGCGCTGCATCTATTTTTGGACCTCCTTCATACGGATATATTTTCTGTCGGTGCTAATCCAGTCCAGAGCGCCGACCCGCCATTCGTAAATCAGGCCGATTACCAGGATCACCACAAAAACGCCCACAACTCCGTACCCGGTCCAGCCAAGGTCTTTCCCTGCGATAGCCCAGGCAAAGATAAAGACCACTTCGAGATCGAAAATCACAAATAACATTGCCACAAGGTAAAATTTTGCGGAGAATCGCACACGGGCGTCTCCGGTCGACTGGATACCCGATTCATACGGCAGATCCGTTTCACGGTCTTTATGGCGATTCCCCAGGAAATAAGTAACACCAACCATGAAGCCAACAACAATAAGAACACCTGCGATATACACTAGGAAAGGAAGGTATGAGACTGAATTCAAACTGACACTCCTTTAATGATCTTTTCGGTCACCTCATCCACCACCACATTCGTTCAACGGCTCTCTTAATCCGTCCCGACATCAAAAATCAGTTCAACAAATCAGTCTTTCCAAGACGGCGATAAACTTATTTACAAATTGATGTAAATCCAAACCAAATATTGAAAATTCCTTCAATTTTTCGGAGTAAATCGATGGAATTTTCAACACCGTCCCATCAAAATAATTTGTGTTCCTATTGTATATTTAATTTCGAGAGAGAATTCAAGCTGATAAAATCCGATAATCAGAGAAAAAACAAAAAGTTAAAGATGAGTAATATTATCCCGTTTGTCAGGATTTCCCGGCGTCAATTTTACGAATACGCCGCAAATGACGCCCGCCATCGAACGGCGTTTCTAACCAGATGCGGACGATGTCCAGGGCGGTTGATTCGTTTAGCATCCGCTCACCCAGGGAAAGGACATTGGAGTCGTTATGTCTGCGCGCCAGCTCCGCGGATTCTGCATTCCAGCAGAGGGTGCACCGAACGCCCGGAATTCGGTTCGCCACAATGGCTTCCCCATTTCCCGATCCACCCAGAACAATCCCCCGGCCAACTTTTTTGGCAGCGACGGCTTCGGCCACCGGACGAATAAAATCCGGATAGTCCACCGACTCGGTGGAGTCCGTCCCGAAATCCACTATCTCAAGCCCCTTTCCGACCAAATATTTCTTTATGCGTTCTTTGTAGAGATATCCGGCGTGATCTGATCCAATACCAATTTTCATAAGGTCCCCGGTTTTTCCTATTTCTTTCCGCTCTCGATCCATCCCCAAAGCTGCGAGAGCCCCATGGCTTCTTTCATCTTTTGGACCGTTTCATTTGCGATCGCCCGCATCCGCTCTGTGCCTTCGTACAATACCTCCTCAACGTAACCATCTCTGGCGGCGAACTCTGCGCGCCGTTCCCGCATTGGATCCAGAAACGTATTGATAGCTGCGGCGAGTTTCTTCTTTACCTCCACATCGCCGACGTTCCCCGTACGATATCTATCTTTCAGGTCGTCTACTTCTTCGGTGTTCGGATTGAATGCATCGTGATATATGAAGACCGGATTGCCCTCCACCTTGCCCGGCACATCGGCGCTCACGCGGTTCGGATCGGTGTACATGCTGAAGACTTTTTTCCGGACGGTGTCCCCATCATCCGATAGAAAAATGGCATTATTCAGGCTCTTGCTCATTTTTGCCTGGCCATCGGTGCCGACCAGCGTTGGAACATCGCCGATCTTCGCCTTCGGGATTGGCAGCACCTTGCCGTAATACTTGTTAAAACGGCGGGCAAGCTCGCGGGAAATTTCCACGTGCGATTCGTTGTCCTTCCCAACCGGCACCAGATGCGACCGCGGCATCAGGATATCCGCAGCCTGGAGGACGGGGTAGCCGATGAGTCCAAACGGCACTGCTTCCTCATCCAGCTGTGCATTGCGCGCCATCTCTTTGATACTGGGCAACCTGGAAAGTCGTGGCAGTGTCACCAACATTTCGAAAATAAGATTCATCTCATAGACCGCATGGACGGCCGATTGTAAATAGATGGTCGACTTTTCCGGATCGATCCCGGCGGCCAAATAGTCGAGCACCATCTGCCGGATGTTTTCCTGCAACTCACCGATGTATTTTTTTTGCGGCTTGGTCGTCAGCGTATGCAGATCCGCGATGATGAAATAGCAATCGTATTCGTCCTGGAGTTGCACCCTGTTTTTGAGCGTACCAACATAGTGTCCGAGGTGCATCTTTCCCGTGGGACGGTCGCCGGTCAGTATTCGTTTCTTTTCTGCCATGCTTTTTGCGTCTTCCTTCTTTTGTATAATTATACTAGCAATGTTTCCGGTTAGTCTAATACACTTCGATCCGCATCCGGTCGGTATTCGGGCGTAGATTTCGAATCACTTTTTCAAAGGCATAGAGCGGAGATGGATTCGGATCGCGGAGTTCGTCCGGGACCTCAGCAAAATAATCGAACAGTTGATTCTCCAGGAGTAAGGTTTTTACTCCGTATTCCATTCCAGCCAGTCCACAAAGATATACCTAAATTAAGCGATTTTGTGCTGCGATCTGCACCAATCTGTTGAGCGCGAAGGCTCCGTGAAATCCTCGACAGACCCTCCGGGTATGCCTTCGGTTTCCCAAAACCCTTTTCATCTCAACAT
>JAANXI010000109.1 GCA_018263365.1 Fidelibacterota bacterium | reverse complement strand
TAAATCAGATAATAAAGTCTGAATAAAGGAAGAAAGATTATGACTGACAATACACAATCGGCGGCGCCCACGGTGGAAACCCTGTCTGAGATGATCGAATACCAGGAGGGTGCGGTGGTGAGTCGGACTTTAATCAAAAAGAATACGGGCACATTGACCTTGTTCGCTTTCGACAAAGGTGAAGGACTGAGTGAGCATACCTCGCCGTACGAGGCACTGGTCCACGTTATTGATGGCACGGCAATGGTCACTATCTCGGGCAAAGAATATACGGTAAAGGCGGGGGAAGTGCTGACCCTCCCCGCTGAGGAGCCGCATGGACTGAAGGCGGAGCAGCGCTTCAAAATGTTGTTGACGATGGTTAGAGCATAAAATTTAGTCCCGCTATTACACTGTAATCGGCGTGAATAAATATTCTCCCGGGATATGAATCTGGATAGAACATGCAATTGAAAACGGTTTCCCTTACCTTACATCGGTAACAGAAAATTTAGGAGAACGCACAATTCAAACGAAAGAGAGCGAAAATGAGTGTAAGTAATGGCGACACTGTCAAAGTTGAATATACCGGCAAACTATCCGACGGGAGCGTATTTGACAGCTCCGAAGGTGACGAGCCGCTGGAATTTACCTTGGGTGAAGGCCAGTTGATCCCGGGATTTGAAGATGCGGTTGAAGGTATGGAAGTGGCCGAAGAAAAGACCGTGACTATTGAAGCTGACGATGCCTATGGGCAGAAAAACGACGATTTCATTCAGGAATTTCCCAAGGATTCGCTTCCGGACGAAATTCCGGCTGAAAAAGGCCAGCAACTCCAGCTGCAGAACCAGGATGGTCAGGCCATCCCTGGGATGATCACGCAAGTAACCGATGACAAAATTACTGTCGATATGAATCATCCGTTAGCTGGGAAAGACCTCACCTTTGACATCAAGGTTGTGGATATTCAGTAAACCCGATTTCAATCGTTTAAGTAAAAAAGGCCGTCATCCGTCATGGGTGACGGCTTTTTTTTGGTTTGTTTGAATTACGTGTTTCTGCCTTCGGATTTTTTCATTTTCAACGCAATATGCAGGATGTAATATTGTGGTGTTACCCCTATCACAAATGCGCTAAATCCGCGACTACGAACAACATATTCTAAATTTCACTTTCATCAGATATCAGTTGATATTGAGATCCTTCCAATGCGATAATATGCCGGCCGGATTTGGCAGTGCGGACCAAAGATTTTACAGCACCACCGCCCCTGGCGATACAGGACATTTCTGCCGTGCCCGCCCGATCGAGGGAGACCGCGACCGCATTGGCAAGTTGTGCGACATTCGAAACGCCTGAACACGAATAGATCAACGGCAATTCTCTGTAGCGGGCGTGCGACTTTTTGCCCATAATTCTCCTCGTTCCAATAATAAGATAATATTATCCGAAATATATAGCCCGAATGCCGGCGGCGCAGGGAAGTAAAAGGAAAGATAAAATAAGACAAAAATGTCTTGATTTAGTTTTCCGGGCGACCTATATTTCAGATTAAATAAGTCTGAATAAAGGAGGATGTTACCATGAAAGCCACAGATGTCCTGCGAGACGAGCACGAAGCGGTACGTGTTGCCATGCAAATCCTTGGGAAAATTTGTGACCGGATTGAAGCTGGTGAAGATTTTGAAGTCCGACATCTGGAACAGTTGCTGGACTTTATCAGGGTGTTTACCGATAAGTGCCATCACGGAAAAGAGGAAGATTTGCTCTTCCCGGCGATGGAAGAGATCGGGATTCCCAGCGAAGGCGGTCCGGTCGGTGTCATGCTCTCTGAGCACGAAACGATGCGGGAATACATCCGCAATTTTGCCAACGCCCTTGAAAGATACGGTGCAGGCGATGAGTCGGCGAAAGATGACATTGTCGAAAACGTTCGCACGTATCTACAGTGGCTAGACGGGCATATCGAAAAGGAAAATAATATTTTGTTTATGATGGCAGACAGTCACCTGAGCGCTGACAAGCAGGAGGAATTGTACGAGGCATTCGAAACGCTGGAGGAGGAACGCATTGGCAAGGATGTGCATGAACAGTTCCATCAGATGCTGCACGAGCTGGCAAAACATTATCTGGACTCCAATGATGACAGATGAATTCCGTGATATTTCACGGAGTAACAGGCTCATTGACGATTTAATCGGTCAGACGAGAGATTAAGGAATCCCAAGACTCCTGTTTAGGTAATACCCTCCATTATATCCTGGACCATTAGGGTTCTTTTTGGGGAATACTCTTTTAAATACCTGTCTATTATTTTATTTTCGGATGTTCTGCTAAGTAAGTTAATTCTGGTTTAAAATAAATGCCAAACCAGACCACTAAAGAAGTAAGACGTGTCCTGGAAAAAGAGTGATACTCAAATGATACGCGTAAATCAACGAAACCCAATTCCATCTCTGGAATATATTAAAAGAATTTTCCTGGTCTATTCAGGAATTGTATGCCTGGCGTTCACCTCAAATATAGGGGCACAGTCCAATAGTCAACTATCTGCCGACTCCCTGAATTCTCGTGCCGAAGAAGATCTGAACGCCCGACCGGACAGCGCACTTTACTTTGCAATAAAGGCTTTGGAACGTGCCAGAGATGGGAACGAGACTGTCGCTGAACTCAAAGCACTAAATTTGATGTCCCAGGCCTACTTCCAGCAGTCGAAAACGTAATTGGCTGTTCAATATCAGAATGAACACCTACGGCGGGCCAGGCAATCCGGGGATACAAAGCAAATGGTACTGGCGTTGCGGGAAACAGGACTACTACAGGAAAGACTTGCGGACTATCCCGACGCAATTCAATACTACTCCGAGGCGTTGCACCTCGCTGACTCCATCAACTGGGAAGAAAAAATTCCTTCATTGAATAACGATCTGGGAATAGCCCATAAAAACCGAAGTGAGTATAAAAAAGCACTGGATTATTATTTCACCGCGCTGGAAGAATATGAAAATATGGGACACAAATTCGGGACTGCCCAGGTCCAGGGAAATATCGGGATGATGAGGGCTACTGGAGTGAAGTTGAGGAGTACATCGGAAAATATTCCGGCGCTCGATTTACTCATGGAATTTGTCCGGACTGTATCGAAGAATTGTATCCGGACCATGGGAAGAAAATTTAAACCTTTTCTATTGAACAGAATTATATAGATGAGATCTACTTTTATCGTAAATGTTGGAGCAGATTATGTGGAGAAATATCATTTTCCTGTTATTTGTAATTTTTCTGATGAGTTGCAGTGGGGAACACAAAAAAAATTATAGTAATGCACCGCTGACAGAAAGACAATTAACACATGGTATCGGACCAATTGATTCTGTAGATATCGGTCCAATTGACTCCAAACTAGCACAAAGAGGACATGCGATTTTCCGGGCTGAATGTATGAAATGCCATACCCTGAATAAATCGGTGCTTGGCCCGCCACTGCGTGAAGTTACGACGCGCCGGACACCCGAATTCATTATGAACATGATCCTGAATCCGCAGGAGAACGTGATGCGACACCCGGTTTTACAAAAGTACCATCAGCAATTTAATCAATACATGACCGATGTGGGTCTGGACAGCAGCAGCGCCCGGGCTGTGCTGGAATACTTGCGGAGTGCCGCTCCGCAAAACTGACGGTTTCCCAGGATGAGCAGCAACGTCCTGGGGTGCTTATCATTGTTTTATTTCTGTAACACCTATAATTGACTCAATTATTTTGTCTCTGTAATTCACCTGTCTATTGTTTGAGAACATCGCCGGTACAATCTGTTGTGATGCGTTTTTTACAAGTTTTTTAACAGATTTTCATTCCGTCTTTAAAGTTTGTTTACAACTCTCGGTTATACTTATCCCGATTATGAATACGAGAGGGGAAAATCCAATGAAAACCTACTTACTCGCAATCGTTCTGGTATTATTTGCTGTTTTACCATCGCAGGAATTGTTCGCAGGCACGATTACTGGCTATGTGACTGGTGCAAAATCACAACAGCCGCTGATTGGTGCGAATGTATTGATTCAGGATACCGACCTGGGTGCGGCTACCGATCTTGATGGGTATTTCATCATTCGCAATATTCCGGAAGGGAAATACACCGTTGTCGCAACCTTCATCGGATATGAGCAACGACGCATCAATAATGTTGAAGTCCACTCCAATCTGAAAACAAATTTAGATATTTCACTGGAATCTGCCTCACTGGAGATGGAAAGCGTTGTCGTTGAGGGGACAGCAAAAAAGACCAGTGATTCCGGTATTCTGCTGGAACAGCGGAATTCGAGCAACGTGCAGGACGGCGTGAGTTCCGCGCAGATGTCTAAAAGCGGGGACTCTGATGCCGCTGATGCGCTCAAGCGTGTTACTGGCGTCTCGGTTGTGGACGGAAATTCAGTCTATGTCCGCGGTTTGGGCGAACGGTATACCAATACTCAGATGAACGGGGTGCCAGTCCCAAGCCCCGATCCGGAGAAAAAGACGGTCCCGTTGAACCTGTTTTCAACATCCTTGCTGGAGAGTATCACTGCAGCCAAGACATTTACTCCGGATCTCCCGGGCGTCTTTGCCGGGGGCAGTGTGAATATCCGCACCAAAGCGTATCCGGATAACCGAAGTTTCAATATCAGCCTGGGCTCGACCTACAATATGTATGGTGTCTCGAATGTGAATTTTTTAACTACCCATGGTGGAAGCACAGATTTCTTCGGTTACGATGATGGCACAAGGACTCTCCCATCCGATGTGCCGGAAAATATCCGTCTGTATGAACACAATACTGAGCTGGGGACCCAGCTGAAAGATCGGCGGGCATACCTTGGAAATATCGGCCGCGGGTTCGAATCGGATTTCACTGTACAGCAGCAACAACCTGGTCGACCGGTTTCATTCGGCGTGAATTATGGCGACCGGTTTAATCCGACCCGGGAGTTCGAATGGGGATTTTTCTCCAATCTAAAGTTTTCCAATGGGTATAGTTTCAACCGTATGGTCAATCGGGAGTACAGCATCCAGGATGAATCGCTGGTTGCCATCAAAGATATGGCCAGTGATGAGTCGGCTTACAATACCAATACGGGCTTCACCCTCAGTACCGGATTTAAGTATAAAGACAATCACAAGGTGAAGCTCCACCATGTCTATACGCACGATTCCAAAAATTCCGTCCGGCTGACGGAGGGCTATGCTGATAACATCGACCACGGCTTGTTCCTGAAGGAGTATTATGTAGAAAAAATGCTGAACAATACTTCGCTCAGCGGGCATCACACATTGAATTCACCCTTTGAACAACGGATTGATTGGTCGGTTACAGCCGGAATTTCACAGCTGCTGGAACCGGATGTGAAGAATCTGAACTATCGTCTGCGCGACGAAGGCAACCAGTCATATTATCAGATGGATACTTATTCCTGGAGCGCAGGTACCCGAGAGTTTACTACCGGCGATGACATGAACGGCAATATCGACCTGAATTACCAGGCCGTTTTCACAGATCGATATAATGCGGAATACAAATTTAAAACCGGGCTTCGTGTGCAGGGAAAAACCCGGCAGTTTGAAAAGCGGTCATTTTATCACAAGCACACCAGTGGCGGTTTTCCCAGTGATGTGAGCGAAATCGAAGATCCTGCAGCAGTCGGAAGTGGATTGACTGACGATGCGTACTATTCATTGGACGAATCCGGCAATCCACAGGACGGGCTGATTGTAGTTGAAAGTACCCAGGGATCGGATGGCTACGGGGCGGATGAAGTACTCAACGCTGAATATTTTATGATTGATATCCCGTTGGGACTATCCATGATGCCGGCGCTGAACCGCGTGCGGTTTATTGGTGGTGTCCGGCGCGAGGATTACCGGCTCAATTTGCTGCCGTATAATCCCGTCAGCGGGCAACCCTACAGCAGCTCCCTGACCGGTGGTGATCCGCTGGAATCAATAATTGATGAGGTGGAATATCTCCCGTCACTTAACCTCGCGACGCAAACCTCGGAAAATACCAAACTGCGGCTCGCCTACTCACAAACCATCGGGCGACCGGAGTTTCGCGAGATTGCGCCGTTTGAATTTCAGTCGTTCTATGGTGATGCGGTTGTCGTGGGCTATCCCTTCCTGAAAACCACCGATATTCAGAACTATGACATCCGGTTCGAGTGGTTCCCGCAGGTCAGCGAAATTATCGCGCTCAGTCTGTTCACCAAGCAGTTTACCAATCCCATTGAGACCTCGCTGGTGCAAACGGCTGACCGGACCTATCGGACTCTGCAAAACGCGAAATCAGCAACAAATTCCGGTGTGGAATTCGAGGTCCGCGAAAATCTTGACTTTATACCAATTAAATACGGGCAAACGAGCGTTCAGTTTAATGCCACGTACATTCAATCCAGCGTTACAACCAATTCTGTAGTGAAGATGTTTAACGGTGTGGAAGCTGCGAACTCGGCGACGACAACCAAGCGGCCGCTGGAAGGACAGTCAGACATCCTCGTGAATGCCAGCATTCATTATTCGGATCTGCAGGGATTCAATGCTTCTCTGGCCTATAATGCTTATAGCAAGAGACTACGGGCATTGGGGACCTACGGATTGCCGAACATCTACGAGTACCCGTTTCACTCTGTGAATCTCACATCGAGTAAACAACTGGGATCGTTCGAAGTCAGCATGAAAATTAAAAATCTGCTGGGCGCAGAACGCAAATTTGGCCAAATCGATCCCAAAACGGATGAACTGAAAATTACCAAGGGGTATTCGCCGGGCCGGGCAATCAGCCTGGGAATTGCCTACAAACTCTAAAACGCAAAATAAACAAAGTCCAAAACAAAGAAGGAGACAGAATGTCTAAATCTTCAATTCTAACCCGCGGATTATTACTCATTGCTGCTGTGAGTTTCCTCATGGCCTGCAGTGATAATAACTCCACTGGTCCTGATGATGACAACACAACCAATGCCGTGGAAATTTCGGGGGACATTACCGAAAATACAACCTGGATGGCCGATGAAGATTATCTGTTAATCGGCCAAACTTTTGTCAAAGATGGAGCGACCTTAACCATCGAAGCCGGCACAACAATCAAATCCAAATCGGATGATGGTAATGGCCTGGCCCCTGCACTCGTGATTGAACGTGGTGCGAAAATTATTGCCGACGGAACCGCCGATAATCCGATTACCTTTACCTCTGATCTCCCGGAAGAAGACCTGCCGCAGCGCGGAACCTGGGGTGGACTGATTATCCTGGGAAATGCCCCGATTAACGCCGATGGTGGTGAATCCTTTGTCGAGGGCTTAGTCGGCGTCCCGTATGGTGGTGACGATCCCAATGATGACAGTGGCGTTCTGCGCTATGTCCGTGTCTGGTATGGCGGCCGTTCCATCGGTCAGGACAACGAAATCAACGGGATTACATTTGCCGGGGTTGGCAATGGAACCACTGTGGAACACTGCGAAGTAGCGTACAATCTGGATGATGGATTTGAATTCTTCGGCGGAACAGTAAACGTCAAGTATATGAGCGTTGTATATGTCGCCGATGACGCATTTGACACCGACCAGGGATACCAGGGCAAGGGGCAGTATCTCTTTGCCATCCAGGGACAGGAAGCTTGTGGACGCGGCTTTGAGATGGACAACGACGGAACCAACATGGATAAGACTCCGCGGTCCATGCCTCAATTTCACAATGTAACTTTGATTGGCCCGGGTGGTGGAAGTCCAGACGGTGACGGTTCTGACCAGATGATTCGTCTCCGCGAGGGAACCGCCGGTGATTTCCGCAACATGATTATAGCTGAGGGGAACGGTGTCGGCCTGCGCATTTCCGATGACCCGACCCAGGCACTGATTGGCAATGAGCTGAACTTCTCCGAGCACAACATCATCTATGGTTGCCCAGATGGTCTTTTCCATTCGGATAACGCTGATGACAGTCTGAGCGTTTTGGAAGTTGATCCGCAGTTCCGGAACATCGGCAGTACCCGGGAAGGAACGCCAGGACTCGATCCGCGTCCGGCTAGCGGTAGTCCGGCACTTTCCAATGCCGAATCACTTCCGAATGACGGTTTCTTCGACACAGATCCCGGATTCAAAGGCGCATTCGGTTCTGAACTCTGGATTGATGGCTGGTCCATTCTGACACAATAAAAACACGGTGTGAAGTCAGCCTTTGACTTCATGACTACTATAAAAAGTCGGGCTCTCCCCCTCTCATATTGAGCCCCACTTGAGCCGCAGGTGAGTGATCATCTGCGGCTTTTTATTTTTCCTTGGTAATTAGAGGCGGTAAACCGCATAGCAGCGGCATATTTGAAGTATTAGCTCAAAAAATATTTAGGAAAAAATCCTACCGCCCGTAAAACGAGCAACGGGGACACGTCCAGTCGGTTTTATCTTTGCGATACGGATGATTACTATTGTAAAGGTTATCGCTGCCGCCGAAATCATGATAATTGTGACATTCCTTAGTATAGGCTTCTTCCGCTGAATCCGCATAGGAGTACTCAAAATGGGTGTATCTGGCGATGGCCCCGACCCAGCTCAGAAGTTTGCTTTGCAGTTCGTCATCGGACCGGCCTACATAACAGACGACAAACGTCCCTTCCTCGTTAAGATAGCCAAGCGCATAATTGCCCGGCGTGTCAGGCGCTGCCTGCTTTTCCACCATTTTGTCGGATAACTCGTATGGGCCGTCCATCTCTAGTGAAACCATATGTGCTCTCCTCCAGTTCTTTCAAACAGATTGTAAAACATACTTAATACGGAAATATGTTGCAACTGATAGCCAGTCTGTAACAGACTAAATTTAGATTTTCATACATTGGCCGGATATTGTATGTTTAGGCGGGTCAAAAACGATACAATATGATGCGACAAGAATGACAGAGGAAATTACAACAATAGGAATCATCGGGTTCGGGCGGTTTGGTCAACTAATGGTGGAGTATCTTTCCGAAGATTTTCGGGTGAAAGTCAGCAGCCATTCCAAAGATGCGAACACTGTTGGAAAGTCCGGCGGGGAATTAACATCTCTAAAAGAAGTGTGCCAGTGTGATGCCGTGATCCCGGCGGTGCCGATATCCGCGTTCGGGGAGACAATGCAGCGAATTGCCCCGATGATCGCCGGGAACCTTGTGATCGATGTCTGCTCCGTGAAAGAATATCCGGTAGAACAGATGCGGAAGTACCTGACTGAAGAGACACAGATTCTGGCTACCCATCCCATGTTCGGTCCGGACAGCGCCGGCGACACGGTCGAAGGACAAAAAATCGTCATCCACGGCGTGCGGGTTCCAGACGATCTTTACGCTTGTATTAAATCATACCTAAAGGAAAAAGGCTTACAGGTCATCGAAGCGACACCGGAGGAACATGACCGGCAGATCGCCCGCTCGCAGGTGCTGACGCACTTCATCGGGCGGGGACTGAGCATCTATGGGGCAAAAGGGATAGCCATTGACACCGAGGGATACAAGCGACTGTTACATATTCTGGATGTGGTTGAGAATGATACACCACAACTATTTACAGATATGAATAAATACAATCGATTCGCAGAAGCCGCCCGGCACGAATTTATCCAGGCATTGCAGGAAATAGAACAGGAATTACAATGAAAGTGGGTTTTCAGGGAGTGCGCGGAGCCTTTA
>JAANXI010000108.1 GCA_018263365.1 Fidelibacterota bacterium | reverse complement strand
GTTTGTGGAGCCCNGGGAATGCCCAACCCCGGCAGGGGTTGAAGACAGAAAGATAAAACAACTGTCGACGACGCTGGTAGCGGTCACCGACAGGTTACGAAACAGCCACCTCCCGTTCAATGTCCAGCTTCTTCATAATCCGCTGGAAGGCAGCGCGGGTGATGCCGCACATTTCCGAAGCCTGCGAAATGTTACCGCCCGTGTGGAACAATGCTTTGTTGATGTACTGTCGTTGAAAATTCTCGATGACCTGCTGCTTACGATCTTCGTATGGCTCAAGGTCATCGGTCGATTCCCGAGTCAGTCCGAGATGCGACGGCAGGATTTTTTCACCCTCACAGACCACCAGCGCCCGTTTGATGGTATTCTCCAGTTCCCGGACGTTTCCGCTCCATTGTCGCTCGCACAGGTAACGAAGTGAAACCGGCGTCAACTCCGGGGCTTGCGCTCCATCCTTGAGAATTTCGGCGGAAAACCGCTCGATGAAGTGCTCAACCAGCGCGGGAATGCATTCCCTCCGCTCATCCAACATTGGCAATTCGATCCTGAAAACATCGATGCGGTAAAGCAGATCTTCCCGGAATTCTCCGGCTTCCACCATCTCCTCCAGGTTCCGGTTCGTGGCGGTGATCAGCCGGAAATCCACGGAGACATCCTCGCCGCCACCCAACGGACGGATAACCTTGTTCTCTATCACCCGGAGCAGTTTTCCCTGGAATGCCAGGGACATGGAGGCGATCTCATCCAGGAAAATCGTACCGCCCCGCGCCTGCTGAAACAGGCCATTTGTATCCTCATGCGCACCGGTAAACGCGCCCTGTTTATACCCGAACAGTTCCGACTCCAGGAGATTGTCAGGCAACGCCGCACAATTGATGGCGAGGAACGGTTTCCCGCTAATGCCGCTCTTCTCGTGGATCGCATGAGCGATGAGTTCCTTGCCAGTACCGCTTGCGCCTTCCACCAGGACCGGCACCGTTTTGGGAGCCACCTGCTCTGCCATCTCCAGTACTTTGTGCATTTCCCGTGATCGGGCAATAATTTTTTCCGATTGGTAGTGTTCTTGTGAGCGCCGTCTCTGTTTTTTTGCCAGTTGCCTGTAGCCGGCACGCTCCACGAATTCCAGAATCTCCTGGTTGTTGAACGGCTTAGTGATAAAATGCGAGGCCCCGTTCCGCAGGCATTGTACTGCAAGTTCGATGGTGCCGTATCCCGTGATAAGCACCACTTCGATATTATTCCATTCTTCCGTGATGCGCTCCATCAGGTCGACGCCGGACATACCGCCCATCTTGATGTCTGTGAATACAATATCGTATGTTGTCTCGTGCAGCATGGACAATGCCGTCTCACCGGACTCCGCTATTTGAACATCGCATCCCAGGGAGCCGATGAGGCGCTGGAGTCCTCTGCGCACGTCTTCCTGATCGTCGACGACCAGAATCCGGATTTGATTAAAATCCATGGATTCAGTTGACTGTGGTACGGACATGATTTTCTCCCCCATTCATACTGTCGAACATCGCATAATTTTCTTTGGATTCACCATCTCTGGTACTACGATTTTCAGATGCCCCTTCTTCCGGCAGCAGAACCCGGAAGGTCGTGCCGGAATCGCCGGTCTCTTTCAACATAAGTTTACCGCCGTGAGCCTTGACGATACGGTGGGCAGTCGGGAGTCCCAATCCTGTGCCTCCGCTGCTCTTGGTGGTGAAAAACGGTTCAAAGATTTCGTCAGTGTATTCATCCGGGATGCCCGTTCCGTTATCGGAAACTTCTAAACTATATCCCGTCTTTTCTTCGGCAATAGCAACCCGGATATGCCCGTCTCCCTCCGGCAATGCCTGAATGGCGTTCATCACCAGGTTCACGATCACCTGCTGGAGTTGCACCTTGTCTCCATTGAGCATCACCTCAGGAATATCGGATTCGATATCAAACCGCACCTCTTTCCGTTCGTAGACCGGTTTGAGAAATCGCAGAACGTCCTGTACCACCTGTTTCAGATCCACCTCTTCGATTTCCGGCTGGGGCGTCCGGGCGTAATCCAACAGTTCCTTGATAATCTTCTGGCAGGACTGGGTATTCCGCTGGATCACCTCGGTGTGTTCACGGTATGGCGAATCTTTCGACAGTTCTCCCTGCATCATCTGGTTGTACATGGAGATAGCCGCCAGCGGACTATTAAGTTCATGCGCCACAACAGCCGATATTTTGCCCAGGACGGTGAGCCGTTCCTGGTGGGACTGCCGTTCCCGCATGCGCTCGCGCTCCGTGATATCTCTGGCCACCAGCACCTTGCCTGCCTCGTTATCCATGCCGGGCAGCTGAGTCGAAAGCACTTCGTACACGCCGTTCTCTGTCCGTAAAATGCAGGCATGAGAACCGAATTTCGTCCGCAGGCACTGAATGCAATCGTGCGCCGAACCGTTTTCCCGGCACTGTGAAGTACGAAACTCGGAGATATCCCGTTCGATAATTCCAATGATTGGTTTCGCTGCCTGGTTTGAGAGGACAATTTCCCCTGACTTGTTGAGGAGCACCAACCCATCCTGCATGGAGTGCACAAGCGTATCCAGTTTCTGGTGCTCCAGCCGGAGTTCCTCTTCCCGGTTTCGCAGATCTCTCGCGGTTTTTTCCAGATTCGTGGTTCGTTCTTCCACTGCCTGAGCCATGTGGTTGAAGGTTCGGGCGAGGTGTCCGATCTCGTCCTCCGAGTCGTTTTTTAGTCGCACGGAGAAATCGCCGTCCTTGATCCGGAGCGCCATGTTTTTGAGGGAATCCAGCGGCTGAATGACGAATTTCACCGGAAAATAGAGCAGTACGAGCGTGGTGAGTGCGATAAGGATCCCGGCGCCCAGGAACTTCCCTTCCAGGGAATTAATGGAGGCGAACGCCGGTGCCGCGTTCATTTCAACGAGGACATTCCATTGGGTATTTTGCAGGGGATAACTCTGACCATACATGGTTTGCCCGTGCCCACAATCGTGATGCCCCAAGTGCTGTGAATATCTTGCAATGCCTTCATCCGGGATGAGTGCTTGTGCGCCATTCCCACTAAGCGTTATCCACGGTATCTGCAACCGTCCGTCTCGCCTGTCAATAAGTGTAAGGTATCTTTCTCCCTCGGACTGCCGGACTGCGTTATTAAATTCGGCTGCTGCTACCTGCAGGATCGCCTCGGTTTTCACTATGCTCGTGAGGGATCCGAGTATTTCGGTGTGAGTGATATTCCAAACCGGTGTAATAATCGCAAATTCGTCCCCATTCCCCAGAGGAATGATTTGTGTCACTGTCGAGCCATTCCGCGCAGGAATTTTTACCGGGATTGGCTGGTTTATTTCACCAATCTTTACGAGAAATTTTCCGCTTTTATCAAGAACAGCCAGGCCAACGAAGGCCTCTTCCAGGGGTAATTTATTTTTCCGAAGATGTGTTGAAAGCACATCGGAGCCATCTGACGCAGAAGTAGTGATCAGCGATTCTGTATGGGTGCGGATGTATCCGTCCGAAGCGAAATCCTCGGTCCGACGACTCAGCGTTTCGAACTTCTTGTCCAGTACGGTAGCCTGGGCGTACGCTTCACTCCGGAGCCGATTTTGGATCTCTGCTTCCATGGAATGGTATACAGAATTTGCCACCAGATAGCCGCCGATGCCGAACGCCACCAGGCAGAGTAGCACGAAGGTAAGCGGCAGCTTGTATTTAATCGGGACTTTTGAGAGTGGATCCTGCTTAAACAACTTCATAATGGTTGCCTCTCAGGATTATTTCGGTATATCCAGATCAGCCCGGAACTGCCGAACCATCTGGAGGTCGGCCAGGGAATGGTTTTGCAGGAATCCGGTGATGTGATTCTTCACCGCATTCCATTCGCAGACCATGGAACAGGGACGGTCGACGGTACACTCGTATTCGTCAAAGATGCACATTTCATAGCGCTGCAGGTCCTCCAGTACAGAGACTACATCATAGAGACCAATCTCCGCCGGAGCCCGGGCCAGCCGGAACCCACCTGAACGTCCCCGGCTGGACTCCACAATTTTTTCCTTCCGGAGATCCTGCAGAATTTTCCCGAGAAAGTGTCCCGGAATGTCCAGCGCATCGGCGATCTGGTGTACACCGTTTCGGTCATCCGGCGCCTGTTCCGCCAGATACACCAACGCATTCAATGCATATTCTGTCGCTTTGGAGTAAATCATGATATCGGACCTTTTACCCTTTTATAAGATATAGACATAAACAGCCAAGTCAAGGATTATTTAAGACTTTTATGTCTGAATAGATAAACTACCACCACCAGAGGTGGTGGTTTTCTACACCAAATAAAAACAGTCCTGACATCAACCTACTTGTGGATCACAGCCAGATTTCACAAATTGAGCGCTTGCAATACGGCATCTGCGGCACCAGAAGTCTCTGGGATCGCGTGCTGAAATATAAAGAGCAAGAAATTAGGAAGGAATGAAACAGCGACATCGTACTGGGAACCTCTCTCCCCGGTCGTCTGACATGACTAACGCGAGGCTTACGATGGCATGCGGGAGCGCTATCCTGTGGCATACAGCCATACCCGTGGATGGTCGGTATTCAGGCATAGTGATATTCTGCGGATTTTCACGATCCGGAGACGTTCAGCAACGAAGTCTCCGCGCATCTGTCGGTGCCAAACGGAATGGATCCGCCGGAACACACCGAATCCCGGCGGAGCATCCTCCGGTCAACGCCGAGTATCCCGCCAGCGGATATTCAAGACTGTATCTGCGATTTTGGTAAGAGTGTTCGAACCGGTCTTGAATTAGTAACGAGTTCGAATGGAATCGGGTAAGCTCCTTCTAATATAGGATGCAAACCGGATCAGGAGCACAAATAGTTTTATCCGCTAGGTAATTTGTTTTTTGGCGAGTAGTTTGTAAGCAAACGAGTCGGTTTTCGGGAAAAACTTGCTGATTATTCTGAGAGAACGAGCTTTTTATCAACTCTTTCAGCGTCGGCAAAAGTGATATTAGCAGCTGATTTCAGTGGGGCAAAATATTACGCCCATCGCAGCCGCATGCCGTTAAGGATGACGATCATAACGGATGCTTCATGGATGAGCATCCCCCCAGCCATATGAATCGACCCCATCAAGACGCCGGTCAAAAGTGCGGCTACGGTGATCAATGCAATAATCACGTTTTGTCGAATATTTCGTAACGTCCGTTTTGATATTCGTAACGCCTCCGGAATTTTCCCCAATTCATCCGCCATTAAGGCAATATCCGCAGTTTCGAGCGCCACATCTGTCCCGGCCACCCCCATGGCGATGTTCATTTTCTGCATAAATGCTTCAGAGCCCACCAAGATCTGTCTGGATTTATAGGTGGCCTCTATTCCCAAACCGGTATAGGATTGAAACGTCTCCGGCTCAGGAATGGATGAGAATTTTCCGGCTTCCTCCACAATCGCCCGCGCGAGGGGGTGTTCCGACACGGATTCTGCAATGCTCGCGATGTGAAGAATTTCTCGAAAATTGTCCGGAAGATTAGGGTTACCCTCCCGGGGAAGAGATCTCCTGGACACCTCCGGTACAGGACCATTTTCCCTCTCTATGCCGTCTAATACCAGAGCGGGCTGTACGCTTATCAGATCGGTCATCCGGCTCTGGCGAATCATAAGCTCGTTTGAACCGGATCGTGGTACTACACACCTCCCGCGACCTGTGGGACGTCCCTTTGCCCCGTAGGAGTCGAATGCGCGTTACTGGGGAACCTCTTCCCGGTCGGATTTGACCAACTGTATCGCCTTGGGAAAGAGGATGTTATTCTCCAGGTGGATGTGCTCTTTTGTTTTGGCGGTGAATTCCTGCAATGAGGCGTACAGCGCCCGGTAAGTATTGCAGGCGTCCTGCGGTGGCGTAAAGCGGTCGCTGAGTCGGTCGAGTTTTGCCAGCCCATTGCCAGTATCATCGTGATCATTTTCCAATTCCGTAATTAAACCAGATGCGGAATCGAACGCCGGTGGCGTCACCGGTTTCTCACCATCGCCGGCCTGGACGAGCTTCTTTATATAGGGGAAAAGTTGCAGTTCCTCTCGCTGCATGTGCGTAATCATGTTACCGCTCATCTTACTCCAAATATCGGCGATGTCCCGGGTTTCCGGATGTCGGTCGCCGTGTACCATCGCCACTTTCTCTGCAAACGCGTTCAGCTGGGGAATGACCTGTTTGGTATAGCCATGATGTTCGTTCACAATATAATCTGCTAGAAAATCCAAATTCCATTGATCATAATTTTCACTGGCTGTCTCCAATTTCGATACCTGCTGCAGATCCCTGATGACGGCATTGACGTCTGCATCCTTGTCCGCACATGCCTGCGTCAGCGGGATATCCCCGCCGCAGCAAAAATCGATATCATACCGCTTGAATACTTCCGCATTTCTGTAATCGCTCGATACGATCTCTCCAACCGTCTGTTGGCGCAGGTCGTTTGTCAGTTTTCTGTCATCTATAGTGTGCATAGTTACTCCTTTATTTCAGATGTTTTTATCTGATTAACACTTGTAAATTGTGAAAAATTTTCTGTAGAATCAAGTGTATTACAGGTTAACATCACCTGTTTACCGGGCGGCTGAGGAATTACCTCACTGATCCAACGGCAGGAAGAAAAGTGACACATCCCAACTGCCGACTGGGTTGATTGTTGCAAACCCCAGTCGGCATCAATTTTCCGTTAGCTCTTTTATTTGGACATGCGTATTACTACTCACCCACGCCGTGAGCCGGCCCCGCCTGAATGGTACTGTACAGGCCATGGACATAAATAATGTACTTCACATAAGCATCGGCCCACTCCCGTCCAGAAGCAACACTTTGGCCTCTGACTTTTTTCGCCGCCATCGCTTCCTGATGCAGTGCAGTCGCTTTCTTTTCAATCTCCCGTGCAAGCATGTTTGTCACTGGTTTCAGATCACCGGTCACCAGAGCTTTTTCTGCTGTCTGGATATCAGCAGCGGCGGGCTGGGCGGGTTTTAATCCGGTAAAGGATTGACCCTCAGCCTGTCGGTGCAATCTGACAGTAGTGGACATGAAATACTGTTCAGCCAGCTCGCGGGATTCACCACCCTGTTTATATACGTTCTTGCTCTGTTCAAAGACTGATTTGAGTTCGGCTTCCTGATCTTCGCTCACCCAGATTAAAGCAGGCGATATATCTCCTGTTTCCAGCGCCTGCAAGGCGTCTGTGGCCACCGGACCGTTAACTCGAGCGCAATGAGCATTGGCCGTCAGCGGCATGAGCATCCCCGCAAATAACAGTATTGCTCCCATAGCGATACTTGTGAAAAATTTCCCTGAATTCATGTGAACCTCCTTTGGTTGTGGTATTTTCAATTGCACCGACAACATAGCCGGCAGTCATTGCGATTCCTTTGACTTTTCTCAAATTTTGACAAAAAAATAATCCGGATGAAGAATGGAGCCCCTGACATCACGGTCGGGGTTCCCTGTACGTCTCCGGTCAAGGACGGAGTCTACACTTAATCCCTGTCAGAAAATCATGCACTTACACATTCACATATATTGTCTTCCAGATGGCGGGATAAAAGTTACCTGGAGGGAGAAAACACGAGTTTATTCCCGGTGGCAAACCGGTAAGTCAGAGGAAATGTCAGTAAGCCAGACGAACCAAAAGATATCCGAGACACAAATTATATTCTTAATGAGAACTGGAAATGGGGATTAATATTCCTCTGAGAC
>JAANXI010000107.1 GCA_018263365.1 Fidelibacterota bacterium | reverse complement strand
AAATACATGCATGAATACTGGCGGGGCGGATACGATATGAAGGCGCTGGCAGACATCGGCGATTATATTTCCTTGATGGCTTATGCGCAACATACCAGATTTACGACGCCCGGTCCGGTTGCAGGGTTTCCGTGGGTAAAATCCCTGGTGAAATTTGCTTTGGATCATGGCGTACCGGCAAAAAAACTATCGCTCGGGATCCCGTTTTATTCATATCACTGGTTTCCGCAATATACTGATGAAGGCGGACGCGTGTGGGCGGATGGATTATCATACCAGGAAGTCGCTGGCTTGCTGGAACGACATGAGGCAGAACTGACCTGGTTGCCGGAGCAAAAAGTACACACAGCTTTCTGGGATAACGACGGCTTATTCGAATATCTGTATATCGAGGATAGACGATCGCTGGAGGCAAAGTTGGACCTGCTTGAAGAGTACGATCTGCGCGGCATTTCCGTCTGGCGGTTGGGACAGGAAGACCCCGCCATGTGGGAAGCTATCGACGATCGCTTAACTCCAGTGAGATAATCAGCATGAAAGCCCGAAGATATATTTTTGCAGTTGTCTCTGTTGGATTACTCTTTCTTTTATCACTCGGTCTGATCCAGGGTGAGACTCCTACCGCACCTCCGGTTATTACATCTGTAGATAGCCTGCTTCAAAAAGAGATTGCACAGGAGAACATTTCGGGAGCCGTGGTGCAAATCAAGCAAAGCGGCGCCATTCTTCACCGGAAGGCGTACGGATATGCGCATCTCTACGATTACGGCATGGTCAAGCTGGACCAGCCCGAACCGATGATAACTGGGCATCTTTTTGACCTGGCCTCATTGACAAAGGTTTTTGCCACGACATTCGGCGTGATGCTTCTGGTTGACGATGGAAAAGTCCTCCTGGATAAACCGGTCAAAACATACTTGCCAAAGTTTTCCGGACCGCACAAGGATTCGGTGACGGTGCGTCATCTGCTGACGCACTCCAGCGGTTTGTATCGATGGCAGCCGCTCTATTATCACGGACGAAATTCGAAGGAGACGCTGCAATATATCTGCGATTTGCCTTTGAAATATCCCGTGGGAGAAGCCCGCCATTATAGCGATCTGGGGTTTATGCTATTGGGCTATCTCATCGAAAACCAGTCCGGGCAATCGCTGGATGGGTTCCTGAAAAAGCGATTGTATAACCCCCTGGGACTGAAGCATACCACATTCATGCCGGAAAGGTCCGGCCAGGAACAATTCGCTGCGACATCTCATGGGAACCCGTTTGAACATCACATGGTGGCCGACGATAATTTCGGATATTACTGTTCTGAGGATGTGGAGGATTTTACCGGATGGCGGCACTATACGCTGATCGGCGAGGTGAACGACGGTAATAGTTATTACGCCAACAAAGGCATGGCCGGACATGCCGGACTATTTTCCACGGTCGATGATTTGCAGGCGCTGATTAATCTCCTGCTGAATAAGGGGAGGTTTAACGGTGAACAATTAATTCGGGAAGAGATCATTGACCTTTTCCTGACCAAAGATGAATTCGGAAACGGTCTGGGCTGGGGGATGAGTCCGGAGGTGATCAAATTCAGGAATCCGCCGGAGGGTTCGTTCGGCCATACAGGGTTTACCGGGACAAATGTGTTGGTCATTCCGGAATACAATTTCTCGCTTATCTTGCTCACGAATCGTCAGAATGTGGGGTTAAATTCCGATGGGTATTATTATAATCTCAACCCCTTACGCCGGCAGATTGCAAAGATTGCATTCTCGTATGTAAAAGAATAGCAGTTCGGTGATTTGGCTCTATACATTTGCAGCCTGTCCTGCATTTCTTACTCTTATCCCTTGCGATGACTTTTACACATCCCTAAAATTACGCCAGCACAGCCGGGGAGATTGCGAAGGAATTATGTTATCTTTGTTCCAACTCAAAATGGATTCAATTCATTAGAATACAGATACATTTAAACGAATTTTGCAGGAGGTAAACCATGTTAGTGACGATTAAGGACGATTATGAATCCATGAGTGAGCAGGCGGCACAAATTGTGGCGGAACAAATTCGGCGCAAACCGGATAGCGTCATCGGATTTGCCACGGGCAGCACTCCGCTGGGATTGTACAACGAGCTGATCCGAATGCACCGCGAAACCGGACTCGATTTTTCAAAGATCACAACCTTTAATCTTGACGAATATGTCGGACTGCCACCGGAACACGACCAGGGTTATCACTATTTTATGTGGGAAAATTTGTTTAAGCATATCAATGTCGACCCGCGGCATGTATATATCCCTGACGGCATGGCAGATGATATCGATTATTTTTGCGAGTGGTACGAAGAACAGATGGCAGAAGTCCGCGGCCTGGACCTGCAGATCCTTGGAATCGGAGCAAATGGACATATCGCCTTTAATGAGCCGGGGTCGTCCCTTGGATCGCGGACCCGGATTAAGACATTGACGTCCAAAACTGTCAAAGATAATGCCCGGTTTTTCGACGATCCCGAAGAGGTTCCGAAATACGCGATTACCATGGGAATCGGCACGATAATGGATGCCCGGAAACTGGTCCTGGTTGCCAGCAGTGAAGGGAAAGCGGATGCCATTCAGGCGACGTTGGAAGGTCCGATTACGGCTATGGTGCCGGCGACCATCGTCCAGATGCACCAGCAGGCCCATGTGGTGCTGGATACGGAGGCCGCAAGTAAACTAGAATATGAACATCACGAAGGGATCGTGGAACGGAAGTAAAATTTCCTGCACTCACGATTCGACAGGGGAAGCACAACCATGTATAAGGTGTTCCGGAATGTCAAGGCCATTACGCCGTTTCGGGAAATTGAGGATGCGGTATTAGTCGTTCAGGGCGATCAGATCGCCGAACTGGGCCATATTGCTGATATCGAAATTTCCGATAAGGCGGATGTCTATGACCTTGATGGACATATCATCACTCCCAGTTTTATTGATCTGCACGTCCACGGTGCTGTCGGCGTGGATTATACCGAGGCCGACGAAGATCAAATCAAAGAGATTTCGGAATTTTTGCTCAGTCGCGGTGTTACCGGCGTGTTGGCAACACTGTATCCGAAGCCCAAAGATGCCTTGATCCAGGATGTGCGACGGCTGGCGGAATACATCCGGTCAAATCCGAGGCACAATATTATTCGGGGTATTCACCTGGAAGGCCCGTATCTCAATCCAAAGATGCACGGTGCAATCAACGAAGACTATATCTGGGAGCCGGATAAAAAGGACTGGTCAGATCTCCGCGATGCCGGGCGGGGCACGGTCCGGCTTATGACTATCGCCCCGGAAGTGGAAGGGACCACCGAAATCATCCGGAATGCAGCCCGTGAGGGGATTGTACCCTCCATCGGACATTCCATTGCGGAATACGATGACATCAGCGTGGCCATCGATAACGGCGCCGCCCAGGTCACGCATATTTTCAACGCGATGGCGCCGTTCCATCACCGGAAACCCGGCGTATTGAACGCGGCGTTTCTCCACGGTGAATTGAAAGTCCAGCTTATTGCGGACGGCATTCACGTGCATCCGTCTGTGATTCAAACCTTACATAAGTTAAAGGGAGCAAGCGGCATCATTCTGATTTCGGACGCCATGGCTGCCAGTGGTTATAAACAAGGTAGTTACAATTTCGGCGACCAGGAGGTGACAGTGGATGAATCTGGCGCTCATCTGGCTGACGGAACTATCGCTGGCAGCGTTGCAACACTGGATATCGGGATCCAGGTACTGGTGAAACAGGCTGGATTACCTCTAACCAACGCTGTGAGAATGGCCTCCCTCAACCCCTCCAGAGTCTTGGGGACTGAGCAATACAAAGGGATCCTGGCAGTCGGAAAGGACGCCGACCTTGTGGTAATGGATCAGAATTTTAACGTCAAGATGACGCTGCTCAATGGCGATATCGTGTACTCCAACCTCTAGAATGAAACCAGAACTGACGATTGAAACCGGGCGAGAGGAGGAGCGTGCCTCCCCGAAGTGACGTAGTAGCCGAAATACGGTTAGACGCGCTCCGTAAAAACGTCCGGGCCTTTCAGTCGCATATTCATCCCGCTAAAGTTATCGGGGTGGTCAAGGCCAATGCGTATGGACATGGCGTTATCCCTGTCTCAATGGCATTGAGAGAGGAAGGCGTGTCCAGGCTTGCCGTGGCTGTTGTTGAGGAAGCCTGGGAGCTGCGGGATGCAGGTATCACCGTCCCGATCCTTATCCTTGGAAAAATCTGGCGGAATCAGATTCCGGATGTATTTGACCTCGATCTCCAGATTATTGTCGCCTCCAATGATGATCTGACCCGTCTGAGCGAGGCCGCCAGAGATTACAAGGAAACCCTTCGGGTCCACCTTAAAATCGATACCGGCATGGGGCGGCTTGGGTTCTTTTATACTGACTATGAACCGGCGCTCAACCAGATTATCGATGATCCGGGATTGGAATTAACGGGAGTGATGTCCCACCTGTCCACCGCCGATACACCGGAGAGCGAGCATACCCAAACACAGGTCGAACGTTTCGGACAAATCCATCGACACATCAGTTCATTTTTTCCTAATAACCCGCCGTTATTTCATCTGGGGAACTCCGCTGGTACATTATATTTGAAAAATATCGCCTATGATGGCGTTCGCCTGGGATTGGCCATGTACGGGATGACGCCGGCGACATCAGTGGAAGATCCGTTTCCGCTGCGCCAGATGATGCAGTTGAAAACACGCGTTGCTTACATAAAAAAGTTTCCGCCGGCCTATCCCATCGGCTACGGTGCGACTTACCGAACTTCGGAAGATTCCGTCATCGCTGTCTGTTCCGGCGGTTACGAGGACGGCATCCCCCGGCGCTACGGCAATACCGGCGAGGTGCTCATCCATGGGAAACGGTTTCCCATCGTGGGCAACGTGAGTATGGATACGTTTATGGTAGATGTCCGTGATGAGCGATTGGATGTAGGCGACGAAGTCGTGCTTTTGGGAACGCAGGGCGACGAAAACATACCGATTGCAGAGATGGCCGCAAAACTCGGCGTTATTCCGTATGAAGTAACTTGCGGAATATCAGCCCGGGTGGCGCGATCCTATACTGACCAGGACTGAACACCACTTTCAGCTCCTGAATTAATAACTTCTAAACAAGGGGATACTGTATGGCGGCAGTCAAAAAAACCGAACGTCTTGTCTCGCTGGATGTCTTCCGCGGGATTACCATCGCCGGGATGATTTTGGTGAATAACCCTGGCAGCTGGAGTCATATCTACAAGCCGCTCGCCCATGCGGAATGGCACGGCTGGACGCCTACCGACCTGATTTTTCCGTTCTTCCTGTTCATCGTCGGCGTGGCGATGACCTTTTCATTTAATAAACTGGAGAGTAACGGTGTACCGAAAAAGGATGTCTACAAAAAGATCGTCCGCCGGTTTTTTATACTCTTTGGCCTGGGATTATTTATGGCGATTTTTCCGCTGGTCCGTTTTGATCCGCTTCGGTTATATGATTTTTCAACCATGAGAATTATGGGAGTTCTACAGCGAATTGCCGTTGCATATCTGTTTGCATCAATTATTTTTCTGGAATTTCGAAAAGCCAAATACCATGCGTACTGGGCGTTCGGGCTGATTATTTTTTACTGGATTATTATGAAGACGATACCTGTGCCGGGATACGGTGCGGGCAATCTGACGATGGAGGGAAATCTGGCTACTTACATCGATAACCTGATTATGCCGAATCATCTTTGGAAACTGCATTGGGATCCGGAGGGGTTGCTCAGTACCATCCCGGCGATTGGAACGGTGTTGTTCGGTATTCTGACAGGCCATCTCCTGCACTCAGACTTATCCAAAAAGGATAAGGCGATCTACATGTTCATTTTCGGCAATATCGGACTGGTAACCGGCCTGATCGTCGATGTCTGGTTCCCGATCAACAAGGGACTGTGGACGTCATCCTATGTGCTCTTTACCGCGGGATTTGCACTCCATTTTCTGGCCATGTGTTTTTGGCTGATCGATCTCAAAGGGTACAAGGCCTGGTCGAAGCCGTTTGTCATCTATGGGATGAACGCCATTGCGGTGTTCGTGCTCTCCGGATTGATGGCCAAACTGATGTATATGATTAAGATTCCGCTGGCTGATGGCGCAGTGAGTCTCAAGGGACTTATATATGAATATTTATTGTTGCCAATAGCGAGTCCGATAAATGCGTCGCTGATTTACGCGCTGCTGTATATCGGATTCTGGCTTTGGATGATGTGGCTGCTCTACAAGCGGAATATTTTCATTAAAATCTGAGGGAATTTGTGTTACTTTATGAGCCGACTCTGCTCACTTTAAACATTTATATCGGTATGTAAACAGACATTTGAAGTAAGGGGAACGATTATGCAGCATTCATGGTATTCGCGTCTTTTTGTTATTTTGCTTGGTTTCACGCTTGTCCTGGCAACCTGTGGGCCCAAACCATCGACCAAACCTGAGAAACAGCCGTCGCTCACAGTTGATGAACAGATGGCAGCCATGTCGCTGGAAGAGAAGGTCGGCCAGATGTTCATGCCGAATTTCGGCGCAACCTTTTACAGCGATGATAGCTGGTCATATAAGCGCGTATCACGGTGGATAACCGAATATCACATCGGGGGGCTGTCCATGTTCGGCGGTGACCCGTATGAAGCGGCCCGCAATATTTACCGTTTCCAGAAGATGTCGAAATATCCGCTGCTGATCGGCTCGGATTTCGAATGGGGCATCCCCATGCGCATTTCCGCGGGGACGCGCTTTCCGGAGAATATGGGTATTGGCGCCACGGGAAAGCCGGAATTTGCGTATCAGCAGGGCGTGATTACCGCAAAGGAATCCAAGGCGCTGGGCGTGCACATGAATTTTGCGCCCGCGCTGGACGTCAACAATAACCCGGATAATCCCATTATCAACGTGCGCTCCTACAGCGAAGATCCTGAGATGGTGGCAAAGTTCGGTGTGGAATACATCAAAGGATTGCAGTCCGAGCATGTGGCTGCGACGGCCAAACATTTTCCGGGCCACGGAGACACGGATGTGGACTCACACTTGTCTCTCCCGGAGATTAACGTGGATCGGGAGCGCCTGAACCAGGTAGAACTCCTTCCATTTCAAGCCGCCATCGATGCCGGGGTGAAATCGATAATGGTTGCGCACCTGGCGCTGCCCAAAATTACTGGGAACGAATTGCCAGCCACTTTGTCTCCTTATTTCCTTAAGAATGTGCTCCGGGATTCTCTGGGATATGGAGGACTACTTGTTACCGATGCTATGAACATGGGCGGTGTGCAAGAAGGATTCTGGCCAGGTGAAGCAGCGGTCAAATCGATCCAGGCCGGGATGGATGTGATCCTGTATCCGCCGGACCTTGAACTGGCATATGAAACCGTGCTGAATGCAGTAAAAGAAGGGCATATTTCCGAAAAACGGATTAACGAATCGGTCCGCAGGATTCTTGAGTTCAAAAAGTTTGTCAAAGTCGAAGAACATAGATATCCGGATCTTGAGCATGTAGAAAAGGTGCTGGAAGACAGCGATAATCTTGCCACCGCGGCCAAAGCGTTTCAGGAATCGATCACCCTGGTTAAAGACGAAAATAACGCCGTGCCGTTCAAGCCTGCTGATATTGATTCGATGGTTACGTTGATTATTACGGATGATATTCGATTTGGCTTTCCGGGGGGGAGTTTTGCCGCCAGCATTGGCTCCAGGGTGGATCACTATGGAGTGCATCAGATCGGGCCGCAGGCGTCTGACAGCGTCATGATCAAAGCCAACCAGGCGGTGGAGGGCGCCGATGCCGTCGCCGTTGGAGTATTCGTAAGATTCGGTAGTTTCAAAGGCACAATCAATCTGCCGGAAGACCAGGCCGAATTTCTGTCAGAAGTCCTGGATCAGGAGAAACCAATCATTACGGTTGGGTTCGGCACGCCGTATCTGCTCCGCTATTTTCCGGAAGCCCGCAGCTTCTTTTTGACGTACAGCTCTTCCAGCGAATCGCAGCGGACGGTTGCAGCCGCTATGTTCGGCGAACAGTCCGTGAGCGGGACCCTGCCGATTTCCCTGCCCGCCGGTTATGAAATGGGACACGGACTGAAGCGCGAACCGTACAGCAATGTTTGGACGGACGATCTGCAGGATGACCGCTTTCAGGAAGTATTCGACTTAATTGAACAGGGCATCGCCGATTCCGTGGCTCCGGGTATGGCGATGTACGCTGCCAGAGATGGAAAGGTCCTGGCCGCCAAGGGGTTCGGCCATTTTACGTATGATGAGAGTTCACCGAAAGTCACCCGCGAGACTATCTTCGATATGGCATCGATCACCAAGGTGACAGCGACCACCCCGCTGGCGATGAAAATGTACGAGTCCCGATATCTGAACCTGAACAAACAGGTGAAAGATTATATCCCCGAGTTTTCCGGCGGACTCAAAGACAGCGTGAAAATTATCAATCTGCTGACTCACACAGCCGGGTTGCAGCCGTTTATTAAGTTCTGGGAGGTCGCGGAAAGTCCGGATGAGGTTATGGATATCATCGTAAACTCTGAACTGATTTATACCCCGGGCGACTCTACGGTTTACAGCGACCTCGGCATCATCATGCTGGGAAAAATTCTGGAGAAACTGGGCCAAAATTCCCTGGATAAATTGGTGGAGAAAAGAATTTACAGGCCACTGGGAATGACGCACATCCAGTATTTACCGGATGAAGCTCTTCGGGGACAGATTGCGCCGACGGAATTTGATAAGGCGTACAGGCATAAACAGATCCAGGGAGAAGTCCACGATGAAAATGCGGCGTTTCTGGGCGGAGTGGCCGGTCACGCGGGACTATTTTCTACGGTGGATGATTTGGGGAGATACGCTCAGATGTATCTGAGCAACGGCTATTACGACGGACGGAAGCATTTCAAATCCACGACGATTGATACATTCACCGCGCGCCAGAATATTGTTGAAGGTAGCACCCGTGCTCTTGGTTGGGATACGCCCAGCGATCACGGAAGTCTGTACGGTGATTATGTATCTTCAGAGGCATTCGGACATACCGGATTTACCGGGACTTCCATCCTAATCGATCCGAAATACGATGCAATTGTTATACTACTGACCAATCGCGTCTATCCAACGCGGCAGAACCACAAAATCGGTGACTTCCGGCCGAAATTTCACAATGCGGCCATGAAGGTGCTGTTGTCGGAAGAAGAGCTGGAGCAGATAGAAAATCGTTGAACGCTGAATCCGGCCGATAACACGAAATAAAGGATACATATTGTGGGTTTCTCAGTCATTGATTACGTGGTCATCGTTGTTTACCTGATTGGCGTCGCCGTTGCAGGGGTGCTTGCGGCCGGGAAGCAAAAATCCACGTCGGACTACTTTCTGGGCGGACATGAAATCCCCTGGTGGGCGGTATTGTTTTCGGTGGTTGCCACCGAGACAAGTACCCTGACGTTTATAAGCGTACCGGCGGTCGCCTATGGCGGTAATATTACTTTCCTGCAGATAACATTCGGATATATCACTGGCCGAATCCTCGTGGCTGTCTTTTTCCTTCCGGCGTATCATGAGGGTGAAAGATCGGA
>JAANXI010000106.1 GCA_018263365.1 Fidelibacterota bacterium | reverse complement strand
ATCCTCGACAGACCCTCCGGGTATGCCTTCGGTTTCCCAAAACCCTTTTCATCTCAACATCTTGGCACATCTCATCCACAACAATCGCTCAATTTAGGTTGAACCTAATTGATTGAGGTGACTTATGCGCCAGGTCTGGATAACCAAAGCCGGAAAACCGGAAGTTTTGCAGGTGAAAGAGGCTGCCGATCCCGTCCCGGGAGAGCAGCAGGTCACAATCGATGTCAAATCCGCCGGAATCAACTTTGCCGACATTATGGCGCGGATGGGCATCTACCAGGATGCGCCGGATATCCCATGCGTCGTCGGGTATGAGGCGTCAGGCGTTATTAAAGAAGTGGGCGAAGAGGTTAGTGGTTGGCGGGCCGGGGACAAAGTTATTGCTTTAACCCGGTTTAACGGATACTCCTCAAAACTTTGTGTTCACCAAGATCAGGTGTTTCCGCTGCCGGAGGATTGGTCGTTCGATGAAGGGGCCGCCATGCCGGTGAATTATCTCACAGCCTATCAACTGTTAGTGGTAATGGGAAGCCTCCGGGAAGGTGACAGCGTACTGATTCACGGAGCAGGCGGGGGCGTCGGGACGGCTGCAACACAGATTAGTAAGTTATTCGACGCTACAATTTACGGAACAGCTTCGCCGCATAAGCACGAATATATCAAAAACAATGGCGTCGATTATCCCATCGATTACCGGAACGAAGACTTTGTGGAAATTGTACACGATCTGACGGAAGGACGTGGAGTGCAGATCGTACTCGACGCAATCGGTGGGAAACACTGGAAACGAAGTTATGATGTGCTTCGAAGTACCGGGCGCCTGCTGATGTTCGGAGTGGCTTCAATGGCTCAATCGAAGACTGGCTCTCTGTACCAAACGTTGAAAACAGTGCTGGGTATGCCGATCCTCAAGTTTCATCCGATCAAATTAATTAACCAGAATAAGGGCGTTCTTGGTGTGAATGTCGGGCACCTCTGGCATGAGCGTGATATGGTGGGGAAATGGGCGCGACAACTGGTTGAATGGGCGGAAGCCGGGAAAGTCTGCCCCATCGTTGACAAAACGTTTGCCTTTGAAGATGCTCCGAAAGCGCATCATTACATCCAGGACAGGAAGAACACCGGAAAAGTCTGTCTAAATCCCTGAAAAAACTGTGCATTTTCAGCAATGAACCGTTGCCTTGCGGTTGGAACCATATTAAATTTACATTGATGTATGAGTCTGATTTTAAATTTTAAACGGGAGTAAGATTATGACTTACGTCATTGGAACGCCATGTATTAGTGTTTGCGATACAGCCTGTGTTGAGGTGTGTCCTGTTGACTGTATTTACGCTCCGATTCCGCTTGATGAGATCCATGCTCGTCGTGAAGAGTCTGGCGTACCAGAAGGAGAACCCGCAGAAGAACTGAAGGGATTGATGTTGTATATTCATCCCGATGAATGTATTGACTGTGATGCGTGTGTACCAGAGTGTCCACCGGATGCGATCCGTGCTGAGGACGATACCCATCCCGATTTCGACGTGGATGAGTATCTGGAAATCAACACGAAATTCTTTGAAGAAGGCAACGACGCGTACAACACAGCTGGTTTGGCATAACGCGTTCTGATTTTTGTGTTTCTAAGCCGGTCCGTACTATGCGGGCCGGCTTTTTTTCGTGCCCATCGATTTCCTTTTATCTGAGTTCTTTAATTCGTACAATTGATTCAGTTCGGTAAGCGTTGTTAAGATTTTCGTAACCCGAAACAATCAGGTGCCTTGTGGATTGGTATCGACGCAGACCTTTACTTTGGTGGGCTCTTTGTCTCATAATCGGTATCCTCATCGCCAGGATATTGCCGGTATGGGCTCTGACTGGTATTTCAGTTCTGGCAATCATACCGGGCGCCCGGATATTGATCCGGAGTGAATCAGATATCCTCATACACTTCATCTTCCTGTTTCTGGCGTTATTGAGTCTGGCAGGTTTCCGGTATGTCGGGACCACTGTTATCCCGAATAATCTTCTGTCAAATCTTGCAGATAGAGAGCCCCGAGTAATGTACACCGGCATTGTCAGTCATGTCGACAGTACTGCAAGTGGTTTACCGTATTGCCAAACTATCCCCTTAAAACTTTATGAAAAGCCGTTAACCGCTCAACCGGTCCAGGTCTGGATTCCGCGTGGCGCATCGGCCCCGACTGTCGGCGATACACTTACCGGATTAGGCACGTTCTCCCGATATCCGCAGGCCAGAAACCCCGGAGAGTTCGATTACCGGGCGTATCAATCCAGAAATCACCGGTACTTTCAGTTTAATATCAAGTATCCCTGGTATCTCCATAGTAAAGATGGCTCAGTGGGAGCCTGGAAGAATTTTGTTCAGTCTTCCCGGCAGCAAATCACAGATATCTTGCATAGTACAATGTCGCCGGAATCAGCCAGTTTTGCAGGCGCCTTGATTCTTGGGAACCGTGATGCGGTACAGAAACAATTAGTGGATACCTATTCATCCCTGGGCATCATTCATGTGATGGCTGTCAGCGGGCTGCACGTCGGCTTTGTGACGCTCATACTGATGGTGTTGGCGCAATTAGTTCGACTGTCATTCAAGTACCAGGTGGTGTTCGCCGTTCTTGGACTGGCGTTTTATGCAGCCCTGGTCGATTTTCGTCCATCGGTGGTCCGGGCATCGATTATGGCGGGTGTGTTCCTGATTGCGGAGGCATCCGAAAGACGGTATGATATCCTGAACCTGCTGGGGTTCGCAGCGGTGATAATTCTACTGATAAATCCCGGGCAACTGTTCCAATTGGGATTTCAACTTTCGTTTGTGGCAGTATTGAGCATTGTTCTCATATACGGACAACTTGAAGAACGGCTGGAAAATATTGGCATTACCATTGCTGAAACGCCAAAACCTGTCCAGTACTTCGGCGGACTGCTCCTGGTTTCGTTTGCCGCATTCATCGGCACCGTCCCGCTTACCACCTACCATTTCGGGATGCTTCCACTTTGGGGGATTCTCGTCAATCTGATTGTGATACCGGTTATCGGACTGGTTGTGATTTCCTCGTTTGTCGTAATTCTGACATCGCTTATTTGGGCGCCGGTCGGAGGTTTATATGCTGAATTCCCGGATCTGCTTATCCGGTGGATGAATAGGTTGTTGCCTGCACTGGAGCAACAAGGTTTTGCAGCGCTGCACATCCCGGATTACCACTGGGGGGTCGTCCTGTTATTTTACATCGCCATTGCTATAATGCTGTCCTGGAAGTTCGATATCACCAAACGGGTGGCGGTGTACGGCGGACTTGTTGGAGTTAATCTTTGGCTAATATTTTTTCCAAATGATGAACTTAACATCCGCGTGACATTTCTGGATGTGGGACAGGGAGATGCGGCAGTCGTCGAACTGCCAAGGGAGACGACTGTACTCGTGGATGCAGGAATTCGAACCACACACGGCGATCGAGGCAGGGATGTGATTGGCCCGTATTTGCGCCGCCACGGAATTACGGACGTGGACCTAGCGATTCTTTCCCACCCGCATAACGATCACGTCGGCGGATTTCCCTGGATACTCAGGCATTTCCCGGTGAGAGAAATCTGGGATACTCATCACGAGTATTCCACGCAGGTCATGAACGAAATACAAGTACTAGCTGACTCCCAGGGTACCCGATATCGGCAGATCACAGCCGGATTCGATACGTTAATTCAGGGAACGCGATTCACAACCTTCTTCCCGGTTTCGCAAAACCTCACGGAAAACATCAACAATCACTCTATTGTGCAGAGAATGGAATACGGTAACACATCGATTCTCTGGACCGGCGATATCGAGCACGAAGTCGATCCGCACATTTTGCATTACGACACTTTATTAAGAGCAGATTTACTCAAAGTGCCGCACCACGGCAGCATTACCTCGTCGACTCTCCCGTTGATTCAATCCATCGCCCCGAAATATGCGGTGGTCTCGGTCGGTCAGGATAACAAATTTGATCATCCTTCGATTGAGGTGCTTGACCGATATCGCGAGCAAGGAATTTCGCCACTGCTAACGATGGAAACAGGCGGGGTTGTATTCGAATCCGATGGAAAAAAATGGCGTCGGATTCACTGGCGGAATAAGTAGGTATTCCCCGTCTTTTCCCTTGAGTATACGGCATCCCGTAAATACTTTTTCCAGTTATGAAGATAGAACCATTCGAACAGCATCTCCGCCAGAAAGGGTATGCCCGCATTGCCGGAATCGACGAAGCCGGACGCGGCCCGTTAGCCGGGCCGGTGGTGGCTTCCGCTGTGGTGTTGAATAAGCACATTCCCGAAGGGTTAACTGACAGTAAAAAATTATCGGTAAAGAAGCGGGAATTGCTGTTCGAACAGCTGCGCGAAAGCGACTGTGACTTCGGCATCGGCGTGGTGGAGC
Organism: Fidelibacterota bacterium; assembly: GCA_018263365.1. Taxonomy (GTDB): domain Bacteria; phylum Fidelibacterota; class JAANXI01; order JAANXI01; family JAANXI01; genus JAANXI01. The sequence goes on along the minus strand of JAANXI010000106.1, from coordinate 4,593 downwards.
AATCGGATATCGACAAAATGAATATCCTGCAGGCGACGGTGTTGGCTATGAAGAAGGCTATCGGGGCACTCAGGAGTCCGCCGGATTTTTTATTGGTGGATGGAAGTTACCTGCCGGAATTCATACATCCCGCTCAGGCGATTACCAAAGGGGATTCACGGTGTTTATCTATCGCCGCTGCATCTATCATTGCAAAAGTCACCAGAGATAATCTGATGCAGCAGCTCGACCCGTTTTTCCCGGGATACGGGTTCGCAAAGCATAAAGGTTATGGTACGAAACAGCATCTCGAAGCCATTGAAAAGTACGGCCCCACTCCCGTCCACCGGCTGACATTCGGCGGGGTGAGGGAACATCTGCCAAAACTGCGACGCGAAAAAAAGGCCCTCGGAAAATGGGGCGAAGATTATGCGTGTTTTCATCTCTGGAAAAAGGGTGCGCGCATTGTGCAGCGGAATTATCACGCAGGAAAAGGATCTGAACTGGATGTGGTAGCGGTGCTGAACGGTTCGCTCCGGTTTATCGAGGTGAAGACGGCCTCACCGTCTGATTTTAGCGTCCCGGAAGAGTGGGTTGATGAATACAAGGAGCGTCGTATTCACGAGGCCGCCGAACATTTTTTATATCACCATGATGAATATCGTGATATGGCCTGCCAGTTTGATGTGGCCGCCATCGAAGTCCAAAACTCCATGACTAAAGTGAGATACTATGAGAACGCGTTTTCGGGATAACTCTCTGCAATTACTTTTGGTTCTTTTCATTGCTGGGTTTTTCTACGCACCAGCGATTTCCAGCCAGCACGCGACCCAGATCACTGCCGAACACGGGATGGTAACCTCGTCCACCCAATATGCTTCGGACATTGGGGTACAAATTATGAAAGAGGGCGGCAATGCCATTGATGCGGCAGTTGCTGTTGGGTATGCTTTGGCCGTCACGCATCCGGCGGCCGGTAATATCGGCGGTGGGGGATTTATGGTTTTGCATTTGGATGACGGCTCAAAGACCGCTATCGATTACCGGGAGGAGGCGCCGGGTAAAGCTACCAAAACCATGTATCAGGATTCGGCCGGTAATGTCATTACTCACCTGAGTCGAGTCGGACCGAAGGCCTCCGGCGTTCCAGGGGTGGTGGCCGGCTTGTCGTATGCACTCGAAAAGTACGGTACGATGTCACGTAAAGAGGTGATGCAACCTGCTATCGACCTTGCCAGAGACGGATTTATCGTTAGCGATCGGCTGGCGGGATCGTTGAATTATCACCGGGACTATCTGGCCAAAGATCCGGTGGCGAAAAAGTATTATGTAAAACAGGATACGTTCCGGGCTGGCGATCGGCTCGAGCTACCAGCGCTTGCCAATACACTGCAATTGATTGCGAAAAAGGGACCGAAGGCATTTTATAGGGGAGCAATCGCCGATGATATCGTCAGGACCATGGAAAATCTGGACGGACTGATTACGCATAAAGATTTGGAAAATTACAAGGTCAAAGAGCGTCAGGTCGTCCATGGTAAATATCGGGGTTATGACGTCTATTCCATGCCACCGCCCAGTTCCGGTGGGATTGCAGTGACGAGCATTCTGGGGATTCTTGAGCCGTATCCGATTGCAAAGTGGGGCCATAACACTGCTAAAACCGTCCATTTTAAGACGGAAGCGGAACGGCACGTGTACGCGGATCGCAACTATTTTCTGGGCGACCCGGATTACGTGGATATGCCGGTGGATGTGCTGACCTCCGAAATTTATTACCGTTATATTCGTTCGCTGATCTCATACGAGGCAACACCGAGCAGTGAAGTCGACCACCTCTCCTGGGAAACAGTGGATTCGTTGAGGATGTATGCTGAACACGAGGAAACCACCCACTATTCGGTGATCGATGGGAGGGGAAATGCGGTCTCCGTTACGACCACACTCAACGGTTCGTATGGTGCGGGATACGCCATCGAGGGCGCTGGTTTTCTGATGAACAACGAGATGGACGATTTCAGCGCCAAACCCGGCGTGCCGAATATGTACGGACTGATCGGAGCAGAGGCGAATTCCATCGCTCCGGGAAAACGAATGTTGAGTTCCATGTCGCCGACCATCGTGGCCAAAGACGGTGAACCGTTTTTAATTACGGGATCGCCCGGCGGTTCGACTATCATCACGACGACTGCGCAGATCATCATGAATGTGATTGACCATCAGATGACTCTCGGTGAAGCAGTGGCAGCACCGCGCGTCCACTCCCAGTGGCTGCCGGATTACATTTTCATGGAGGCCGGAGCCATATCACCATACGATCAAATACTGCTTGAACATGCCGGACACAGATTATACGTCAGAAGTGCCATTGGTGAAGCGAATTCCGTTTACATTGCTCCGAAAACAAAAACGCGTCATTCCGGGGCGGATATACAGCGGCGTGGGGGCACAACGGCGGGATATTAACATGGGACAGATCACCGACATCCCAGGAGTCAAAGTCGGACATTCCAAGAACGCGGAGGGCAAAACCGGCTGTACGGTAATGCTATTCGAAGAGGGCGCAGTTGCAGGCGCCGATGTCAGAGGATCGGCAACCGGAACGGTGGAAATTGAAGTGCTTAAACCGGTAAGGCTCGTGCCGAAAATTGACGGCTTGCTGTTTACAGGCGGCAGCGCGCTGGGGCTCCCGGCAGTGAAAGGTGTTCAGGATTATTTGCGGGAGCATGACATCGGCTACAATACGGGGAATGCCAGAATTCCAATTGTCCCCGGCGCGGTTATCTACGATATTAGCCCGGAAGATGAACCGGTAATTCCGTCCGAAGAAATGGCGTATGAGGCAAGCGAAAATGCCACAGACGGCGCAATAGATGAGGGAAGTGTTGGCGTGGGTACCGGGGCGACGGTCGGGAATATGTTTGGCCCGGAGTTGACTCGACGCGGCGGAGTCGCGACCTTGAGCGACACCACGCCGGATGGCGTCCAGGTCGGGGTATTGCTCGTTGCGAATCCGTTCGGAGGTATTTACAATCCTTGGAAGAATACGTGGATTGTTGGCCGGGAGGATATCGAGGAGACCGTATTGTATCATAAGCCCACCGAACTGTGGCAATCCAACACCACACTGGTTGCCATCGCCACGAATGCGACATTGACGAAGGAACAATGCATCAAGGTCTCCGAAATGGCACAGGATGGACTGGCGCGGGTTATTTATCCGGCGCATACCATGTTTGACGGCGACCTGTCAGTGACGGTATCGCTGGGAAAGACCGAAGGTGAATTGAACGGCATAGGCCACTTAGCCGCCGAATTAACCGCGAAATGTATCTTACGCGCCGTGGAACTCTCAAACGAACCAGGCGTTGTATCATAAAAATTCAAAAAACGAGAAGGAACGACACTTGAGCAAAAAGAAAGAGCACTCAACTGAAACGCCCGATGCCGCGAAAGCGGCTAAGTCCTTATCCCGGAAAGACCGGATTATCCGGGAAGTTAAATCGATCGTTATCATCGTTATTATCGCGCTGTTTGTTCGTTCAACTATTATCGAAGCGTATCAGGTACCCACTGGATCGATGGAAAATACCATCATGGTGGGGGACTTTATTTTAGGCAACAAATTTATTTACGGCGTGCGGACCCCGGACTGGCTGGGCGTGCCGTTCACCAAGATCGGATTGCATGTACCCAATTGGCGGACGCCGCCATTGGATGCGCCGGAGCAGGGAGATGTCGTCATTTTTCAGTATCCGCTGGATGATCGGGTGAATTACATTAAAAGACTCGTGGCGTTGCCAGGGCAAACGCTTGAAGTGCGTGACAAGGTGCTCTATGTAGACGACAAACGATTCAATAATGCGGATGGCACAAAATTTACCACAAACCACGTCCGTCCGGACCACTGGCAGGGGCCGAATATCTTTCCGCCTGGCTACGGTAATAAGGATAATTACGGACCGGTTCACGTTCCCGCGGAAGGGGATACGTACCGGTTTGGGGAGGATAATACGGCACTCATTCGCTACTTAGTAGAACAGGATGGCCACGAGTTTTACTACTCAAACGGTCGATACTACATTGATGGCGATGCCACTGATTCTTATGTCGTAGATCAGGACTACTACTTTATGATGGGGGACAACCGCGATAACAGCTGGGACAGCCGCTATTGGGGGCCGGTCCCTGCGGATAACATCCTCGGAGAGGGGATAATTACGTATTTCTCGTGGAATAAGAATGTCCCGCTCTATCGACTGTTCGAAAAAGTGCGTTGGGGGCGGATTGGTCATCTTGTGGAGTAGATTATCCCGTGTGACTACTCATGCACGTCTCCCGAAATTTTTATGAGTAACGCTAACCCCAAACAGCCGGTCAGCCTTTATTTCCATATTCCGTTTTGTAAGGTCAAGTGCATCTATTGTGATTTCTATTCCGTGGTCAGGCGGGACAATCAGATTCCGCTCTTTACCGAGTCACTCATCCGGGAATTTCAAAATGCGCCGCCACCTGCAGACAAATACGACTCCATCAAAACTATTTATTTCGGTGGCGGAACCCCGTCGATGCTTTCAGGGCATCAGCTCGAAAAAATCCTGACTGCTGTCACGG
>JAANXI010000105.1 GCA_018263365.1 Fidelibacterota bacterium | reverse complement strand
TTTTACCTTCAACTGGAGCGAAGAGTTTGCTTTTTCCGTATTTAATCTCCACATGAAGGCATTCGGTGATTCCGAAAGTATCGCGCGACGGGAACAGGCGACGGAATTGCTACACGCGTATCTCGACAGTGTCCGGTTTTCCGGAATTGATACCAACCTGGTCGTCGTAGGCGACTGGAATAATGATTTGGATAACATGGATTCAACTCATCCTTTCCGCATTTTTTGGGCCGATTTCGATCAGTACCAATTTCTGACGTATGAATTGGCCGCCGGCGATAACCCGTACGATGCCTCATATCCCGGTTGGTCGCCCCCGAGTTTTCTGGATCATATCCTGATAAGCCGGGCGCTGTTCGATGAAGCAGAAAACGGTGAAGTCCAAACCCTGCGCATCGACGATTACATGAATAACTACATCTCGCTCGTATCGGATCATCGCCCGGTCGCCTGGGAATTCATCCCGTAAATTTGTCCTCCGGCGTAAGATTTCTGTTGCGTAGAGCCATATAACCCTATAAAATACAGTTGCTGCACACAACTGAGTGTATACGGTACGCCTGTGAGTTCCATCCAGAGTCCGACATAGCCCGGTGTGACGACAGTCATTTATTTGGCATTGGGAGATTCGGTAAATACTGAATACCAATGGATAATCTAATAAATAATGACCCTGTGTCATTGGAGGCTTACAATGGGTAAAAAATATTTTTCCGCAGTGGTACTGATACTGCTGATTGCCGGAATCGGATACGCACAAAATCCTTCCGCAGACCTGACCTTGCAGGGGACTGTTACTGAAACGTACATCAGTTATTTACAGAACCAGGAGGCGACCTGGCAGGATCAGGTGGATAACATGGGCGGTGATACACCGGAAACGATGAAAGCCCACATGGGCCTGGCGCTGCTCAGCCTCGCTTACACGCATGTAGACGATGATACTACTTTTCGAAGGGTGGATTCGCTGATGGCGGTTATGGGATCTTCCATCGGTAATGCGTATAATGGAACCGTATGGCAGGTAGTTTACCCTGCCGTAAATTTTTTCGAAGACCCGCATTGGACAGTCAATCATTTCACCAACTTCTTTGAATCCGGACAGTATGAAACGTTCAGAGATTCCATGGAAGTATGGGCCAATGATTTTAGCGATGCGGCCGACGAAGCCGGTCTGCTTTCGCAGATGTTCATATACAATACGGAAACCCATTTGTCGCACGAAGAACTGGGCAGCCATCTGCTGGGCATTCAGGATGGAACCGCGGACTTCGAATTCACATTGACCTTTGCCGACGGAGATTTCGCCGATTCCCTGTTTGTGTTCTCCAGAGATTTCTTCAATCGCGTCGATTTGCTGGACAGCCTGAGCAATGAGATGCTCAACCATTTTGAGGATGGCTTCACCTATGCGGATTCTGTCGGGAATATCACCGGCGCGGATATGGATCCGGCAATCGCCTCGTGGCGGATGGGCGCCAGTTCGCTCAACACGCTCATTGACAGCCTGGAAACCACGGTACAGTTACAGCCGTTTAGTCCACTGAACATCGATCCCAATGCTTTTAACAAGTTGCAGTCCAATGTTACGGAGATCGATACGCTGCTTGGCGGAAAAATCTACCAGTTCGGTCCGGTGGATGAAGGAAAGACCATCAAGCCGGTCGTGATCATCGAGAACCTGCCCGGCGCCGGATTAGAAAATATCTACGCCGATTTTTACCGGACGAACACCCCGGCATCTTATGCCTTTGGCGGCATTTTCCCAAGCGGATTGGATTCACAGACGCTCGAGTTCCTCAGCCCGGATGTAGTACTGAATGCGATGGATGATATGGAGACGATGCAGGTTCACCTGTCCAATCAACGCGACTTATGGCAAAGTGAGATTGCCGGCGATCCCGCGGACCCCGATGCGCATTTCGGGGTGGCGCTCACCATCATGTATGATCTGATGGTGGATTATCCACAAACGCTCTCACAGATATATGATCTTCTGGATACGGGACGGCTGGATGTGCTGGCGACCGATTATCAATGGAGCGACGTCGATTTTTCGGAGGAGTTAGAATGGATTTCCTATCATCTTAACTACTATACTGGGTCACTTGAGCCGACCAATTTTGTCATCCTGGTTAAAACAGCCAACGACGGATATGGACCCTACGAAATTGGTGCCACCAGCGAATTTGAAATTATGCATCTGCCGGTGCCTGCGGTATATATGGCTTCTGTACAGATAAGGTTAATGTCAGACGCTGCAACGATGATCACTGACGGACTGGAACACATCTATCACAATCTCGATCGGATGTTTGTCCTTGATTTGGATCCGAATTTACTGGATTTCAGCGATATCGAGAGCGACTCGATGCTGATACTGCGCCTGGAACAGGCTAATCCCGAGTTTATGACGATAACGCCGTATGGCGTTTCAGAATTTCATAAAGCGGGAGAAAACCTCCGGGATGCTTTCGAAGAGATGGGAACCTTTTTCGACGAGATGACGGATCTTGCTCAGGCGATGATGCCGTACCAGGATGATTTCGGTATGGATACGATGTCGATGATGTACGACATGCAGGAGGCCAGCGATATCCACTGGATGCTGTATGAGGACTTTGCACATCCCGATACGAGCTCCTACATCGATGGAGAGCGGGTGAATTTCTCCGCGTGGTTTGACAATCCGCCGCAGAGCTTCCTGCAGATGTGGAAGGATTATGTCTTCGGCGTCGACAGCACTCTGGGAGGCCTGTTCCCGGATCGTTATTCCGTGGATGTGGAGGATGACCCTCCGACGCTGCCCCGGAAATTCACCGTGTATCCGGCGTACCCGAATCCGTTTAATCCGGAGACCAGTATTCGGTTCGACCTGCCGAAGTCGGAGCATGTGAATGTGACGATATACAATATTCGCGGGGAACGGATTGCCACGCTTGTAGACGAGGTCTTGCCTGCCGGACAAAAATTGCTGCAGTGGAATGGTCAGGGCATCTCGTCCGGTATCTATTACGTGCGTATAAGTTATCGGGGGCAGTCAGCGACGCAAAAACTGGTGCTCCTGAAATAACGATAATTCGTCGATTGTGATTTCACCAGATAACAGAAGGAGGTCTGTGACGGGCCTCCTTCTGTGTTTTATTTGGCTGTTTTCCGTTACACTCAATGCCCAGTCTTCGCTTAAAACGCTGTATTCCGCGTTGAATTTTCCTGCTGAACGATCGATTACTATTTCGGAAGTACGGCAAGCTCAACCCGAAATAAACAGCAGGTTCACGTACCTGGACGGCTACCGAAAATACCGCACAGGTGATCGGGCGTTGTACTGGGCAAATCCTGGCTGGAAGGGTTCGGGATTCATGCCACTGGATGTTGCCGAATTTATGGGGGCGCTGCAGGTCGGATACAGCGAAACGTATCCGGTTTTTTCCAATCAGCAGGATCAATCCGCAATCCGGATGGAGGTAAGCGGAGTTTCCCGGAAAATGGATGTGCAGTTTGCGCTGTCCGACGGGCAGGCGTTACTCGGTGGAGGATTTGATGCAACGATGACCGATGTGCGGTCTCCCGTGAATATCCTCGAATATCCGTACTCAGACACTCCCCGGATGAATCGGTTTTTATTCGATTGGCTGCCACTCACCTTTGGTCACCAGCAGGAATTCGAACACGACGGATCATCGTTTAGTCCGACCGTGTTTGCGACCTTGCCGACCAGCTCGGATGCAGTCGTCTCACTGCAATACAGGTATGTACATAGCTCCGGAACACCTGCTTTCTTTTATACAAACGCATCCAATAAAGAGGCTCTGCAAGGCCAGCGACGGATGACCTTCCGCAGTAATGGCAATCGGAATTATTTGCGCGCCGGGTATATCCGTCCGAAAAAACGATGCGAAATTTCCATGGCGGTTTTTCGCTTCCGACTGGCCACTGATATCGATAACCATCCGCCGGAAACTACGCCGATCCTGCTGGATTTCACATCGCTGGGCGGCGGCAATATCGATCGCCTGGGCGGGAACGTCCGCTGGGAACAAATCCTGCGTTCTGGAAAATTGGCGCTGGGAGTCGGGTACAGCGATATCACCGGGTCATTTTCCGTGACAACGCCGGTTTTGGGATATTACGATGACCTGCTTCCGATTTCCCACGGAGTATCGGGGACATTTAGTGGAACGGTTTTCTCACAAAACATCCGAATACAGGGAGACGTAAATCTGTTCGGATTTACTGTTGCACCGGACATCCGGTACACGCACGGCTTTGTAGATCTTACAATGAACGGCGAAGCGGCGTTGGAATTCAACCTGATTTCCGAGCCTGTGTACCAGCCCCTGCAATACGATGTTCATCTGCTGGAAGGAAAAGTCGCCATATCCAAACAACTCCAACGGGTACGTCTAGGCTACGAAGTGACCCAGTTGCTCCCGTATGCGGAGCGCGTCGATTCCAGCGCCATCAGGCTTGGGGAGCCGAAGCGGCCAACGGAACTCTCCCATCGCGGTGGCCGGCTTCATACTATCACGTTCAGTCATTTTTGGTGAAATAAAGACCAGATTTTGCCCCCAATCGGGGCTAGTCTGTACAGCCTGTTTTGCTGGGTAAAAAATGGAGAAATGTGACGTCTGTCATTGTTCTCAAAGAGCATATCTGATAAATAAGCAATGGATTGTCAGTGTAATCCGCGAGATGACAGTCCAACCCTTTACTAACCAACTAACATGATTACAGGAGAGGGCGTATGAATAATTTACACGGCAGGATAGCAGGTGCCTTGATTATTGTCTTTTTTGCGAGCACCGTTTTTGCGGGTAAAACTTTAAGTGTACAGTCGCAGACAGACCAAAACTCTGCGATCCCGCAGGAGGTGCAAAAGACGATTCAACTCAGGCAGCAGAGTAAGATGCTTCAGATCAAACAGATGTTGCAACCGAAGCAGCAGTTGAAGAACCCTGAAAATTCAAGGGATTCTAAGATTTCTAAGCAATTCCGAATGCGCAAAGAGCGCCACCAACTGGCTGCTCTGCGTGCCCAGGACCACCGGCGCGTAAAAAATAGCCCCGAACTGTTGATAACGGGTAGCCGTCGTGTGACTCATTCGGTACCACTTAGAGATATCACTGCCTTGAATTTGTTAGTAAACGGACAATTGGCGGATACAGTATCAATCGGCGCCGGTGCGGTGTTAACCTTTTCGTTTCCGGCTGGAGTTTCGTCAGCTGCGTTGGATATTATCGTAGATGTGAATGAAAATGGGATGCTGGATGATGCCGATGTCTATGTGGATATGGAAGGTTCTATAATGTTGGATGATAACGATTTCAATGATAGTAATCCGGCAGACGGCGAGTATGAGCTGGTAATGGATCAGGATTTTGGCGATGGGATGGCATTCGTTCAGGCCGGGTTATTCTTTGAAGTCTCCAGTGGAGATGAGGTGGAAGCGGTCTATCTGCGTCAGGGAGAGTTGGATACCGATTACAGCATCTCCGGGATGATTACGGATGAAATGGGCAACCCGCTGCCAGGAATTATCGTCATTGCTGAGATGGAAAACTTACAATGGGCGGTTATCGATGTTTCCGATTCGACCGGCATGTACGAGATTAACCTGCCGGATTCCGGAGAAGTGTCGTTGTTCAGCGGCGATTTTCTTATGCAGACCGGTGGAATGTATCCCGATCCCATGGGATACGAATCCGTTTATGTTAACGGGCACTTTGCCGGCTTTGATTTTCAATACCTCATGGGAAACGCCGTCATCTCCGGAACGGTTGCAGACAACAATATGAATCCTGTACCGGGCGTGGGCGTGTTTTTGTATTTGGATTGGGATATGCAGGAATTTTATGCCGTGACAGATGCCGATGGGTTTTACTCCGTAAACGTCCCCGCGGGGTGGTATGAGGTGCAAATTGCCGGGGAGACCGTTATCCCGGAATATATGCCCGGCGAGGGACAGGAAGCGGAAGTCAATGAATTTGATTCGGTGACCGTGGATTTCACTATTTACGAAACGAATGCCACTATTACAGGCAACGTCAGCCAGGATAATATGCCTGCGCCCGGTTTTCCGATACAGGCATGGGCGCCGTTGTACGGTTGGACCAAAACAATAACGGCTTCGGATGGGACATACGAACTATTGGTATATGACGCGCCAAACGATTCAATGGATTATTATTGGGTGTATGTCGATACCTGGAATATGCCGAATGTCATCGTCGAACCATCCGGGCACTATGCATATCCAAATACTGGGGGGTACGATTTTACGATTACTCCGGTTACCGGAGGAATTACAGGGTTTCTCATCAACTGGGCTACAAATGATACGTTATTCGATAATGCCTGGGTGTGGGCGGAACAAATTGATGGTGATTATTACCAGAATACCGGTCTCGACTGGGAAACCGGAAATTATACCTTATGGTTGCCACCCGGCTCCTATGAGGTCGGTGCTGACGCTGACGGATACTATAGCATCCGGGATACCGTCCAGGTCGGGACGGAACTTGTATCTCACGATTTTCACCTGAGTGCGATCGAACTTACCAGTGATATTCACGGTTACGTTTACAGTGCATCGGTGGAAGATTCTCTCCCGATTCCGGACGCCTGGGTCGAGGTGTATAACGATGATTTCTGGGCCGATACCTATACAGACGAAAATGGATATTACCAGATTGATCTTCCGTCCGGTGAATTTGATATCTGGGTGGGTGCGGACAATCATTGGGGCGCCGGTGACCTGTTCTACGTTGAACCGGGAGAGTATCTGGAGCGCGATTTTTATCTGACGCCCAGCGGAGGATTCTCCGGCGGACTGGAAGGGTATGTGTTTGATAGTCAGGATGAATCGCCAATCATGGACGCTGAAGTCTATGTTGGTAACGATGAATTCTGGGCAATGGATAATACCGGTCCGGACGGATACTTTAATATTAATGCCCCACCGGGTAATTACTGGGTCGATGTCGGGGCGCCCAACTATTATTCAGAATACGATTCGGTCGGGATCGGGCAGGAATATGTCTGGCGTGATTATTACCTGGAGTGGGCGGGTTCCAATGATTATGGTGAAGTTTCCGGGATAATACTGGATTCGTTGACCAATAGTCCAATACCTGGTGTTGAAGTGTATCTTGGTTCACAGGATGGTAGTTATGCGAACATGACTTATTCCGACGAAAACGGCGAGTTTTACTTTGGAGATGTGCCGTATAATTGGTATAGCTTGCTCTTTGAGGCGGAGGGATATTATAACCAATTCGTACTTGACTTTCCGGTAGATGAAGGAAATCCAACACCGTATTTTTCGGTTTATATGAGTCCTGGTGCGTTTGAATCTGCATTCTGGGGCCATATTTCGGACACGGAGATGAACCCGGTTGAGTACGCTGCGGTTGCCGCGTATGAAGTCTCCGGCGGAAGTGTTGTTGCCACTCTCACGGATGAATCGGGCAATTACTGGTTACCGGTAGAGAACGGGACATACAATCTGATAGTCCAGAAACCCGGTTTTGGTATGTGGTTTTCGGACATTGCATACACACTGGAAAATGATACCGTCGAAGTAAATGTCATCTTGCAGGAAGGTCCTAGTGACGGCGTTCCGCCGCAAATTCTTGGCATCATGGATGTGCCCAACGACCAGGGCAAGCAGGTAAGAATAGCGTTCAATCCGGGGCAACCCAACATGGACGAGGATTTCATTGGCTGGAGTATCTGGCGCGAACTGGAGTTGCCAACCGGGAGTATGTGGGAATTCATTAATTATATTCCGTACCACGATATGG
>JAANXI010000104.1 GCA_018263365.1 Fidelibacterota bacterium | reverse complement strand
TTCCGATCTCGGTGTTTCTCTTTTTTTTTGCTTTAGTGAGATTTTTTGCTCTTTGCGTGCTCAGCGTCCTCTGCTCCGGAAGGAGCCCCTCCCGGGGCGGTAAAATTTGTTTCGGCTTTCAGCCTCCCCATCTTTTCGTTGCCTTCGTCTGAAAAACTCTGCAAGTTTCTCACTCATTAACCTATACAGGATTTTACCATGGCAGGCAACAGTTTCGGACAGGCATTTCGAGTCACCACCGCCGGCGAGAGTCACGGCCCGGGGAACGTTGTGATCATCGATGGCGTCCCGGCGGGGTTACCGCTTTCCATTGATGATTTGGCACCGGATCTCATTCGTCGCCGACCCGGCCAGTCCAAAGTCACCACCCAGCGGAAAGAATCCGACGAGGCGGAGATCCTCTCCGGCGTGTTCCAGGGAAAAACCACCGGTGCCTCCATCGCAATTTTGATCCGCAACGAAGATCAGCGGAGCCGTGATTATTCGGAAATCAAAGAGAAATACCGTCCCGGCCATGCTGATTACACCTACGATGCGAAATACGGATTTCGCGACTATCGCGGCGGCGGTCGCGCCAGCGCCCGGGAAACGAACGTACGCGTTGCCGCCGGAGCGGTTGCGAAAAAATTCCTCAAGCATTACTACGATGTAGAGATCGTCGGATACGTGAAACAGATTGGCGATCTCATCGCGGAAATTAAAGAACCCGAAAAGGTGACGCTGGAGCAGGTGGAGTCTAACATCGTTCGGTGCCCGGATGACGGTGTCGCAGAGCAAATGATCGAATTGATTGAGGAAGTACGCAAAGATTTGGATTCGCTGGGCGGCATTAGTGAAATTGTGGCGAAGAACGTCCCCGCCGGATGGGGCGAGCCGGTGTTCGATAAATTGAAAGCCGACCTGGCAAAGGGCATGCTCAGCATCCCGGCGGTTCTGGGCTTCGAATACGGCAGCGGATTCGGCGCGGCGGGGCTCCGGGGCAGCGAAAATAACGACGAATTCGTGCAGGAAGGCGACGAGATACGGACAAAAACGAATCGGCATGGCGGCATTCTTGGAGGTATATCAACGGGAATGCCAATTGTTGTCCGCTGCGTTGTGAAGCCGACGAGTTCCCTGGCCCGGGAGCAGGACACAGTCACTGAAAAGGGCAAAGAAACTTCCATCAAAACCACCGGCCGACACGATCCGTGCCTGGTACCGCGGTTTGTCCCCATCGGCGAGGCGATGATGGCAATTGTGTTAGCTGATCATGCGTTACGGCAGAAGATGCAACAACAGTAAAAAAGTGTTCAGGTGTTCGAGTGTTGAAGTGAAAACCGTGTTATAGTTGTTTTTTAGAGGGGGTTGCTCGGTGTGGGTAGTTAGTGGTTTTTTGTATTACATTATTACCCTATCTAAACCCTATAAGATCTTGAAACGTCTTGGAATTTTACACAACAAACCACTAACCACAAACAACTAACAGTTTTGTTCGTGTTTATCTGTTTCATCTGTTCTTTGCGGTTTCTTCGTGTACTTCGCGGCTAAATTTTTCTGTAGGTCTTTTTTTCTGTGGTTATCCTTTGTTTCCGCGAAAATCTGCGTTCTAATGGAATCCTAATCCACTTCATCGATCCATTGCTGCCACACATCCGGCGCATGGCCGACCACAGCCTTGTGCTTGCCGTTACGCACAATCGGCGTTTTCAGCAGCAGCGGATCTTCCAGAATTTCTTCTTCAGCATCGTACACCATGTACTCCATCTGGCGTTTCTTGTATTGCTTGCTTTCCGTATCAATGAGATCGTCGGCGTCATACTTTTGGGTGATGCGATTGAGCTCGCCTTTGCTTAGCCCCTTTTCCTTCAGATCCCGAAACTGGATCGGAATGCGGCGCTCCTTGAAAAAGCGCTCGGCCTTGCGGGTATCCTGACAGCTCTTGGTACCAATGATTTGGATATTCATACGAACTCCCCATTAAATTTTTTCGGATTATCTTTTACTACCAAAACTTAGAAAAGAACGGCCATAATTCCATGGGATGATGTGAAAAAAGGTGGCCTTGCTCAGTCAGAAAAGAAAAGTTCAGATAAATCATAACCCCGGTCAGAAAGTATCTCCCGATGCTCCGTAAGGAATTGGATAATATCTTCGATGGGAACCACAAATGTGACACCATACCGAATTTGCTTCGAGAGTTGAGTAAATATTTTGCCCTCATATGGCAAATTTTTGATGCCTTCCATCTTTATTTCGGACTCCTTTCCGGCAGGGATCAGCACGTATTGGGACTCTGCTGCAACGGCGTTCGCAAGCCCCACCAGTTCAAAATTGGGGGCGCCATCGCGAATCGCGACAACCGGTCCGCCGCTCATCCCCTGGTTAAAACTGGCATCAATGAGAAACGACCGCCGCCTGGACGAGCTAGTCCGACTTACCATTCCATCCGTGATCATGTGATGCCCCAGTGGATAGCCTGCAAGGTACACCACGTGTCCCCAGGTTAACTCATCGGTATGACCCGGAGGATAATTAAAACGGGGGAGCGGCAGTTCTTTCGGTGCGGAAAAGCGGGTCCCAAGGAGAGCGACATCGAGTTTCGAGTCCAGGGCGATTATCTCGAGCTCTGCATCTACGGGCAAGGCAGTGATATAGTTGTTCTGGCGGATTTTATAGGCGACGATCCAGACGTACGTATCCTCGGGGGTATCCGGCGACTCGGGGAAATAATAAACGATGGTATCCGGAAAATCCACGACATGGCCGCTGGTCAGCAGGGCCGCTTTGTTTGGTTCAGAAAGGATTATGGTGGCCGAACCAATGACGGATTGGTTGAAAATGGTATCGCCGACGGCAACTGTTTCGCTATGATCACGCGCCAAATCATCTCTGGTGATTTTGCTTTCCCGGGACAGAGTAAAACTGCGGTAAAACACACTGCTGTGGAGTTTTTTAACGGAATGCACCATGGCATCAAGTGCGGAGGTGGCATCCTGTATCGGGAAATGAGTATCGTATTTTCCATCCGGAGGGGGCATTTGCTCTCCATCTGAAAACTGAGTTGCGCAGGAAGTTAAGAGTACCGACGCTATAACCATCACTGGGAATATATATTTCATTGTGCTCCGGTATTAATACACAGATCCAAAATCTCATTCCAATTTACGCAGTTTTCCCCGATTCAAAGGATGGAATCCGCTGCAATTAGGTTGAAGTAAAAACGGAATGATCGTACTTTCGGGTTCGTATTTGAGAAAAAAGCGACGGATATATCATGGCGAACAATAAAGAAGCACTGAATGCAATTGCTGATTCACTGCAAATCGATTCCATCCGGTTTCTGGGTAGAAAGATAGTCGAGAAATATGCGTAATCCATTGAGATAGGCTCGTATTGTATTCTCACTATAATTTTTCAGCGTCAGACGATGTTTGTACTTTGATATTAATACCTCTTTTCTTCATATTATCCTCAAGGTTTTTAGTGATAACATGAATAATACTTGAATATGAAGCAAGGATAACATGAATAGCATTGGTGATATGCCGATGTTGTGTGCAATAATAGAAATGAAAAAATTACTGATATGAAGAGAAAGACGAAAATTCAACTAAGCTTTATTACTGTATTAACAGTATTACTGACAGGATGCAGTCAGATGAGTGAGCAAATTAAAGACAAATCTGCTGGACTAAATGGTGGATTTGAGGTATCAAAAAACGGGCTACCTGTAAATTGGTTAATGTATACTCCTAATACTGTCCCCAATTCTGATTTTAAGATAATTCTTGACAATGAAGAATACAAAGAAGGTAAACAATCATTAAGATTTGATGTCAAAGAATGTGAAGACATTGGTGGTTGGCATTCTCCTGGTTTTACAAATGAATTTTTTGTAGCAGGGAAATACGAGGGACATGCTCGTTATAAAATAAGTTTTTGGATAAAGAATAATGGGACAAAATTTCAAATTACTGCAGGAGGTGTCGAATCTAAGGGTGGAGAAATGACTCCATTAATTGAAGGAGATGAGGAAATATCCGATTGGAAGTTATTTGAAGATGAAATTGAAGTGCCTCAGGAAAGATGGTTGCGAATGCAATTAAACATTCTCCAACCTGGAACATTTTGGATTGATGATATCAGAATTGAAAAAGTATAAGACTGCACACAACAAGGTATAAGCGGCATTAAAACGTCCGCTTATACAAGACCGTTACCCGGAGGCGAGTAAGTCACTTGATCAAAGTTATCATCCGGATATTGCGAAAATACGCTGTCGTACTTCTCGGTTTCATTTGTACTGCGCAAGCAGTGACAGCCGCCACCATTTCCGGGTTTGTTAAAGACGGCGAAACCACCGATCCGCTGGCGTATGCGAATGTAGTATTGAAGGGCACGCAGCAGGGCGCCACCACGGATCAGCGTGGCTATTACGTGATTCACAACGTTTCCCCGGGGACTTATACTGTCACCGTTTCTTACATCGGCTACGCCAGCGAAGATACCACAGTTCAGGCAAATGCCGGCAGCCAGCTGCGAGTTGATTTCAACCTCATACCACAAAATATCCAGGGCGAAGAGGTGGTGGTGACAGCCAACCGCCTGCGCTTTGAAAAGGTGGTGGAGACCAGCCGGATTAACCTGACTACCCGGGAACTGGAGATTGTACCGGCATTTGTGGAGGCCGACATCTTTCGCTCCATCCAAATGCTGCCCGGCGTGGTCTCCCAGAACGATTTTTCGGCTGCCCTGGTCGTCCGCGGCGGGAGCCCGGACGAAAACCTGATCCTGCTGGATGGTATTGAAGTCTACAACCCGTATCACTTCGGCGGGATTTTTTCGGCGTTTAACACGGATGCCATCCGCGATGCCGACTTCCAGGCCGGCGGATTTCCGGTGCGATACGGCGGACGACTCTCTTCTGTGCTTGAAATCTCAACCAAAGAGGGGAATCCCAGAGGCGGCATGCTGGGCGAGAACTGGCCGCTGAAAAAGTACTGGGATATCACCGGGATGTCATTTGATGTCAGCTTGCTCAGTTCGAAGGCGTTTGTCGAGGGCCCGATATACAACGGGAGCTACATTTTTTCGGCCCGGCGAACCTATTTTGACAAAGTCGCGGAATTCTTTCACAGCATGAATGACACTATTCCGACCATTCCGTACTATTTTTACGACCTCCAGTGGAAAGCGCATTCGCAGATTACACAATCCCATCGCCTGGATGTGCAGGGCTATCACGGAGCCGATAACCTGACGCTTGATTTTAGTACACCCGGTTCCGAATCGCAATCCATCGATTTTAACTGGGTGTGGGGCAATACGACGAACAGCGCCATCCTGAAGTCCATTATCCGGCCGAACCTGGTGGCAGAGACAATGATCGCTCAGAGTGTGTATGATTTCGACGTGGACTTCAGCCAGACGTCCAGGGACTCCACTGGCAACAAGGTTACCACACGATTTCTCATTCGCAACGCCCTGTACGATTTGACCTTCGGCGAAAAAATCGACTGGAAGATCAACGAGAGCCACCGAATGCAATTGGGGTTAGAGCACAAGCAGTTCCAGTTTGAATTTTCCTTCAACAATGATGGTGTGACCTATTTGGATGAAGATCGGACGCCGCAGCTGACCAGCCTGTACGCGCAGGATACATGGCAGCTGAACGTCCTGCTGAATCTCCAATTCGGTGTGCGTACATCCTTTTATTCACTTTCCGACCGACCATGGTTTGACCTGCGCGGAGGCTTCAAATATCGCATCCGGGAGAATACAGCATTAAAGGGGAGTGTTGGCTCGTACTCGCAATTCCTGTTCACCAGTAACCAGGATGACGCCATTCTTCGCATCGTGGACTTCTGGCTTCCGGTGCCGGAATACCAGGATCCGCAGCGGGCAATCCATTACGTGCTCGGCGTGGAGCAATGGATCGGCGATGGCCACAAATTGAGTTTGGAAGGCTACTATAAACCGTATCTCAATGTACTGGATACCAATCCCATCCAGAGCGTGTACAACGAGACCGATGACTACATCGCCGGGACTGGGTTAGCGTATGGATTGGAGACGATTTTCAAACGCTCGGTAGGTGATCTCACCGGTTGGGTTTCATACACCTATTCGCACATCAAAAAGCGGATCGATTTGGACGGCGACGAAACCATTGAGAAAAGCTCCGGGGAAGTCTATTCCCCGAAATATGATAAAGAGCATAATTTCAACCTGGTGTTGAACTATCGTCTGAACAAAAAGAACGCAGTAGGGCTCAGCTGGAATTGGAGTAGCGGCCAGCCGTATACCCCGGTCATCGGCAAGATGTACGGTGGCAGCAACACCAACGGCTGGTACCGACCGTATCTTGCGCAGACCAGCCTGTCCGGCGATAAACACAGCGCACAATATCCGGCATATGTCCGGGGCGATATCAACTACACAAGACAACTCGATTGGTTCGGCTGGGACGGCCAGTTCAAATTTCAAATCCTGAACTTTACGAACCATTTTAATGTACTGCTCTATCAATGGAATCATGCGGAACTGCCGTCCCAGGTAACGGCGACCTCCATGTTCCCTATCATACCGACATTTGGGGTTTCGTTTAATATATGATGAAAAAGAAACGTCCATATCACTTCATCGCATTGCTAATCTTGGGGATGTTTCTTGGGGTTTCATGCGAAAAGAATGTGCCGCTGTCCAACTTCGATTTCGAGTACGCGCCGGAGTACAAAATCGAGGGCGATTTTTTTCCGACGAACCTGGGGAAATCCGTTGTCCGGGTGGACCGTACATTTACCATTGAGGACAGCATGTCACTGAACAATGTCCACGTAAAAGATGCATCAGTTAAACTACGCACCGAATCAGGCGATATGCTCAGCACGCTCTCCTGGCAGGATACGGCGGCCGCCTATCCGTATTTTAATTTCGACGAGGATGAGCAGTTCGACCCGACGATCCCGCCGGACAGCCTCGCGACATTTTTGGATACAATGTACTACGGCGCCTACAAACTGGATGACCTGGATTTTGCACTGGAGAACACTCAATCCTACGAACTCCAGGTCACCATAGATGGCGAAAACTATGTTACCTCATTTTCGCCGTATCCGGCGGTCGAATTCACAAACTTCGAGCCTGACAGTGTCACAGACTGTCCGTGCGAAACCGGTTTGGGGACGCACGCACTCATCCACAAAACCATGGCGTCCGATACAGCTAGACTCCGCTGGCCGGAGGATCCGGATGCCCACCTGTACACAGTGTACGTGCACGAGGAAAACCCGGAAACCGACCTCGGACCGCAGTTATTTACGTTCCCGGGACCGGTTTTTAACCTCGGCATGTTACCCGGAACCTATGATATCATCATCGGAACCATGAACGAGACCTTCTACCGGCATTACTATCTGAGTGATTTTCCGCCGAATCACGAGGCTCGGAACTTTTTCGATGGCAATGCTCTCGGATATGCGGGAACGCTCAGCGAAACGTATGTCCGTATTCACGTCGTACCACCGGGAGAAATGTAGAGCAAGTTGACAACTTGCTCTTGCGGATTATGTAAGAGTGACAGTTGGTACCGAGATAATCATTAGCCCCTAAATAAAATTTTAACAAGAAGGCATCTTGTTCTACAATTAGTTTTTCACTTCTTGGTTAGCGGCAACAGTAACGGTCCCGGCCATAGCTTCCACATCATTTATTTGTTGTCACAACTCCCAAGAGTTCAATACATTTACGGAAACTCTGAATTTCGTTCCCTATTAAAAGGAGATACCCATGAGAAGATTCCTACAATTTATTACCGCTGTTTTTGTACTTACTTCGATTGTTTTCGCCCAGCAGCCGGCATTCGATGAGTACTTCAAAGATCAAACTATGCGCATCGACTATAATCATACTGGCGATTCCGGGAGCCAGACCTTTGCCGTGGATGAGATCTACCAGCAGGGAAAATGGGCGGGGAGTGTCACCCATTTGATCGATCAATTCAACCAGGGGCGATACTACGCCAAGGTATACGATACAAAGTCCGGCAAACTGATATTCTCCAAGGGATACGACAGCATCTTTGGCGAATACCAAACCACCACACCTGCGCAAAACGATATCAAACGTACCTATCACGAGTCAGTACTTATTCCGTATCCCAAGGATTCCATAAGGTTCGTTATCGAAAACCGGGACAAGCAGAACAAACTGCACGAGGTCTTCAGTTATACCATTGATCCCGGTAACGTGAATATTATCAGCGAACCAATTGGCGCCGGCATCCAGGTCATCGATGTGGTGAACAACGGCGATCCGCACACCAACGTGGATGTGGCCATCCTGGCTGAGGGATACACGGTTTTTGAGGTGGACAAAGTGAAATCGGACCTGGAAAAGTTCAAAGGCGTCTTCTTTGGTCAGGAGCCGTACAAGAGCCATATCGATAAATTCAACGTGTACGGCGTGTTCAAACCGTCGGACCAAAGCGGCACAGACGAACCCACGCACGGTTCCTTTCGCAATACCGCTATCAATTCCAGTTTCAACTCGCTGGGTTCACCGCGCTATCTGCTTACCGATGACAACAAAACCATGCGCGATATTGCGGCGGCTGTCCCGTATGATGCGCTGTTCGTGATGGTCAATCACAAGCGGTACGGTGGCGGCGGGATATACAACCTCTACTGCACATTCACCACGGATAATCAGTGGTACGAGTATCTGTTTGTGCATGAATTCGGGCACTCGTTCGCCGGACTGGGTGATGAATACTATACCTCGTCGACTGCCTACAACGATTTCTACCCGCAGGGTGTGGAACCAACGGAACCGAATATCACCGCATTGCTCGATCCCTCGAATGTGAAATGGGAAGAGATGACTTCCGGGGGCACCGAAATTCCAACGCCCTGGGCCAAGGCGAAATACGACAGCATGAGCAACTCGTATCAGTCTATCAGAGGAGAACTGAACAATAAAATTGCCCGGATGAAGCGGGACGATGCCCCGGAAGACGAGATAGCCACACTTGAGGAGCGCGCCGAAACACTCTCCAAGGAACACGCGGAGAAACTGGACGCGTT
>JAANXI010000103.1 GCA_018263365.1 Fidelibacterota bacterium | reverse complement strand
TGATCTCTGATCATGTGCGGACATTAACCTTTGCTATCGCGGATGGCGCCCTGCCGTCAAACGAGGGACGTGGATACGTTCTGCGGCGTATTCTCCGTCGCGGAGCACGTTTTGGACGAGAAGTCGGCCTGACAGAGCCATTTATTTATAAACTGGTTGACACAGTTGCGCAAAAAATGGAAGGTGCGTTTCCCGAAGTACGCGAAAAGCAGACACATGTGGAAAAAGTGATAAAAGCGGAGGAGGAATCCTTCAACGAGACGCTGGATCGGGGGCTGGAAATCTTCGAATCCATGGTAGAAGAGATGGAAAAAGAAGGTAAGACGACTTTGCCTGGTAAAGATGCCTTCCAGCTGTATGATACGTATGGCTTCCCGGTAGATCTGACAAGTTTAATGCTGGAAGAGCGCGGCTATGATATCGATATGGACGGCTTTCAGGAACACATGGAAGCCCAGCGAGCGCGGGCCCGGCAGGCCGGTAAGTTCAAACATGGTGGTAGCAAAAATGCCGGGGAATGGATTGAAATCTCCGAAGGACCGCACTCCAAATTTGTCGGTTATTCCGAATATGAGGTCGACACGGTTATCAGGAAATATCGATCCACTGACGACGGCGTTGAAGTGGTGATGGAAACCACACCGTTTTATGCGGAGGCCGGAGGACAGGTTGGCGATACCGGGGCTATTTCAGGTCAAGACTTCGTATTGCGTGTCCAGGATACCCAGAAAGCGCCCGATGGAGAAACGTATCTCCACCAGGCGGAATTCACCGAAGGCGAAGAAATCGCGGATCCTGAAGTACACGCTTCCATCGATGTGGAAAAACGCTTCCGCACCATGCGGAATCACACTGCGACGCATTTGCTGCATAAAGCATTGAAAAACCATGTGGGAGAGCACGTAAACCAAGCCGGTTCGCTGGTTCACCCAGATTACCTTCGCTTCGATTTTACGCATTACGAAAAACTGACCCAGGAACAAATCCGGGCTGTCGAACGGGAGGTTAACTCGAAAATTCTGCGAAATATCGAGCTGGATGATCATGTCACATCATTTGATGAGGCAAAAGAAGAGGGAGCAACAGCGCTGTTCGGCGAAAAGTACGGCGATGAGGTGCGTGTGGTGCAGATCGCCGATTACTCCAAGGAGTTGTGCGGCGGAACGCATACACACCGCACCGGAGATATCGGACTGTTCAAAATTACGCAGGAGACTTCAATCTCCGCAGGAATGCGCCGTATTTTTGCCATCACCGGCGACGCAGTGGAAGAGGAGCTACGGAAGAAAGAATCGATTCTGGAAGAATCCCGGCAATTGCTGACCGCCTCGGAAGAGGAAGTGCCAAAGCGGATTGCATCACTGAAAGAACAGATGGAGCGTCTTGAAAGGGAACTTGAGCAGGTGAAGCAGCAGCAGCGCGCCGAAAATCTGGATGATCTACTGGAAGATGCCGTCCAGTTGAACGGATTTACCATCGTCACGAAGCGGCTCGACGATACCGACCGGGATGGCCTGGAAAGTTACGGCGATTTGCTGCGGAATCAGTTTCAGGCGAGTGAAGACGGTGGAATCGGTATACTGGCCTCTGTGGTCGACGAAAAACCGTTTGTGGTCTGCGTCGTCTCCGACAATCTGATTCAGCAGGGCATCAAAGCTGGCGACATCGTGGGGAAAATCGGCAAGGCGCTGGGCGGTGGCGGCGGCGGACGACCGCACCAGGCTACAGCCGGCGGCCGGGATGCGGGTAAACTGGATGAAGTGCTGGATAATATTGAAAAATATTTGCCGCAAGCAGAATAATAACAACAACTAAATAGAACACGGATCAAAACTGATATCAAAGATAGCACAGATGCACACAGATTTGTTGGGTATAATTTAAAATGTTTTGATTTTACTTTGAATTCGTGGGAATCTCCTTTTTCTGTGTAAATCTGTGTTCTATCGTTTTAGGAGTATGTATTTTATGTCGACACCGTTACTCAATGAGATAAGCATTCCCGGTAAAAAGGGCTGCGCACTGCCGGAATGCGATGTACCAGAGCAGGAATTGTCCGACCTTTTTCCGGCGGAGCATCTCCGGGATAAACCGGCGGAATTACCCGAAGTGAGTGAGCCTGAACTGGTACGGCACTTTACCAACCTCTCTTCCAAGAATTACCATGTGGATAAGAACATGTATCCGCTGGGCAGTTGTACCATGAAGTATAACCCAAAGATCAATGATGCGATAGCCAGTCTGCCCGGATTCGCGGAGGTCCATCCGGAGCAGCCGGTGGAAACGATCCAGGGTGTCCTGCAATTATATTATGAACTGGAGCAATTACTCTGCGAAATCACCGGGATGGACGCGTTTACGTTGCAGCCAGCCGCAGGATCGCATGGCGAACTGGTCGGCGTGATGATTATGCGAAAATACCATAAGATGCAGGGGAATAAGCGCAAGTATATCATCATTCCCGATTCCGCGCACGGAACAAATCCCGCCAGTGTGGCTATGGGTGGCTACGAGGCGCTGGAGGTGCAGTCCAATGACCGGGGACTCGTTGATGTTAATGACCTGAAAAATATTATAACAGATGATGTTGCCGGAATGATGCTTACGAATCCCAACACTTTGGGGCTGTTTGAAGAGGATATCCGCGAAATTACGGATGTGCTCCATGATGTCGATGCACTGATGTACATGGACGGCGCAAATATGAACGCTCTCCTCGGTATCACTCGACCGGCGGATTTCGGATTCGATATTACTCATCTGAACCTGCATAAGACGTTCTCGACTCCGCATGGTGGAGGCGGTCCAGGTTCCGGGCCGATAGGCGTAGTGGAGCATTTAAAAAAATTCCTGCCGCGACCGGCAATTGTGTACGATGAAGCGCAGGATTTCTACGATTTTGATTGGGAGCTCCCGGATTCCATTGGGAAAATTCATGGATTCTACGGTAATTACGGCATGATGGTTCGGGCGTACACCTATATTCGCATGCTGGGTGCACAGGGACTGAAAGAACTCTCCAAAAACGCCATCATCAACGCGAATTATCTGCGTCAGCAACTCACTGACACGTTTGATTTACCGTATACACAGCACTGTATGCACGAGTTTGTGCTATCAGGCAACCAACAGAAAAAGCGCGGCGGGAAAACTCAGGATATCGCCAAGCGGCTGCTGGATTACGGCTTCCACGCGCCGACGATCTATTTCCCGTTGATAGTCAAAGAGGCGCTGATGATTGAGCCCACGGAATCAGAGACCAAAAAGACGCTGGATCAATTCGCAGATGTCCTTAAGACTATCGACAAAGAAATTGATGATACGCCTGAGAAGGTGAAAGAAGCGCCGCACACAACTCCTTTACGAAGATTAGATGAGGTAAAAGCAAATCGCGAACCTAACCTGAGGTGGTAAACAGATGGAATGGCAGAAATCGGATTTCGGATTCTATGTAAAATTGACTCAAGGCGAAAAAGTGATGGCCAGCCTGACGGAGTTTGCAAAGGAGCACGAGCTGCAGTCCGGCTTTTTCAGCGGCATTGGTGCTTTTAGAGAGATGACGGTCGCGTATCGTGACACCGAGACGCAGTCCTATCCCACCAGAGAATTTCCCGAAACCCATGAGGTGCTCTCCTGTAAGGGGAATTTTTCACTGAAGGACGGCGAACCGTTTCCGCATTGTCATATTGTGTTTTCCGACACCGATTACAGAGCACATGGCGGCCATCTTATGGAAGCCACTGTTGCGGTCATTGGTGAATTTGCCATCTTTACCACCGAAAACGAAATCCACAGGAAATTGGATAGCAATATCGGGCTGGCAGTCTGGAATATCTGAACACCAGTGTTAAAGTGTTCGTGTGTTAAGGTGTTATAGTTGTCAATCTGCTGGAGTGTGAGAGTAAAAGATATAGTCAGCACAGCCCTATTGGTAGTAACCGCCTTAGCGGTATTTCTAAGGCGGAGAACCTGATATCGCCGGGTAATTAGCAGAATCCGGACTAACTGTCAACTTGTCTTACTTTTTCTATACTCTTTCCCGCAGACTCTTTATTTTAAATGTGAGTAATCATGACTAAATCAATCACAGCCACCACTTTACCTGGGGAGTTCGCCCCACTCTTTTGGGATGTGGATATACAGGCCCTGGATACAGACCAATATGCGGAGTTCATTATTGCCCGAATCCTGGAAATGGGGCGACCAGAACACGTAAGATGGGTAATGGAAAAGTACACTGACTCTGCTATTATCAGTGCTGTTAAATCTTCTGATAATATTACACGAAAGACTGCAAATTTCTGGGCAATTTACTATGATATCCCCAGGGAGGAGATCCGATGTTTTCGGAAGTCCTGAGTTCAAATGCTAAAAAGTTAATGCAGGATATATTACCTCAGGAAGATACAATTAGGGAAAAATTTTATCTGGCTGGTGGTACAGGACTTGCTCTTCACCTTGGTCATCGCAAGAGTGAAGATCTGGATTTTATCTGCAAGGATGTGTTTCCTCTCAATCCCATAGCACGGCTTATTGACCACCTGGATGGTCAGTTGCTTGTGGAAGAGAAGGATACGGTTCATGCTATTATCAATGATGTAAAAATTTCATTCCTTTGGTATCCGTATGAGATGCTATCCCCATTTGATAACTATGGGAAAATCCGGGTGGCCGGGGTGGATGATATCGCATGTATGAAATGTATTGCCATCTCCCAACGAGGGGCAAAAAAGGACTATTATGATTTGTATGAAATTTTGCGCCTGTATTCACTCAGAAAAATGAGGGACATGCTTGAAGAAAAATACGGGCTCAATAATGTAAATATCTATCATATTGGTAAATCGTTGCTCTACTTTGATGAAGCGGAAAAGACACCAGAACCTGTGATATTCAGGAATTTGAAATGGGAAGAGGTAAAAACTTCTATTCAGTCCTTTTCAGATGAGATCACGCAAGTTTTTCTGGAGGATTCCCGGCAGTAAAACGGGATGACAGGACTTTTTCTGTTTTTTCTAACTTTTGACGACATTTTTTCCTTACTTTTTATCTATGCGTAATATCCAACAAACACTGGATAAGATAGCTGTCACTTACCTCGAACGTTCAGGAGAAGAGACCTGCCTGCAATTGACCGAAGCCACGGATTCGGTACTGCTGAAAGCTGCCAGCCACTTTCCGCCAGAGATTGGGTTGATCGCTGTCGGTGGATACGGTCGGCGGGAGTTGTCAAGGTACTCTGATATTGATCTGCTTATTATCTATCCAAAATCGGCAAAGGATGATATTCAGGCACTAATAAGGCAATTTCTCCATCCGTTGTGGGACGCACGGCTGGACGTAAAGCACAGCGTCCATACGCTGTCCGAAATTAAATCCAAGGTTACAGATGACTCGGATTTTGCCAGCGCCATCATCGATTACAGGATATTGAAAAAAGAAAGTAAGGCAACCACAAAGTTCCGGGAGTGGATTCAAAAGTACTTTACCAATCCCCGGCCGGAGTTTGTCGAAACTAAACTCAGGGAGTCTAAATCCCGGCGGAATAAATTTGGCGACACCTATAAATTGCTGGAACCGAATATAAAAGAATCGGCCGGCGGGCTACGGGATTTGCACACGCTTCACTGGATTGCCGTCGGAAGTGGATTGATTGAACCGGGCGTGTCCGCAGAAGATTCGATTGGGACATCTAAATTGACGCAATGGATGGTTAACGAGGAGTATGCCACCACCAGGGAATATGCCGCGATAAAGGATGCGTATAATTTCCTGTTACAGGTCAGGCATGGGATGCATAATCGAAACCGGTCGAAAAGCAGTAAATCGAATTTTCTCGATATTAATATCCGGCACTATCTGGCCGAAGAATTTGGCTATATGATGGATAGTGAACCGGATGTGCAGGCGTTCATGCAGGCATATTACAGGGCGGCGCGTGAGATCGAATATTCGCATAATTTCTTCCTGCAGGAACAATTACATCGGGATGCCGATCCGGCATCTCCTGAGGAGGTATATCCACTGGAGCAGTTTCCGGGATTTCAGCAGACCAACGGGATGATCATCGGTAATGACGGTACGCAGATCCCTCAATCGCCTGTCATGCTGGTCAGACTGTTTATCTTAGCTCAGGAGTACCAACTCCAGTTCAGCAGCGAAGCCCGTCAAAAAATCGAACAGCTGGTTCATTCCATGGATGATGAGGCTTTTCAGACGCCGGAAATCGGCCGCCTTTTAACTCAAATACTCTGTAAACCGGATGCCGGTGAAATATTACGTCTCCTCCTGTTTACCGAAATTCTCGTGAAAATTATCCCGGAAATCGCGAAAATCCGGCGTTTACACATTCAGAGTATGTACCATCATTATACAGTGGACGAGCATACCTTTCGTGCCATTGATACGCTGCAGGAGGCGGTCTTCGATTCGTCATCCGATGATCGCTATGACTTTCAGGCCACCTACCGCGCGCTGGATGATCCTGCGCCGCTCTGCCTGGCGCTGTTACTGCACGATTTCGGCAAATCGGTTGACCGGGACGAACATCCGGAAGCGGGAAGTGACTTAGTGGAAGATATCCTTACCCGGCTAGGGCTACAGGAGTACGTAACCACCGTCCAGACGCTGATCAGAGAACATCTTGCCATGGAACAGCACGCCTTTCGCAGAGATGTGAACCGCGAAAAGACCATCGAATCCTTTGCGAATATTGTAGGGGATGAGGAGTTACTTCGTATGTTGTACCTGTTGACTTATTCTGACATAAGTGCAGTGAATCCCGATTTGTGGACCGACTGGAAGGCGACGCTACTCTTTGAGTTATATTGGAAGGTGCTTAGATATCTCCGAAACGAACCGATCAGGCCGCTCGGTCAGCAGCAAGCAGAAATTTCAGCACCGTTACGGGGCGAAATGGCAACACATACCGACGAAATGGGTTTTAGGTATACGGCGATGTTCGCGGAAGAGGAGATCCAGGAGCATCTCCAGGCAATTCAGAATTTGAAGGATGCGGATAATGCTAAATCCGTTATTGTCCGGCAATCGACGGAAGTCGGATTTACAAAAATTACCGTGCTAACCTATGACAGACCCAAACTGCTCTCTACAATTTGTGGTGTGCTGACTTCAAAAAATTGCGATATCATCGATGCGTCAATCTTTACCAGACAAGATGGCATTGCTATTGACCAGTTTCGTGTGATCGCCATCGGAGAGAAAACCGAGTTGGATGAGCACTTGCATGAGGTGGTCGAAATTACACTTGAGCAAGTGTTTGCGGGTGAATTAACAACCGGTAGGTTGATTCGCCAGGCAGAACGCCGCTGGCGGTGGCAGAAAAAACAGAAAAACCGGAAAAGCCCCCACTTTCAATGGTCACGGGAAGAGCACCACATTGTATTAGAAGTAACCGGACAGGACAGAGTCGGATTATTATATTATCTGACCAAAATTATTGCCGAAACCGGTTTCGATATCCATTCCGCCAAGATTCATACCGAAGATCAGCAAATTACGGATATATTTTATCTGAGTGCGCAGACTGGGGGAGACATTACGTCACCGGAAGCCGAAGAATTGCTGGAAGAACTCCAATCTGAGTTAGCTAACTTTCTGGAATAATTTCTTTCGGAATTCCTTGTTGATCCGATTCGCCTCATCACTATATTCTGCGACTTGTTTTTCCAATCGTTCCGCATTTTCAAATCCCATATCGAATGCAAGATGATTCCGCTTTTTTTCATCGTTTGGAAGTCTCTCAACAGATCCCTCCATGA
>JAANXI010000102.1 GCA_018263365.1 Fidelibacterota bacterium | reverse complement strand
GAACTGCTCCAAAAGTTGCAGGAGCAGCAATTCACGCCGGTGCGGACGCTGGCGGAAGCGTACGTCCGTGAGGATCGTTGGGACGATCTGGTGGATCTTCTGAAGGAGAATCCCGGGCTCTCTCACTTGAAATCCTACAGAGAATACCTTGCAGATGACTACCCTGACGCACTGCTTGACATGTACGGCGTGGCGCTGCGTGATTATGCCCGGAAAAATACCGGCCGCAAATATTACCGGGAGATCGTGGGGATCCTGAACAGTCTGCATTCCGTTGCCGGCGGGACGAAATTTGTCCGGAACATCGTCGAAGAATTCCGGGAGACTTACCAACGCCGCCCGGCGATGCAGGAGGAGCTGGAAAAGGTGAGGGTGAATTGAGAAAGTGATTACTGCTGCCAGCGCTTGGAGCGCTGGCAGCAGTGAAAAGTAACGAGAAATTCGTTTTTTCGGTCTCGCCTTTCCTTTGGTATGAACAACTGGTGCGATGAGGAGAGGAATATTAGTATTTTGACTGAGTAAAGTAGAGTTAATTATCTATAAAAATCTCTTTGTTATGATACTCCAGAAATTGTTTTTCTGGTAAGAATCTGTTTGGAAGCGAAATTGGCTTATTTTGGTACCGAATGAAAAAATTATAGTTGGTATTTTGGAGTGATTGTGAGAGATGAATTTTATAATCTGGCGTAATAGTCAATAAGCCTGTATCAAAAGCTTTGTCATGAAGAGCATTTAAACAGAGACCATTTCTGGGGTTCAATCTATTCTTTTTATCTATTCGCCAGGGAACAATGTGACTGGAAATTAAAAGATCCCCAATCTCAATACCTGTTATACAGCACTTATGGTCAAAAGAAGCGAGTACCATATTTCTGAATTGCTTTTGGTTCACTCGTCGCTTCATTGTTGTTTCTTTTTCAAGTCCTTTGTATGATGTTTCATCTAAATCGTAAAGTTCCTCTAAGGATTTATTTTTGTATTTGGCTATTAGTTTTTCACTTTCATACAGCATCTCGTCCCAGTTATTGTGGAATTCATCCCAAACAACTTTTTCTAGTTTGCTACCATGAGATAAACCAGAAATATCCCGTTTCTGTAATTCAGGATCTAACCGTGCAAAATTTGAAAGTTTCATTGAAGCGGCATTGACAGAACGACCTATTAATTTAGCCAGTTCTTGAACATCTGGATTGCTCGTATCAATTCTAGAAAATGGAATACGGCAATAATAATTAAAGGCAATGATATGTTCTTCTTTTGTCCAGAGGTTTTTAGCCATTTAGATATTCCTTCGGTGAGATTTAAATTTCCGAATCTTTTAAGTATCGTGAGGGCCCCTTAAAAACTTCCCTCATGTGCCAGTTTAAATAGGATTTCTCCGGAAAATATGTTGGTCTTTGCGGGCGCTTTATCGTGTTTCCATGATAATTCATCAACCATTCATTGAGCCCTTTTTCACCATGAATGTACTCCGAAACATGAAATGTAAAATCAGAATTGAATGTGAATGCGCCCTTGTCAAACAGTTTATGATGCATCGTGCAAAGAGCAATTCCATTGTTTTCAATATCAGGTCCACCTGCCTGATGCCATTTAATATGCGCTGCTTCCAATGCAATCGGTTTTCCTCGGAGTTGAACATCGAACCCGCATACAGCACATTGATATTCGTACGCTTTTAATACATATTCACGAAACTTTGGATCACGTTTTTTCTTTCGTTGCCACGAGAAACTTATGTCGAGTCCAACCGCATCCAATATATCTTGATGAAGTGAACTTGGAAAATGTGATTCCAATATTGCCTCGATAATAGATGTAAAAATTTGAGGATCAGTTTCGATCCGATTGTAAATTTCAGAAGTGAGACCTGCCTTCACATCCGCTTCAATTAAATCAGGTTTTCGTGGATCGCCGCTTTGATTTAAATTGATGTGTTCAGAATTAGGTATTTCCCATATTCCATCCCTCTGCAAACGCCAGAAAGGGTATTCAGGGTGATATGATTTTCGGAACGGACCAAATTCTTGTAACAATACATTCAGATGATTTTCAATATCCGAAAATGGAATTAACCGCTCTTTATTTTGCTGATATCGTCCAAGGGCTATTAATATTAGTAGTGGTTTATGCGGAGCACGTGTATCGCCCTGCTTCCAAACATTGATGGATTCGAATTTTTGAATAATCTCATTTACAACTATTAACCATTGTTGTATAGCCGAAATCTTTTATAATACATAAAACTAAATTTCAACCATCTTACCGAAAATAAATATTCATGAAACGTTGAGAAAGATAAAATTAAATGGCTTTATCCGCGGTTATCCGTTGTTTCTGCGTCAATCTGCGTTCCATTCTGTTTTTATGGTGCTCACCGAAACTTCTTCCGGTGCTTCTTCATCTCCTTCACGTCCTTGTGGATCTGCTTCCAATATTCCTCGCGCTCGCGGCGGGCTGCCTCGTCCTGTTTGCTTTCCAGGTAATCTAATTCCTTCTGGAGTTTCAGGTAATTCTCGTAGTGCACCTCAGGAATCTCGCCGGACTCCACCGCCCCGATAACCACACACTCCACCTCATGCGTATGGGTACAATCGTTAAACTTACACTCGGCGGACAACTCCAGGATGTCGTCGTACACCTCCTCCATCCCGCCGCCAGACCAGAGCTGAAACTCCCGCATCCCCGGCGTGTCGATAATCAGTCCACCGTCCGGCAGCAGGATCAATTCCCGCCGCGTGGTGGTATGCCGGCCCTTCTGATCAAACTCCCGCACATCCGCTGTCTTCTGGCGCTCCTCGCCGATCAACGCATTGATAATCGTGGATTTGCCCACGCCCGATGATCCCACCAGCGCAATCGTTTCCCCCGGCTGAATCGCCGATGCCAGTTCGTCGATACCATCTCTCGTCTTGGCGCTTACCACAAATAACGGCACAGTCCCAGCGATGTCCTGAGCTGCGTCCGCCTGATTGATTAAATCTTCGGCCAGATCCGATTTATTCAGGATAATGCCCGGCGCTGCGCCACTCTCCCGGATCATCACCAGGTAGCGCTCCAGGCGATTCGGACTGAAGTCGTCATCAAAGCTCTGTACAACATACACATGATCCAGGTTAGCACCGATGACCTGCAATTCCGTCCGTTTCCCCGATGCTTTACGGGTAAATGCTGTCTGCCGCGGCAGGATATCGTGAATAATAGATTTCCCTTCGTCTTCCATCACGGAAATTACCACCCAGTCGCCAACCTTGGGATAATCGGCGGGAGAATCCGCGGAATAAATGAGCCGACCGGTGATCTGTGCATCGAGTTCGCCTGATGCTGACAGCACCAGATAATTATCCCGGTTTTCGATGGCGATCCTGCCCGGCTCAAATCCACGGGATTCGAACTCCGCAAATTCAGAGGCGAAAAAGTCGCTCCAGCCCAGTTGTTGCAATGAATAGCCCATAACGCCGTTAAGATAGTATATGAAGGGATTGGTTCAAAAGATAAAAAACCGTGAGATGTGAGACAAAAAACCAGTCGGTAGTCGCCAATAAGCAGTATGTAAAAGACGACAAAGATCATGGAGGATGACAGGCGACGGTAGTCGTCTTTTTGCGAACAAGCCCCGACAAGTCGGGATGTCCCACGAACGTCTTCAGGCGTTCGTGGTGTTTGGATAAGAGGAATAGGGTATTAGGAATATGGCAAAAGTCGTCCCGGCGGAACGTCCGATTCACCGTGGCGAATAGCCACCAATTCATTTGCGGGATTGAAGGAACCGAAACGGATGATAGTCCCCCAGGGAAGACTGGCATTAGAAAGCCACGAGCCCTGTAACGGTGGAATATTTGTAGCAGAGAAAACGATGAAAAACAGTGCCTCGGAGAGGCAGCATATGCCGTTCCTCCGGAACTTCAACTATCTTGGTCTGGCCGTTTTACAAATATGTCGCCCCCGATGGGGCTCAACTTTTTGAAACCCCTGGAATACCTCCTGTACCCATCAATGAGTACGCTTATTAAAAAAAGACAGCCTAAGCCGTCTGCATTTGGACATTCCCGTTTTCACTGGGATTTTGGAGCATGCTTTTATTGAATACGGAATTCGTGTTCATTCGTGAAACTTCGTGGACAGTTTTTTGTTGTTGTTCTCTGTATAATCAGCGATCAATATTTTCTTCGTGCCTTTGAGTCTTCGTGGTAAACTCTATCGGTTTTCTTTGGCTCTTTTTTCTTGGCTCTTGATTCTTTGTGTGTAGCTAAAAACGAATTTCCGCCCGCACCATTGATTGAAACACGGTGCGGTTATTTCCATCCCGAGCCGGTATGAGGGAGAAAGCCGGAATCACATCAAATGATTTCCGGGATTCAAGAGAAGAGTAGGTCCCATCCTTGCTGACATCCAGGATGGAGCGCGTCAGAAAGAACCCGCCCGCGCCACCGGCCATGACCATCGCAGAGATTACTTTCCCGTCGTTGATAGAAGTTAAAGCGGCGGTGCCAAGGCTGAAGGCCATTCCAGAGCCGGTACCAACCGCCATCAAAACCGACTCGCCGAATTGATAATCATCGCCGCTAATATATCGATCCATCAGGAAAGCACCGCCAAGACTCCCGGCTGTTCTCATTGTCAGGCTGAGTGATGATTCCAAATCGATATCCGCAATCTCCGATAGTAACCCTGCGTACATCAGGCCAAGCCACCGTCCCTCGTAAAGCATGATGGCGTCGCCAAAGGTGTAATTCCGGTCACCGAAGTACCGGTGACCCAGGTAAATACTCAGCGGATATCCGGCCATTTCCATAAGCGCATCAACGCGTTTCCAGTCTGTATATGTCTCTAAAGCGCGATCGTATCCCTGCTGGTCAAATGTGTCCTGACCTGTGCCCATCGCATAGTTCTCGTAGTCCCAGCGCTCCGGTTTCGTCTCCTTACCTGCGGCTATCTGATGCAGGCTGGTGGCGGTATAGCCACCCAGTCCTCCCCAGAGACTTAATGCCCAGGACTGCCCGTGGCTGGGTTTCCATTGATTGTACAGATAATCGCCGGCCCAGATTCCCGCCGGGACTGACGCCATTAACGATACTGCCCAGCCCGTGGGTTCATCTTCACCAAGTGACACTTCCTCAGGCCAGAGTGTAAAGATATCATTGAGCAGCCAGCCATACCGCAATCCCAGCAGCGAACCAACCCGCATCATCTGGGCGCGGCTGTACGGGATGTTCATCTCTTTGGTGTACTGATAGGTCAGGTAAAATGCCCCTCCCAGGGAAAGCATTTCCGTCCCGAGGTACCACTTCCCCTGTTCTGCGCCAAGCACATACGGAACTGCCCAACCGTAGAGACCAGATCCTACCACAATATTTTGCAGAACCAATGGNCAGCGCCCTGCCTGGTCCAGTCGATCCGGTCTGTTTAGCAGGATGTCATTTTCAATGCGGTTGACAAGACTATCCGGTAGATGAAGTGAAATCTGCAATTGTCCCAGCAGATACCGTTCGTTTTCACTGATATTGCCGTCCCGATAGGCGGAACGGAGCATATCGCGGTAGATAACCGGTGGAGACAAAGAATCAGCCGGGACAAGGGGGCTTTGAGCGGGGATTGCATCTGCCGGACTAGTTGAGCAGATGACCAATAACACGAATGCGAAAACTCCGAATTTTTTCATCGCTGGGACTCCGGGGTCATGTTGATAGCAATATATCCGGTTACAAGACATTGCGCAATATAAATGTTCACTGCTGTGAGACGTGAGACGTGAAATATTCGGAATACGGTAGAAGGAATATGGACAGGCGGCTTCTGTCGCCTTTTCACGAATAAGCGTGTCCAACGCGCGGTGTTAGTCCCTCTCCTTACGAAGGAGAGGGGCTGGGGTGAGGTCGTTGTCGACACAATGGTTGTTCTCAAACATCAACCGTTCCTGACGGGACTTGGACAAAAATTTATATACGTTTTGATCCCACCAATAAGCTGGTGTGCTGAAAGCAGTCGCCCCGTTGGGGCTTGCAACCCGGCATCCGAAGTTCTCAGTGCAATCTGCGGACAGTTTTTCTTCGCGGCTTCAAGCCCTTGTAGTATATCTTTACCGTTTTTTATTTGGCTCTTTATTCTTGGTACCTGGCTCTTCTACAAGTCGTATAACTCCGGATCAGACCGCAGCGGGCGTACTTTCGGTTGAATGCCTTTCTTCTCCTTGAATTCGAACGGCATTTCATCCTCGTCGAAGATGTCACCCATCTCCTCCTCGATTTTGTCCGGATCTTCGCCGGACTCCAGTCTGCCAAGGGCTTCTTCCATCTGCTCGTTGTATTTGAGTCCCGTTTTGTCGGCGAATTTGCGCATGAACTGCGCCATGGATCGCGGATCATCCTCGTTCATGTTTTCCGCTTCTGATGCCAATGACATCATGGCTTCTTCCATCTTGGTTTCGTCAATCGGCAGATCGCCGAATTCGTCGTCGCCTTCGCTCTGTCCACCGGAGATAATTGCGGATTTCGAGACCACCCGCTCCAGTTGCTCGTTATCGCATTTCGGACAGCCGGGTATCTTATCTGTATTAATTCGTTGGGACCAAAAATTGTAGACGGTGTGGCAATCGCTGCAATAAAACTCGTACACGGGCATTGTTACAACCTCCGATTTCTTCCTGCCGGTTAGTGTAAAATCTCTAAAAAAATTTGAAATATTTTCCCGTCAGATGCAAGCCCTGGTGACGGTCATAAACCCCGTTACCGGAGGGCTGGTCCGACGGCGCGAAGTATTTGTTCTAATTGAAACGGTTTATGTATTACGGCCTCCACACCAAGGTCCAACAACTGCTGATGCTCCGTTTCGTTCACGTGGCCAGTGGCAACGATGATTTTGGTCTCCGGATATTTTTCGGAAGGGTATGGGAGGCGATTTCCTGAAAATCATCGAAAAATTTGTCCACGGGAAGCGGTTTCCGTTCCGGCTCTCCTGAGCGGATAAAGGTCTGGAGCCGCTCTGTGACGGATTTGCCCCGTTCGATCCCGGCACGCATCATCTCAAGGTATTTATCAATTTCCCCGGTATTCGATTTCATTTCAACAAACTGCAACGCGCCGGAAATCGTTGCCATCACGTTGTTAAAATCGTGGGCGATTCCCCCGGCGATTTGGCCCAGCGCTTCCAGCTTTTGCGACTGCATCAGACGGATCTCATATTGCTTCTGCTGTGTAATGTCCCGGAAAACGAACACCCGGCTGAGCAGCGCGCCAGGATAATCTTTGAGCGGTGAGGCATTCACGTGGAATACCCGGGTCGTATCGTTGGGCTGAATCTCAAATTCTTGCTTTTGCGTATCAGCGTCAATTGTCTGTTCAACGATAGTGGCGACTTGGGGCGCAAGAGACTCGATCCTGTGGCCGATAAAATGGGTGGTTCCTTCAGGAAACAGGCCTTTCGCCGCCCGGTTCATATCCAGAATCCGATTGTCCTGATCCAGTATGAGCGTGGCATCCTGCATCCCGTCGATTACCAAATCTCTGGCCACCGGAAGCACATCCAGCAGGTGAAAGCGGAAGATCGCCAGCATGAAGGCCACGCCGGAAAGCGTAAAGAATACCGGGGAATAATCAATTCGGGTGAGTTCGGCGAGATAGGCAATGTTGGGAATCCACACCAAGACGAGTCCTGTTAACAATGCCATCGACTGGGCCCGGTACAGATGCCTGGAGCGAAAGTGTACGCCAATAATGATAATGGCTCCGTAAATCAGGGGAAGGTAGCCAAAAACAACAAGCCCCCAAAAACCGATTTGGAAATCTCTGGAAATTACCGTGAGATTGCCCTGCGTATTCAGCCGAATATTTTCCCACATTAGTCCATGGTATTGGTTGGTAAACAGAAAACCGATTAATATTATGGCAATTGAAATCAGAACGGTCAACTGAGTACGGGAAAGTCCGGAACGTCCTTTCCGGTAATGATAGGCAAAATCGAGCCAGGCCACGGGAATCGCGAGAATCGCCGGATATTGTAATTTTGCGAGAATCAGTTTCAGCGGCAAGTCGATGACGGCAAGCTGAACCACATATAAAAAGCTCCAAATGGCTGACGAGAATAAAATAATCATCAGAGCCTTGGCGCCGGGTTTCTCCAAACGGCGTGCGGCGTAAAGGCCTAATACAAAAGAAAGAACGCCGCTCCCTGCGATAATGAGAAAGAAGGGGCTAAACTGCCAGTCCATAGATTCTGTTATATCCCTTATATATCGGTTTGGAAATTATCCCAGCAGATTTGTATCAAAATATATCCCTCGTATATAAAATAATCGACCCGGCGATGCAAGTCGAAATCCGGGGGAAATAAGGCTAACCCGTTTCGGTACGCCATAACCAGGTGTTGGCAGTGACAACCCCGTAGCAGCCGATTGCCAGGAGGATGGTGATTGTGAATCCGAATTCCATAGAGAACATTACGCCCAGCGGCGCAGCAGCCACAGACGTGAACCCGTTGACGCCCCACGCCCAGGGGATGAGTGAATCGCGTGTCTCTTCAAGCATCGCAATACCGGACGGGAAAAACCATCCCAAAAAGAAGGCAAGCGGAAACAGGCACAACACGGTAACGATAAAACGCACGGATGTCCCGAAGGAGAGAAACAGGTCAAGGAATGGGTCAAGTCCGGCAAGGTAAATTCCAAGAACCACAGCCAGTCCCAGCGATGCAATGCGGATGCGGCGCCGGGGATTGGAATTGAAATACCGGTGCGTCGCACTGCCCAGTCCGGCGAAGACCAGAATTGCGGTGAGTGCAGCGGCCACGCTGTAAATCGGATCGCCCATGAACTTGGTGAACCGCTGGATATACACCATCTCCAGAAACATAAATCCGAAGCCGATGCCCGCGAAGTGGAGAAAGGTGCTCAGAGTGTTTCGATCTAACCTTAGCGACTGTCTTCGGAAAAAGAGTGGCAGGAGTATCAATACAAACGCCACAATTGTAATCTCAATCAGTGTGATGACGAGGACGGCATAGCCCAGTTCCAGACGTTGCAACCAGTGGTGGCCGTACGCATCAATAAATTTGTCCAGCGAACTCCATTTGAAAAAGTTGAAAAAGTACGGCCGGTTATC
Source organism: Fidelibacterota bacterium (assembly GCA_018263365.1). Lineage (GTDB taxonomy): Bacteria > Fidelibacterota > JAANXI01 > JAANXI01 > JAANXI01 > JAANXI01. Next base: position 5,177 of record JAANXI010000102.1, on the reverse strand, counting down.
ATACGCCGGTCGCACATTATACGCCCAGTCCCGGTAAAATGACTCCGCGTCGCCAAGCAGGATCTTTTGAGCAGCGTGATAAAAATAGGAGTACGGCTTGCCTTCCGGTCCGGCGATTTGGTTGATTTGTTCGAGTTTTCCGCTGGAAATTCCAGGGAAATAGTCCGCATCCATCAGCAGAGAATCGCAGACAGATCGGAATTTTTGCACTTTTTCGGATGACAATTTTGACTCACTGAGCGTTGTATTCACCGCCAGATAATTCCGGCTTTGCAGCAGATGAGTTGCCGGGCCGGAGAAGCCTTGTCTTTCCAGAGCATCAACAAATGTGGCGAATATTTTGATGTTATCGCGGGGCGGCGACTGGATGCCGCGGGTGATGGTTAGCAGGCCGTTTGTGGATAACCGGCTCATTGCCCGGGAAATGCCTTCCACGGTTAGCAGATAATTTTCATGCAACGATTGTAATCCGCTGACACCGGCTGCCATGCCTTCCGCGGAGACCAACTGAACGAGATCAAACTGTTCATTCGTTTGCTCAAGGTAAAGACGAGGATCCTTGTTGATAACCCGAACCTTTTCCCGGAGAAAAATTCCCCCGGACTCCTTGGCGAGTTGTCCTTCCATTAATTTTAGGAGCCGTGGATTTGTCTGAACTACTGTGACAGATTTCGCTCCAAATCGGTTTGCCAGCCAGATGTTGGCGCCGCCGACTTCACCGAGGAGCAGTACTTTTGGGTTGGAGAGCAGCCGGTACGGGACCGACTGCGGCGTGTAATCCAGTATCGAGGTTTCCCGAAGGCTGTCGACCTTAAACGCCGTCCCAGCGGTTTGCCCATCCATGAGAATCGATAATTGGTCGGGCGGCAGCGTTTCGGACTGCAGTCCGGCAAACAGGGTGTGGTGGACCTTTGGTGAATCGTAGATATCAATTTGCGCCCGGGGCCCCGGTTCCTGAACCAGATGCGTTGCATCGCCCTGCTGTTCCAGTCGCTGAAAGTTCGCCAGCGCTTTGTACTGATCCACCGGTGTATCCGGTTTTACGAACTGTGAGACTCCCGTTGCTACAGCAGCAACAATCACCAGCGGAGTGACAAATGATTTTTTCATCTGTGGAGTCCAGCTTTTGCGAAAAGCAAGTATCAGAAACACTAATCCGGCGAACGCGGAGAGCGTGAGTTTTAACGGGAGTTCCGCGGCAGGTACCACAAACATCACCAGAATGGAAAGTACTCCGCCAACTCCGCTCCCCAGGAGGTCTGCGGCATACAGCGTTGAAATGTACTTTCGGAAAAAAGTGATGGCCGCGCCGACGATTACCGCCCCGAAAAAGAACGGGAGCAGGACCAGGAGATTGTACAAAAGCATCAGTAACTGTTGGTGCGAGCTGAACAGGACGTATTGGGTATCAATAAAAAGTGACTGCGCCAGGAGATAGCAGCCGGGAATGGAAATGACAAAGAGGGTATAGAATCCCAGCATCCATTGGGTAAAATGTTGTTCCATCCGGGAGTAGAAAAAGGAGAGGAAGGTCCCGCTGACTCCAAACCCCAACAGCGCTGTGCTGATCACCAAATACGAAAAGTGATGGTAACGAACCACCGACAGCGTACGCATCAATAATAACTGGAATCCGACCAGCGTGACCGAAACGAGGAAAATTGAGAGAAGGATGAGCCAGTTGAATTCGCTCTCGGATTTATGTTGGGGGATATTCACGAACCTTATTTCCGCTGATTACTCCGTACTGCGTAGAAAAATATCCCGACGGTAATTCTCATCCCGGAGGAAGCGCCGATCGCTAATTTCTCCAAAGCTACTCTTTGACAATCTCAAAGTGGTTTTTACTACGCAACACGTAATACGCAGTATTCATAATATCTTTTCCGTCTGGCGACAATCTGCTTGACCCGCGTCATCAGCGTGCTATTATTCTTTTAGTGCTTCTCCCGTCATCGGTACAAAGCGTACCGGCATCAGGTTCTGCGTGCGCATCTCTCCGGATTCGGATTTGGTGACTTTCATGAGTGTTTGAGTGAGATATGGACTTCCAACGGGGATCATCATCACGCCATCAGGTTTGAGTTGTTTGAGCAAAGGCGGGGGAACGTGTCCGGCAGCCGCAGTGACGATTATCGCATCGAACGGCGCGTATTCTTTCCAGCCGAAATAGCCGTCGGCAATTTTCACCCGGATGGAGTCGTAGCCGAGTTTTTCGTACCGCTCTTTCGCCTGCCGCCCCAGTGCCTCAATGATTTCAATGGTGTACACGTGCGGCGTGATCTCCGAGAGCACCGCAGACTGATACCCGCTCCCGGTACCGATTTCGAGCACCTTATCATCGGAAGAGAGGTTCAGTATTTCCGTCATGTAGGCTACGATATACGGCTGGGAAATGGTTTGTCCGTGCCCGATGGGCAAGGGCCGATCCCGATAGGCATTTGACCGCTGACTTTTCGGAACAAACAGGTGTCTGGGAACACTGCGCATTGCGTCCAAAACCTTGTCCGATCGAACCCCGCGGACGGCAATCTGATCGTCCACCATCTCGTTTCGCTCATCCACGCGCTCCTCAAATCCCGGTGGCGGCCAGCGTGTGGTATCGGACTGGGAAAACAAATTAACCAGATGCACCGTGAAAAAAAGGACAAGGCAGGACAGGGCAACAATAGGCGCTGCTTTTCTCATGATCTCACCTCATTATGAAGGTGAATGTTCATTTACGGAACTTCTGTAATAAAAGTATCAGGTCAGGGTGTGAGACACAATAAAAATGATATTGATTTTACTATGATGAAGTAATAACCTTAAAACCAGCAGCAATCTGTACTTTTCCTGTCTGAGAAAAACAAGGTAAGTTATGACAAAAGTGCTTCCGGCTCGAGCTGTCGTAGCAATAACGGTTTTTCTTACGAGCATGTTAACAGTCCCCTCAATTTTTCCGTCAAATTCACAGGATATCCACCGAAATTCTGCTAAGAGCGTTTCGGACAAACCGGTCGATAAAATTGATTCGACTACGATTGATACAATCGCATGGGATGCGGGTTCGGATGAAAATTTTATCAGTTATCCTGGAGATGTCCTCTACCAGTATTTTCCTGCTTTTTCCACACACGGTTTTATAAACGAAATTCTGTTACCCCTTTCCGATGTTCCAGAGACAGAAGGAGTTGGTCTGGAGGCAGCCATCTACAAATCTGAATATCCATTTGAGCCCCCAATACCCACTTGGGATATCGTTTTCGGAAATGATTCAGCAGCGTGGTTAGGGTATTATGACACAGGAAATCCTGAACCATTCGGTGATTCGTTGCAATGGCGGGAGGGAATGATTTACGATGAATACATTGAATATACTGGCGCCATCTTAGATCCCTTATTTGAAAAAGTATGGCCGGATTCGGGATTCGCTTCCATTTCGCTAGAAGGATACAATGTTGGTGATGTTGTAAATATTTCAACAGTGGATTATGGGCATATCCCCTATGTTGGTCTGGGGGAAAGGTATTTTCTCTTCATTCGTTTGACTGGTGATGCCAATAATGGGTCAGATTCCACCAGGGTGGGATTTAACGCAGGTCAGGACTATTTTCCCCAGCCCATACCTCTGTTGAAATTTTATGACGACCGAGGAAATCCGTCTGGCCGGCTGGGCTATGATGACTGGGGGTGGTATATTAGGCCTTACGTACTTGATTGGAAATTAGTATTCGAATTTGACAATTTTCATTACTGTGATATGCTTACAAGTGGTTTTGATCTGACCTCGCTTTCGTATTCTCCCGTTTACGAGCCAGTGCCAATTGTTCTTACAATTCCTCAACTTGACGCCGAGGGAGTACGAGAGGTTACTCTGAATTGGTCTGTAAACGATTCCTTAGAATTTAGCCAGCCAATGACAGCAACAGACAGTACTCATTATATAGCGGAAATTCCGGGCTATCCGTCTGGAAGCGAAATAGATTACTGGGTGACAGCGTCAATTGAATACATGAACTCGCTGTTCGAATGTGGAACATTTTCGGAGTCATATCTTGTCTTCCAACCATCTTCGGAAGCTGACGGATTAATTCTGGACGGGCCGGGATTATTTAATGCCCAATATTACCCTTTTCACAGTATTGGTACGTTCGATTACTGGAACGTGGATGATTACGGTGACTTTCCATCAGATTTTTATAATTACTATGATACAATTATCCTTTTGACTCCTGATTATACAGTTGAATCTTTATCCGTTTGGTTAGATTACGGTGGAAAATCTTGCCTGATCACTAGCACTGAATTTGTTCCGGAGTTGCTCGACCATACCTACCATCCCGTACAACTGGATACAGTACCCGGTACTGGGGCCTCTTTTCTCCGGCGTCTCGGAATTCAGGCGTACTATCCGGATATAAATAATTGGCAGAGCGCCTGGCCGGTTTATCCCAGTCAGAACTCTGTGCTCTCTTCTGCCCTGTATGATTCTCTGGGCGCAGATAACACCCTCTATTACACGTACGATTCTCTTTTTGGAGGACAAACGTATCTCCATGGATTAGTGTTGGATTCCATGGTTCAGTCGGCCTTCCGGTCTGTTCCGCATCCGGAGACCGGCTATCCGCAGGATTCACTTGCTGTGGGATTTCATCTCGAAGAGAGCCTGGATAATAAAATTGCGTATTTGGGGTTTGCTCCCGGTGCATTAATAGACGAAAACGGCGTCTGGTGGGGAGAATCAGAGGCAAACCCGATTCGTCAGGCGCTGGAATGGTTTGGCATCACAGTGGATACAGACCCCATTGATCCAAGGACACTCCCCGATAAATTTGCCTTACTCCAGAATTATCCCAACCCCTTTAATCCCGAAACAGTTATCCGTTTTGAGTTACCCAGGACAGCCGAAGTCCGGCTGGAAATTTATGACCTCCGTGGGCGTAAAGTTCGAACGCTACTGAACGAGGTAAAGAGATCAGGAAACCATGAAGTCACCTGGGATGGTACAGATGAGGCCGGTGCGAGCCTGTCCAGCGGAATGTACCTTTACCGGCTTTCCACCCCAAATCGCATAATGACCCGGAAGATGATAATTCTTCGCTGAGTAATATTCAATCATGGTAGCCTGGTTAATTCAAGAATTTGGAAATTTCTAATTGTCAAGATTTTGGTAACTTTTTAAAAAATATACGATT
>JAANXI010000101.1 GCA_018263365.1 Fidelibacterota bacterium | reverse complement strand
AGGAGAAAAAATATTGATGTCATTCTGGCCCGGTGGAAGGACCTCAATTGAGAAAAAAATACTATTCTTCTGTCCAGTGGATCTCATACGTATAATAACTGATTTTCGTATCCGGGGGCGTAAACACGGTACAAACGAAACTGGCGGATTCACCCGGTTCAATAGACGTATCCGAGAGAACTGACGTGTTAAACATGTGCGTGGAACCATCGACGAACGCCGAATCAGTAGCGACAGTTCGCGCCGACGGATTGGACAACTCAAATACAATCCTGACAAAGTCGGCGCGCCGCAACCCGGTATTTTTCACATGGCCCCGGTAAACCCGTTTTCCTTCATGAGTCTCCTCTTCAATCGGGCCGTCGAGCACGACTTTAGCCTTGGCTGGTTTAGCTCTGCGTGTATCCTCCACAAGATTCCGGTTCAGCGTTAAATGACCGATTTGGGTCTGAACAACAAGCTCATCCACCGTTTCACGGATAATTTTCCCGCGGACGGTCGTACCGTTTACAAGTTCAATTTCATGGGTGACTTCCGGCATCGAGAGCACTTTTTGCAGTTCTTTCTGCAGCAGGAACGGGGAGATATCCGAATCTGTATTTCTAATATACCGGCGCATAGTGCGCATTTCTTTTTTCAGACTGTCGAGGTCCTGTTCCAATTGATAAAACTGCCTGCTGGATTTTTCACTAGATAGTTGTGTCCTGGATGCCGTTTGCACTCGCTGGGAAGTATCCCTGGCAGTTGAGCGGGTAGCATCCTGTTGAGAAGGTTGCCGGGTTTCTTGGACCGCCTGCTGATCAGTTTCCGTTTCGTCGCCGCCACTGAAAAGCCCTGAAATGGTCGAGCAGGAAGCCAATAACAGTGTTGCGGATACAAGTAGGATACCGATTTTATTCATTGCGCCAACGCTCCTGTTGGGTCGTGTGGGCTTCGTAAGTGGCTCTGCGAAGTCGCTCCAGTTGCTCGGTAGTGCCTTGCCGGTGAATAATCGCATAAATTTGTTCGTAGAAGAAATAATTTTCCGGGTCCTGCATCAGGGTGATCAAATTTTCATACAGCGCCGGATCATCGTATTCTCCGATGGCAGCAATCGCCTGTTTGCGAACGTTATTGGGTAACTCCCTATTGGCCGCAATTTCGGACAGCGCTGGCTTGAGTTGTGGATCGGTAAATTTTTGCATCGCCCGTGTCAGGGCATCCAGCAGAGCAAAATACTGCTGCTGACCGGTATTGTAACTCTCGATGAGTGCGACTAACAGGTCGGCATTGTTCACTTCATTTGATGCATTCAACGCAAAGTCCCGCATCTGAATCTGCGTCCGGGGATCTTGCAACATTTGCACAAAAAGATCGGCAATAGCTGGATTCTCCTTATCTGCCAGCATATCGATCGCTTTATTTCGAATGTTCAATGGAAGCTCTTTATCCTGGGCCACAACCATAAGAATGGGAACGACCTGGTCATCGTCAAATTGCCCCAAGGCCTTGGTCATACTCTCTTCAAATGCGATATAATCCTGCTTTGCCGCCTCATAGGCTTCGATGAGCGGCACAATCATCTGTGGGGATGCGGTTTGTTCAATACCGGATACGAGTGTATTTCGCAGTTCCGACCATTTTTTTCGGCTCTGATCGAATGCGTTCACCAACGCTGCGGCGTTAGATTGGTTGCCCGTTCGTCCTAACACCTTGGCAGTTTCGACATACAGCCGAAGGTCAACAGCCCGCAATTCTCCAAGAACATCCTGCATAGCCTGGAGTGCCGCCGGGTCCTGGCTTTCCGCCAGACCCCTGAGCGCTGCAAGACGTACATTCGTCTCGACATCTTTGGAACGATAGGTTTCAATCAGGGATTGCACTGATGTTTTGTCACCCTGACTGGCTTTTTGTGTGATTTCATTTACTTCCGGTTCGGAGCGGGCTACTTTGGCAGAAGAGCCGCACGTGGTGAGCAGAAAAGGAACCATGGCAAAAAACAAAAAGCCGCACACTTTGTAAGATTGTCGGATATTAGTCATGATGGGAACCTAGCGTATAAAATTTCTCAAAAACATACCTGCATTCGAGTTAATAGTCAAGCCTAAGTAAGCGGTCACCAGGATTTCCGGCGAATTCTTCTTTCGAGATTTTCCGTGAGGTAGTTGAGGGTGAATTCGGCGCCGTCGAAAACTCCAAAGGTATAAAAGTTCAACCAATCACCCAGATTTATGAAGGTTTGATTCTCGTTGGTATGCAGATGGGGATGATGGAGATGGCCCATAACCACATAGTCATATCCCTGCTGAAAGACATCGAGAACATATTCTTCGTACACACGCGTGAGCAGTTGGCGATTCTGGTCAATATCGAATTTGTTATACTTTCGGGAAGTGGAGGAGACCTTTTTAGCCAGCCGGAACGCCCAGTCAGGATGGAGCAGTCTGAACAACCGAATTGCAACAGGATTCCGCAGAATCTTTTTGAGTATCCGGTAACCGCGGTCGTCCGCCAGGACTCCGTCACCGTGGCAGATCCAGAAGCGCTTATCGGCGTAGGATGTTTCAATTGGAGCCTGATGGATATGTACCCCCATATCCTTCTCCCAAAACTCTCCGATCCAGTAATCGTGGTTGCCGGTGAGATAGTGGATTTCGGTTCCGGCTTCTGCCAATTCAGAAATAATCCATAAAACGCCCAAATGATGCCGCGGGATGGCATATTTATACTCGAACCAGAAATCATAGAGGTCACCAACGATGTAAAGCACGCCTTCATCGGCAATAATTCTGCGGCTGAGCGCGCGGAACCGGCGCAGTTTTTCCGCATCCTGAGGAGTGGGATCGACGTGAAAATGTAAATCCGAGATAAAATACAGTGGTTGTACCATAAACCTCTTTCCCTTGAATGGGGCGAAATTACAGGAAGGTATGGTAAATGGCAACGGATTTTGGGGCGTGTTCCGGGTGAGAGTCAGCATATAAACCGCCAAGGTCAAAACTGTTCCGGTAACAAAACAATTGCGAAGTGGATTCCGGTTTTCTATAATTAGCGTGTGGCAACTCTGGATGGAAATCAGCGAAAGGACATTTTTATTTGTCCTCCTGTGTGAGGCTTGAGCCGGAATGAACATCTTTGGGAAATCCATGATAAACCGGGACGGAACCTTCCGTCCATAAACGTGTATGAAATACCCATGAAATCAGCAATAAAATATGGGAGTGTCTATCTGCTGGCCTTTCTGTTTGTCTTCGGCACTCCTGGATTAGCCGATCTCCAGGCGCAAACGTTCGGCCAAAATAAGGTTCAGTACGAGGAGTTCGACTGGGCCTTTATCCGTTCGGATAATTTTGACGTGTATTTTTATCCGGGGCATCGCGATTTGGCTGTCTTTGCCGCGGAGGTTGCCGAAAAAGCACTCCAGCAGATTAGTGAAGAACTGAATTGGAAGCTAACCGAACGGATCTCCATTCTTGTGTACGCTTCACATAACGATTTTCAACAGACCAATGTTACGTTGTCCTATCTCCCGGAGGGTGTTGGCGGATTCACCGAACTCTTCAAAAACCGGATAGTGGTTCCGTACGAAGGCGACTACGAACAATTCCGACATGTCATTCATCACGAACTGGTCCACGGGGTTATCAACGATTTCCTTTACGGAGGGTCGATCCAATCGATTGTCAGCGGCAGGGTAACGGTGCAATTGCCGAGCTGGATGTCCGAAGGCTATCCGGAATTCTCGTCGACATACTGGGATACCAAAGCCGATATGATTTTACGGGACCTGGCGATCAATGGCCAAATTCCCCGGGTGCAGCAATTGAACGGATATCTTGCCTATAAAGGCGGCCAGTCGGTGATGAAATATATCTCCGATACTTATGGTAAGCCCAAAATTGGCGAACTCTTTAATCAGATTAAGCGGAAGCGCAACATCCAGGAAGGCGTGAAAAGTGCGCTTGGGGGAGAATTTGATGAACTGAGTAAACGCTGGCGGAAGTATATCCGGAAACAGTATTGGCCGGATATTCAAGGCCGGGAAGATGTCCAGGATATTGCTAAGCAATTGACTGATCACGAGGAATTGCGGAATTATTATAACATCGCTCCCGCGATTTCTCCGGACGGGGGACGTATTGCAATATTGTCTGATCGAGAGGGGTACGCCGATATTTTTCTGATCTCTGCTCTCGACGGCAAAGAGATCAAAAAGTTGGTCTCCGGGAATCGTACGCCGGATTTCGAAGAACTCAAGTGGCTGCAGTCCGGGATAACCTGGTCGCCGAACGGGAAATACATTGCGCTGACCAGTAAAGCCGGTGAAAAAGATGGCCTGAATATTATCAATGTCAAGACTGGCGAGAAAAAAACGCTGAAATTTAAAGTGCCTAACCTCTTTACCGCTGACTGGTCACCTGATACCAGCAAGATAGTGATGATCGGGCATGATGGGGCAAAAAGCGATATTTATGTGTACGATTTTGATTCTAAAGAGTTAGAGAATGTAACGAATGATTTGTATAGCGACAGCGAGCCTCGCTGGAGTCCTGATGGCGAGAAGATCGTGTTTGTCTCTGACAGACAAAGCCATACCGGCGATCCGGAACAGCCAATGAATGAGTACGATTATACGAATAAGGATATTTATGTTTATTCCCTGAAAACTGATTCTATAAAACTTATTACCGACTCACCGTATGAAGAGAATTATCCGGTATGGGCGCATACGGAAAATAAGATTGCCTATACCTCGGATGAATCTGGAGTGTACAACATTTACATCCACGATTTGGACAGCGGTGAACAATACGCAATAACAAACGTCTTAACAGGTGTGCAACAGTTGAGCTGGTCTTCAGATGACTCCCGCCTGATTTTCACCGGATTCCATGAAAGCGGCTGGGACATTTATACGCTGACGAATCCGTTGGAAATTGAGCCCGGATCGATCGATCCGCCACTGACGAACTTCCGGAAAAAGCAGCAAGAGGGGGACCTGCCTGTCATTTATTCCCGGCCGGATGTCGATACCGGTTTCCTGGCGGACATTAATATCGAAAAGGAAAAACCAAAGAAGAATGCCCAAAACGATCGCCAGGGCGGCCAATATTCCCGGTATATTTTTGCGCCTGGCTATGAGTGGCAGCAAAGTGGTTCTGATTCGCTCGATGCCTTCCCTGATACACTGGCATCCAGAGATGAACAGGGCGATTATGTGGCGCATGACTACAAAACCCGTTTCACCCTCGATTTAATCAACAGCCAGGCCGCCTATAATACCTTTTTCGGTTTCCAGGGAAGTACGGTCTTCATGTTTAGCGACATCCTTGGAAACCATCGCTTCCAGCTGGCAACCGATCTGTTTATCGATTTGCAGAACAGCAGCTATTATTTGACATACAATTACCTGGAAAAACAGACAAATTACGGTTTAACGGTGTTTAACTTTCCCAACTTCTTCCAGGATTATTACACGCCTATCATTTATCGATACCGGAATTACGGGGCGATTGGCAGCCTGTCGCGGCCGTTTTCCAAGTTCACCCGGATTGATTTTGACGCGATGTTCTACAATGTGGAAATGCAGACATTGAATATTTCTCCCAATGATCCGACCTGGGGGCAATTTTATCGTAAAGAAAAAATCGAAACAGTCTTGCCGTCGGTTTCTTTCGTCTATGATAATACGATTTGGGCGTATACCGGCCCGCATGACGGCACCCGGTTCAACCTGACCTATACCCAAAGCCCGAAGTATAACGCCAACAGCCTCGACTTTAAAACAGGCGAATTCGATTTCCGGAAGTACTGGATGATTCACCGGGACTACAGTATGGCCTTGCGGTTGACCGGGGGATTGAGTGAAGGCCAAAACGCCCAGCGATTCTTCCTCGGAGGCGTTCCCAATTGGTTTAATCGAAGTTTCCGGCAGAATTTGTCGGACTATGTTCGGGATCCGGAAAACATCTATTTTTCCAAATTTGTTATGCCGGTACGAGGTTCCAGATACTATGAAAGGGCTGGCACGCGTTATGCCTTGCTCAACGCCGAATTTCGCTTTCCGTTTATTCAGTACTTTATGATGCGGTTTCCGCTCCCGGTCTTTTTCCAGAATGTACGGGGCAACTTCTTCTGGGATAGCGGTGTTGCGTGGGGAGGCGGCGCCGGAAATCAGAACCTGAACATCCTTAAGACCAATCAGTACGGCAAGCATGTATTTGATGATATGATTGCCGGGTACGGCTACGGATTCCGGATCAACATGGGGTATTTTCTCATGAAGATCGATGTGGCGTGGGAAATTACCAGTTTCCATCTGTTCGGAGATGCCTCGCCGCCGAAGTATTACTTTTCCATCGGCACGGATTTTTAACCGAAAATTTTGCGGAATTGGCGCTTTAACCTGGGAGCCCCCAGTCTTAAAGCGCTCCGAGTATAAAACTCTTTCGTTGCGGTGTATCGGCAGCAACGGTATCTTTAAACTTATGCAAACCGCAATTCAACGACTCGTCCGGTACATCGGGAAAAATTCACTCCAGGCATTCAGTGAACTCGGCAGCATTGCGCTGCTGATTGTGCGCATTGGCGCCAATCTGCCTTCTCTCTTGAAAGATCGGGACCTGTTCATTGACCAGGCGATGCAGATTGGTGTACGATCCTTGCCACTCGTCACTGTGGTGTCGATTTTTGCCGGAGCAGTATCCTCCTGGCAAGCAGCATATCAACTGGCCGGAATCATGCCACTTGATTTTCTTGGATCGGCCGCCGGGAAGGCGATCCTGTTGGAGATGGGACCGGTTTTGACCGGCCTTGTCATCGCGGGACGGAACGGCGCTTCCATCGCCGCGGAGATCGGGACAATGCAGGTTTCCGAACAGATCGATGCGCTGGAAAGCATGGCCATCGATCCAGTGCGATACCTGGCAATGCCGCGCGTGTTGGCGGCGACCATTATGCTACCGGTGGTCATCGTTTTTGCGGATATTATCGCTATGGGCGGCGCCTTTGCTGTAGCGAATATCGTGTACGACCAGGGCGCAAATGTGTTCTTTGGGACGTTCCGGGAGTATTTCGCCGTTGAAGATGCAGTGGTCAGCCTGGTGAAAGGGCTGGTTTTCGGATTTACAACGGCGTTGATCGGAGTGTATGTGGGATTGAACACGGTTGGCGGCGCCAGAGGAGTCGGAGACGCTGCGATTAAGTCATTTGTGTACTCCTCCGCCGTTATTTTGGTTAACGACTTCCTGATTGCGATGATTATTCTGTGAACCTGAATAATTCATGAATTTTTTAACCAAGACCATAGAAACTGTCAAATTGCTTCTGTGCTGACAATTTGAGCACTGGTCCGGCGTTGACCCTTCGACACGTTCAGGATGACGCCTCGGGGTGTCACTCTGAACCCGTCTTAGCCCGTCGCTCCGGGAGGAGTCTCTGGTGAGAAAGAGTGGCTTTTTCTTGACAGCGGCACTTCGGGGTGAATGCCGGTACTTCGTACAGCGAAAATTCATGAATTATTCAGGGGAAGTAAACTACAGAAAAAGCGCTGGCAGCCCTCCGAGGGCATCCAGCGCTGACTAAATAATGCGAGTAAAATAATTATGGCCAAAAAACGCACCATCGTCTATTCTTGCACAGAATGCGGCTCCCAGTTCCCA
>JAANXI010000100.1 GCA_018263365.1 Fidelibacterota bacterium | reverse complement strand
GCGGATAAATCGACGATAACCTCACTATTCCATTCAAAGTATGCAGTCCCGGTATCGATGCAGGCCGACCCCGAAGCCAGTTCAAAATTACCCTGCGCCGGGTTCACAAACTGGGGATTGATGTTAATATTTCCCTCTTCCCAGTGGATTGTTGTTTCGCTGCCAGCAACGATGCCCGATTGTCCGGCCTCGATATCGGAATACGCTACCATTACTGATGCAGCGATACCATCCGTCGCGAAAAATATCTCCTGGGGCGCGTTATCCCATAAGATGTTGTCTACCAGAAGGGGGTCGGCTCCTGTGAGATATAGTCCACCTCCGTCTCCATCTTGCACATTCACAGCTGTGGTATTGCCGGACAGGGTATTTCCAACCAGAACAAGATCAGAAAACTCCGCGTAAATTCCCCCGCCCTCTGCCGTACTGCCAACATTCCCATTTGCTTCTACGGAATTATTTGTAATGAGGTTATATCGAAGATCACCCGGCGAATTATCGAAGAAGAGTCCACCGCCCTTGCCATGAACCGCTGAAAAGCCTCCGGAAAGCGCCAAAGTGTTATCACTGATCCGGGAATATCTGATGGCCGGCTCTGAATTCATAAAGTACAGCCCACCTCCTTCCGAACCTCCCTGGTTTTCTGTGATAGTACAATACTCGAACACCGGAGAAGCATTCTCCGAATACACGGCGCCTCCGTATTCCACAGCCCTGCTCTCCCGGATTGTCGTATAGGTTACGCTGGGGCTGGTATCTTTAATATAGAGCGCTCCGCCCCTGTCCCTGGGTTCAGCACTCGTTGCCCGGCCATATTCGAGAACGCAATAATTCAGCAGGCTGCTGTCCAGAGCGCCAACAAACCGTAGGCCTCCCCACCAGGAACCGCTGTCCTGGGGTGCGAATATAATCGGCATGTCCGGGCGGCCAGATGTCTCTAAAAATCCGGATACGGTCAGCGCATACCATCCCTGAAACAGTACATCAACTCCAAGCTCAATGAACAGAGAATCTCCTGCCGGTACATTTATTTCTCCCTGGATAAGATAGGGCGAATTTTCAGTAGACCAGGTTCCGGATACTTCCCCCGACTCAACGATTGTTTCGGCAAATATTGCAGAGCCACAAATAAACAAAGCCCATATAATAAAAGAGATTGTAACTCGTCGCATAGCTGTATCTCCCTTGTCTTCTATATTTAATGCTTCTCTTGATTACGAGTACATCTCCGCATGGACTTACAGCCCTTGCGATCACAGAAATTCGGGGATATTGACTAATCTCACAGGACTGAGTGGATCGCAAAACAAAAGCGTCCTTATCAGGGTAAGGATTATTCCTACAATAGTAAAGCATCCAAACTACACCGGGGATGTCTCTCTGCTCAACGCCATAATGAAACCGGCATGTACTAAGCGCCGTTTCCTGCGGTGCAATCTATTACTTCACCTGGCTCAACATCGCCGCATCAAACAGGCGGTCGCTGAGATATTTGCGGAGAAAGATCGTCATCTTGGCCATTTTGCCCATCGCATATCGGGTTTTGGGCTTTTTGGCACGAATTGCCCTTGCAATAACACCGGCGACGACGGATGCCGGTGAGGAGTTATTTTCGTATGAGTCTCTGGTCGTGCGGGTGACCGCTTCTGCCATTTCCCGATACGGCCCATCTCCCGACCGGTCTAACAGTGGCTGCTTCAAAACATCTTCGAATCCCGTTTCGATTATCCCGGGTTCAATGATGACTACATCGATGCCAAACTGCTTTACCTCCAGGCGCAAACTGTCTGACCAGCCCTCCAGCGCGTGTTTGGATGCATGATACCATGCACCGAGCGGTGTATAAATTTTTCCGCCCATAGATGAAATATTGATAATTGTTCCCGATTCCTGGTCGCGCATCACTGGCAGGACTTCTTTGGTAAGATCGGCTAACCCGAACAGGTTCACCTCAAATTGATGGCGGGCCTCATCAATATCCGTATCCTCAATTGCCCCGTAAACGGCGTATCCGGCATTATTAATGAGGACATCAATGCGTCCCTGCTCATCGAGAACACCCTCAACTCCACCGGTGACGGATTCGTGATCGGTAACATCCATGTGTAACGCGTGTCCGCCATTCTCCTCAAGCACTTGCATTTCTCCCACCCGCCGGGCCGCTCCGTACACAGTATACCCTTCATTCAGTAATCGCAGAGCAGTGGTTTTACCAATACCTGAAGAAGCGCCGGTGATCAATATGACTTTATTCATGATAGAATATCCTTTTATTTTTTTAAGTTAAAATCTGAGTAGCGTTGACGAAGGAAAAGTATTGATAATAGCCGAGGAAAGAAAATAACATTTTCAATCATTTAACAGCACCGGAGGCGAATCTTTGCAGTACTAATTGGTTCTTTGAACGTCGAAAATTTTCCTGTAAACTTTGTGTGACCTTGATTGCTGATTGCCTATTTTTACTTTCCTTTTCTTATTCGGTGATGTCACATAAATGGTTTTATTACATATTTGTTTATCGGTGAGTTATAATATATCGTTCGGTAATATTCCGACAAGAGGGTGTCATGAATATTTTATTGTTGTACCCCAAGATCCCGGATACGTTCTGGAGTTTTAAACACGCCCTGAAATTCATCAGAAAACGTGCGGGGTCACCGCCGTTAGGGCTTTTGACCGTGGCCGCATTGCTGCCGGATCACTGGAATAAGCGGTTGGTGGATTTCAATGTCAGTACCCTCGGCCCGGATGATATGTCCTGGGCAGACTATGCATTCATCAGCGGCATGGATCTCCAGCGCGAACCGACGCACCGGTTAATCGAGCAGTGCCACCAGAATAATCTTCCCGTCGTCGGGGGCGGTCCTCTGTTTTCATGTGCGCCGGATAAGTTTCCGGAAGTCGATCACTTGGTGCTTGGTGAAGCAGAAATCACGCTTCCTGGATTCCTGTCCGACCTGCAAGCCGGTACTCCGAAAAATCGGTATGAGACGGCACAGCATCCGGACCTGCAACTCTCTCCGACGCCGGACTGGAGCCTGCTAAATATGGATCGGTACGCCACAATGAGCGTCCAGTATTCCCGCGGATGCCCCTATCACTGCGAATTTTGCAACGTGACCACGTTATTCGGCCATGCCCCTCGCACCAAACCATCAGCCCAAATGATTGCCGAACTAAATGCCCTCTATTCCCAGGGATGGCGGGACCAAATCTTCTTCGTTGACGACAATTTTATCGGGCACCGGAAGCACCTGAAAAACGACCTGCTCCCGGCGCTGATTCACTGGCGTGAAACCCACCCGGAAATTTCCTTTCTGACGGAAACCTCGATCAACCTGGCCGATGATCCCGAACTGATGACAATGCTGAGCCAAGCCGGGTTTCAATCCGTGTTCATCGGGATAGAAACCCCGGAAGAGGCCTGCCTGCACGAAGCAAGCAAATCCCAAAACCAGAACAGAGACATGGTTGCGGATGTAAAGCGAATCCACCAAAATGGCATTCAGGTACAGGGAGGATTTATCGTGGGATTTGACAATGATCCGCCGTCTATTTTTGAGCGACAGATCCAGTTTATTCAACAAAGCGGAATCGTCGTGGCGATGGTGGGACTGCTCCAGGCGCCTTCCGGCACCAAATTATATGAACGGCTGCAGGAAGCAGGACGCTTACTCGGATTTATGTCCGGTGACAACGTGGACGGCTCTACCAACATCCTGCCAAAGATGGGACTCGATACCCTGAAAACCGGGTACCGGCATATCCTGGAAAATATCTACTCGCCCAAACAATACTATCAGCGGTTAAAAACCTTTCTGAAGGATTATAAGCCGGGGAAAGTGAATACGTCGGTAAGCCGGGAGGAAATATTTGCCTTGTTTCGGTCCATATTTCAACTGGGCATTGTCGGAAAGGAACGGTTGTATTACTGGAAACTCTTCTTCTGGACCCTGTTCCGCAAGCCCAAACTGTTTCCCCTGGCAATCACGCTGTCAATCTACGGGTATCATTTCCGGAAGGTGTGCGAATTGCACGTCTTTTGATACGAAATGTCCGAGGATTACCACGACACTACTGCCAATAACATCTATGGGACGATTACTCTGTTCTCTCCGTTAGTAACTTTCGTCGCAGCGCAAACGGGGAATAATACAGGTAAAAGGAAGCCAGCGCCAGGACTTCCAGAGATATCAGATACCACGGCCACGGGCCCATCACATCCAGCATAGAGCTGGTTTCCGGCTTATGGCAGATATAGAGGTAATTCGCCCCGGTGATCCAGTTAAAAAATCCGATAAATGCCGCATAGGCATTCGTCAATACGAATATTTTCCACACCGACTTGTGGTGCGGGCGATACCGGTGCACAAAAGTCATATACAAGCTGGCAAGGATGATTGTCCCATGGGACACGAAAAAATGAAAATACCGAAAGTGCGGAAAACCATACGGACCGATATCGGGAGTAATCAATGCCTGGAGAGCGCCACCCAATCCCCAGAAAAAGGTAATTTCATACAGGAGGTAATTTTTGTTGTACATCATTATCGCTGAAAGCATTACCGCTATTCCACAAAGATGCAGTGGAAGCGAAGTCGCAATCGACCAGTCCCCGTTTACAAACCGCCAGATGTTCAACACGATCTCCTGAAGAATCAAAATAAATGCTATGATAAAACGGGCGGTTTTATCAGCCGACCCGTTACCTCTGAAATATCGGCGGAACCGAAATAAAGTCAGGTACAACACCAGCAATATCGCTAAGGCAGTCCAATGGGAAGTAGAAAATAAGCCAAACCGATTTCCGGAATAATCAGTTGAGAAATAGGGCCACATGTATGGTATTTCCCAGGGTTGTCGAAAATGAGATAGCAAACGGCTTTAATAATGCCGCATTGCAAAATAGTTTTCCTTAATCTACTTCCCCAAAAAATGAAAGCAAGGAGAAATTAATTCGATTGGAATTCGGAAAAATTGACACTACCAATGGGTCTGAACCTTATAAATCGCATTCGCAGGAGGAATGCTGGTCTCCGGATTAAAATGTTGGCATATTTCTCTGCACCCTGTATCTTTCGCTGGCAAGATAGACCGGATTAATCGCATTCTATGGATCTTTTTCAAGATAAAAACCAACAGTTTTCCCAGATTTCGGATCCCCCGGATGCAATTCAGTGACATAGAATTTTCGGACAGACGCACTCTGGTTCGCCGGGTATTGATGTTCTTCCCGGTTTTTGCCGCGATAAATATACTTATTGTCTACCTGTTTACCGATATCTCAGATCTGTTACGTATCCGGCAGTTTTATCCAGGATTTTTATTACTGGCAGCCGCTGTTCGGCTAATCCCGTGGTTTTCCAAAGCACTCCGCCTCCAGAACTGGATGAATTTTTTAAAAAGAAAGTTCACATATATAGAGGGGTTCCGGATTTCTATCTGGTCGGAACTGGGCGCCGCTATTACTCCGACCGCCATCGGTGGCCAACCAATCAAAATGGGTATGCTTTACAGACGCGGACTTCCGGCAGGGGAGGCTGCATCGGTCACTTCCCTTGCCGTGGTAGAGGATATTTTTTCCCATTCGATCGGCATGCCGATAGCCATCATAACCGGCATAATCCTCAAACTGCATTCCCTGGATAAATTCGCACAAATTCTTCAAAGTAAAGCCCTGGTCTTTGGTCTGAGTCTGCTTGCGGTGGTAATCCTGTTGCTCATCTGGCAATTTTTTCGCGGCGAAAACGCACATCCGGGAAAGGTTCGGGTCAAATTGTTCCGGTTCTGGATTGAGTTCAAAGCGCTCTATGCATCAATGATCCGGCGAGGGAAATGGCGATTTGCGCTCAACGTGTTATTTTCAGGCATCCAGTGGGCAGGCCGGTATTCAATCACCCCAATTCTGGCGCTTGGGCTGGGTTATGAGGTGAATATCTTCGTTTTTATCGTCATCCAGATGATGATTTTCGCATTGATGTCTCTAGTACCAACGCCAGGCGCCACTGGGGGCGCCGAAGGATTATTTCTCCTGTTCTTCAGTCAGATGTTGCCCAAGAGCGCCATTGGAACCATGCTTGTGGGATGGCGCATACTGGACTTCTATTATCTGGGGATATTTTCGTTGATTTACATTGGGCTGGAATCGGGTTTCCAGAGATTCAAAACTTCGCATTCTGTCCAACCTGTATCAAGCGAAGATGGCGAATAATGACGAATATTCATTCACATGCTTCAACAATACAGCGGATTGGCCTTCTGGCTAAAATATACTGGAAATACCGCAGGTTTGGGTTGGCAATCCTCACGCTGTTTGGCGGCACGTTTTTTTTGATATTTACCCGTGTCACGCTATTAATGGATTATCTGTTTTTTCCAGTTCTCTGGAAAATTGATGTGAAGGCCCCGATTTTTATTTTAGGGCATCCCCGGAGCGGAACCACCTTTTTTCAGAAACGAATCTACGAATCGAATCAGGCAGCGATGTTCACCACCTGGGAGATGCTCTTCCCCGCTCTCACTGTGAGAAAAATACTGCATCCAATTATCCTCGGATTAAGATTCCTCGGTGTTGATGTGCTCCAGGGCCGGGAAAAGGGACATCAAATCCGCCTGGATGAGGTGGAGGAGGAAGAAGCCCTGTTTCTGCATCGCCTAGATTCGGAGATATTACATATTCTCTGTCCCTGGTTGATTATTGACGATGAAGCAGCAGACGATGGCTTTCGCCTGGGCTGGAATGATTTCGACGATTCAGATCGGTCGGTTGACTTAATGAAAGAATTTCTCAAGCGGCAGATACTTTATACCGGGAAAACGCAAATCGTTGTCAAGCTGAACCCCTCTATTTTTCGGTTACACACTCTGTTACAAAAATTCCCTGATGCCAAAATAGTCTATATCATCCGGAAACCTCAAAAGTCCATTCGGTCCTTTTTATCATTCCAGCACCGGTTTGTCCAAAACTTCCTCAGCCGGGAGGAATGGAAGAAGTATTTTCAGGAAAAATACCGATGGAGTCTGGCTCTCTACCAGTATTTTGAATCGGTGAAGGAGTTGATACCACCAGATCAACTGTACATTATACACTTCTCCGAATTAATCCGGGAACTGGTAGTAGTGCTCAAGAATTTTTTCGATTACGCAGAGATTGAGCCAGGCGAAGACTATTGGGATAAATTATCAGAGCGGCTGGCACAGCATCAAAGAAAACACAGGAATCTCTCCTTATCAGCGTTCGGGCTGGACCAGGAAGATATCGAGGACAACCTCGATTTTCTCTGGGATGAGTACAATTTGTAATTGGACAGCAAAATACCAAAACTAGCGTGAATCAGACTGCGAATTCTTCCATGTATAAGGTAAAGATGCCCCTTATCCGGGGGAATTATTCGCCAAAATCATATTCCATCTCCATCGAGACCCCATTTCGCAGCGTCTGCGAATTCACACAGCTATATTCGGACGCTTTCAACAGTTTTTTCACCGCCTGATGCGGGATGGCATCCGCAGCCTGAATGGTTATATAGGCTTTCATCTGCTGGAACTGGACAGGCACATCCAGGTCGACACGCAGCGTACCCCGCACATCTGCCATAGAAGAGACCTTCACCTCCAGATTCTCGAGCGGTATTTGCATATAGTTCGCAATCATCCGGATGGTAGAATGCAGACAGGTGGCCAGTGCCGCACAGAGCAGATTCCCTGGATTTGGCA
>JAANXI010000010.1 GCA_018263365.1 Fidelibacterota bacterium | reverse complement strand
GTGCTCTTCCGATCTAACAATCCGGTGACGACTGTCTACGCCGACACTGAAAACCTGGCCATGGAAATCCACGAAAAGGTGAAGAGCCAGCCGGAGCGGTTTTTCCGTATCGGTACCGGCGAGATGACCGACTCCCTGGCTTTCGACGACTACAGCAAGTTCTCCAGAGAGATTATTCCGGTCTTCACCGCGCTGCCGAACGTGCTGCTGGAACTCAAAACCAAGTCCAATACCGTGGATAACTTTCTGGACATGGATCACCAGGGCAAGGTGGTCTGCTCGTGGTCGGTGAATCCCCCGGAAGTCGTCGCAGGCGAAGAGTTTAAGGCGGCAAACTTCGATGAACGACTGGAAGCCATGGCCAAAGTCCAGGAACACGGTTTCAAACTGGGGCTGCACTTCGATCCGATCCTCTACTACGAAGACTGGGAAAATGGATACGAATCAATCATTCAAAGGCTATTCAATACTGTCGACCCGGATCGCATCACCTGGATCAGCATGGGGAGTCTGCGGTTTCCGCCGGAAATGAAGTCCAAGATCGTCTCCAAGTTTCCGAAGACGAAGATCGTGTATCAGGAGCTCATCAAGGGGAACGACGGGAAGATGCGCTACGTAAAGCCGCTGCGCCTACGGCTCTATCGCAAGGTCTACGACTGGATTCGCGAGTACGGCGGCGAGGATCTGTTTATTTACTTCTGCATGGAGAACGCCGAGATCTGGGAGCGGATCATGGGCTGGTCACCGGAGTCCAACGAGCATCTGGATTACCTGTTCACCGAGAGCCTCTACAATCGCTTCCCCGAACTCATGGATGAGCCGCCGCGCCGGGAAGTGTACGAAGCCGGCACGCCGCTGCATCACGAGAAGGCGGGCGGATATATGGGTATCTGAACGACAGTGTTAGAGTGTTACCGTGTTAAAGTGTTATTGTTCAGCGTTTCTTAATCGTAATCTTACTCATACCTAAATTAAGCGATTTTGTGCGGCGATCTGCACCAATCTGTTGAGCGCGAAGGCTCCGTGAAATCCTCGACAGACCCTCCGGGTATGCCAATCGCTCAATTTAGGTCATAATCATCCGTATGGACGGAATCTCCGGTACCACTGAATCGATAGTTTGTAGCTGAAGGACCTTTTCCTTCTAAGATTCCTTCAGGTGAACCTCGGCCATCTGTTCCTGATAATCGATGATCATCCGGAAATGCTGAAACGCGGACCCGCCAACTGCGCCGTAGACAGGCTCGTCCATCCATTGGGACATACGACCGGTAAAACTTTTATCGGAGCGTTTGGTGAACCAGACCGGTCCGACTTCATAACCCGCAATCCCGATCTCCGGTACTTTAATCATGGGCATACCTGACTGCCGCTCCGCGTTTTCGATGACCTCCCAATCAGGGTGGGCTTCCTGCCACCTGGTAAATATGGAATCGATGATAAAGCACGTACCGATATTTCTAATATCAGTTCTTCCTAGCCGCTCAGCTGTATTTTTCTTTGCCAGCACCGTAGCGCCGGTATCAAACAGGACGTCGATGGAATCGCCGTCCACTTCTATGGGAATCCGTGGAAAATGTGTTGTTTTATTTCCGTTCGCATCGGTCTGGAATCCCAGATATACTGTGTGTTTATCTGACCGACCCGCCCAATCCATCTCTGGGATTAAGGCAAGAGTCTGTCCTGGATAGTCGAACTCCCATATCCGGGTGGTAAACCAGGTGGCTCCCAAAAATCCGGCGCCGCCGGGCTTAAGTAATCGATGAGGTGGGCGGACTGCAAGATGTTCGCCTAAGCCGGAGGATGATTTCGGGGGTAGCGGGATCTCTGCCTCCGAGGAAAAATCCGGGAGCGAGGCAATGGTAACGGTTTGTCCCCGCATTTGACGCTGCGTGGTATCCAGCCCCAGATCTTTGGCCGCCGACGGCCATACCATGTTAACGCCCCCACCGGTATCCGTGTAAAACCGAAGCGTATCTCCCGATTGGGTGACCGGAGTGACGTAGATCCGGTTGGCCTGAAAATCCGCCGACAGTTTCTTTTTGACGAGATCACCGGCCCCGGCCTGGAGAAGGATTATCACACCAAAAGACATTATTACGGATAGCAATTTAATTTGAAACTTCACTAATGGTATTTACCTGGCTCTTTTCCAACCGGTCTATTGGATTCGGATTCCTCTGGGGAACCATCCTGTGGCTGATTATGCAGGTAATCTGGCTGCCTATTCTGGGATGGGGAATATTCGGCTCAAATATCACTCCTAAAATCGCTGTGGCAACGTTGATTCTGCACCTGATTTACGGAGGGACACTCGGCTGGCTGTTCGCCAGGAACGCCGGAACCGCCTCTTCCGAAAGCACCGGTACTTCTGTCAGTTCGGAAAGGATGAACCCCTGAATGAGCAAAAAGCCAATCGCTTGTGACCTGTCCGTCTTTAATGAGACGGAGCGGGATCGTCACGTGTATCTTGCCAAACACTTTCAGGCTGATGTTCTGGGCAAAGAAGAAACCGATAACGGATTTCGGTTCGAATTTCCGGCAACTACGATTCTCAGCGTCGCCGACCCCCGAAAGGGTCAATCCGGTGATCGGAGATATACTTCAGGAGATTTCTCGACTCCTCCGATAAATCGGAGTCGCTCGAAATGACTGTTTCTTGCTTAATGCTAATATTTTAGTCATCCCAAGCGAGCAGGGCGAGCCGAGGGATCCCGTCAAGCAAACTTTATAAGTTTTGATATTCTACACGATACACATTTTCACTGTGGCGAGTAACCGTGCGAATCTCCCGCAACCGCAGCTCCGTCTCCTGCCGGCTGACCACCGGCGTATCGTGAAAATCGTTACGATATTTGAACGGTTTTTCCCGTTCCGTGACAAACTCAGCGTGATGTTCAAATCGTTCACTTACAACCTGCTTCGTTAATCCCGGAACCGTTTCAACCTGGGTTTCGATGCTTTTACGAAATCCCGGATCGATTTCAACGCCGATGCTGTTTCGCCCGGCCACCATAGATGCCAGCATAGTCGTGCCGGTTCCAAGGAACGGATCGAGTACGGTATCTCCCTTCACGGAGAACATATTGACCAGCCGGAATGCCAGCTCAAACGGGAACGCTCCGCTTCTTTCGCGCAATTTCGTATCGTTCAATTCCTGGCCGATACCCGCTAAACCCATCCAGACGTCCGAGAACCACCGGTTGCGTTCCTCCCAGAAAAAGGCGCTCTCCCGGCGATTTTGCTTTTCTTCTTCAGTACGGAATACTCGCTTTCCACCTTTCCGGAATATCAGGATGTACTCGTGCTCCAGCGTCACATAAGCCCCGGGCGGCAGCATTCCTGATCCCATAAACTTGGTCGGCGAGTTAGTCGGCTTCCGCCAGAGAATGTTCGGCAGGTTCGGCAATCCCAGCGATTCACACTGCCGGATAATTTCCGCATGATTCGACCAGAGCCGAAAATCCCCGTCCACCGTTCGGGTGGCATCACCGATATTGATGCAAAAAATTCCACCAGCGCTCAAAAGACGCTCACACTCCGTCCAGACTTTTTCCAGCTCCCTGTGCATCAGCCGAAATGTACTTTGTCCATTTCCCCTGGAAAGTTCTTCACCGATTGCCGGATTTATCTCTGCGAAAATTCCGTCCCACATTTCAATCATCGGGTACGGGGGCGAGGTGACAATTAACTGAATGCTCTCGTCTTCAATGACATCCAGCGAACGGGCGTCGGTGAAGTGCAGTTTGTGAGTGGTTGACATAACGGCAGTGTTAGAGTGTTCAGGTGTTTAAGGGTTATAGTAACGGCGTGTTTTCGTGTTATAGTGTTAATGTATTATTGTTAAAATGTTAGGAGCCGTGTGTCCTTAGTCCCGTGTCTGATGTGACTTTCGTGTTGGTTGTACCCGCTCATTCGATCCGGCTCATGACAGGTTTAGCGGGATTTGGTTTAATCTGTCATTTTTTTTGGTTTATATCAGCGGTCATCTGCTCAATCTGCGTTATCTGCATGCTATTAAATTAATTCAAGGAAAGCCCGAAGTCTAGCACAATCCCAACCATTTCCCTTGCCAGAGAGGCCAATCTCCGGTAAGTTTCTGCGAATTATGAGAAAATTACTCCCCATTTTACTACTTGGAATTATTCTGCTCGGATGCGAACAGGGGCTCCAGCCGGTGGCGGGGTTTCAGGGAACTGTGACGCTGCCATCGGATAGCTCAGGCGTCGTGATCTGGCCGGATTCGCTGGAAGGAGCCGTCGTCACTTTTGCTGCCACACGCAGCCTGGATCCGAAAAATCTTTCCTTCCAGCAGATCATCCAAAATTTCCTGGGATTCAGCCAGCCACTGGATACCACGCGACATACGCAGGAGTATTTTTTACAGGCGCTGCCAACGCCGTATTCCTACGTGGCAGGCGTCGTCGCCACCACAGTACCAATTACCCAGCTGTTAGGGCAACCGGTAGATTCTCTCAGCGCTCATCCGGAGTATTTTAAAGTGCTTGGACTTTACGGTTACAAGCCAAACTCGTTGGTGCCGTTCGGACTGATTAACGTGAAGGAGGGAGAGGTTACCGAAAATATTAACTTCGATACCGATTATGATTTCGAGGTGGAGTTTTGAGCCGTCAACGCCAGTCCCGTCTTCTGCTGCTGTTTCTTCTGATATTCTGCCCAATATTTGCAGTATCCCAAACATCTGCCAATACTACCATATCCGGTCGCGTTCTCAACAGTAAAACTCAGGAGCCCTTACCCGGAGCAAATATAGTCATCGTCGGTACGGTGATGGGCACGGCGGCGGACGAAAACGGAAAATATCGACTGACGGGGTTATCGCCGGGCGAATATCTGCTGCAGGTAACGAACATCGGGTATAAAGCGTGGACGGATACAATTGAGGTTAGGACAGGCGAGTCCCGATTTCTCCAAATTGCACTAATACCGACCGCACTTCAGTCCCCGAAGCTGGTAGTCACCGGAAGCAAGCGCTCGGTGCGGGTGACCGAGTCGCCGGTCTCCATCGGAACAATCAGCGAAGATGATCTTCAACTACGGATGCCCACGACGCTGAATGAGGTGCTCTCGCTGGAGCCAGGTGTACAGATGGTAGGCGGAGACGTGAATATCCGCGGAAGCAGCGGCTACACCCGCGGCGCTGGTAGTCGCGTTTTGGTACTGGTGGACGGGGTTCCGCTTTTGGCGTCGGACAACGGTGGCATTTACTGGGATGCGGTGCCGACGCAAAACATCGATCACGTGGAAATCCTGAAGGGGCCGGGATCGGCGCTGTACGGCTCCAACGCATTAGGCGGCGTCATCAATATTATTACCGCGCCGGTTTCGCGGAAATCGCGGACATTCGTTCACTTACAAGGTGGACATTTTTCGAAACCTTCATATGATAACTGGCAGTGGAGAGAACCTTCATTATTCACGGGCAAATGGAGCGCACAGACGGAAAAGCGTACCAGAAAAATCGGTTACCGATTCGGAGTGGGACAACAGAGTTCGCCCGGATATCTTCAAAATAGTTGGTACAGGCGCTGGTCGGTCAGCGGGAAATTTCACTATCAACCCAATCAGCAGAAGACCTGGAAGTCCCGGCTCTTTCTGATGAACGACATCCACGGCGTCTTCACCCAGTGGAAAAATGCCAATGAGCCGTTCAGCGCGCCGGAGGAATCGTTGGGCGATTACATCATCAACGATAAATTCCAGTGGGCGCTGACGTGGTCGAATATTGTATCCCCGAAACTCTCCCATACCTGGAAGACCATCTATTACCGGACGGCGTTCCAAAACTACCAACACGATAACGACGATTACTCCACCTCCAACCGGATAACCAGCGACTGGCAGACGGACTTTCGGTGGAAAAAACGTCACCTGGCGACAGCCGGTATGGAAGCCTCGCTCCAACGCACGGAAGCCAATCTCTGGGACAGTCATACGGGTTACGAATTAGCAGGCTACCTCCAGGATGAGTGGCGGATGTCGATTCGGACGCGGATAACATTTGGCGTCCGGGCAGATTATTCGCAGATTGACAATTACGATGGATACTTCCAGGTGAATCCGAAGCTCGGCGTAAACCATCAACTCACCGATGTCTGGACGCTCCGGGCATCTCTGGGGCGAGCCTTCCGGGTGCCGTCCATAGCCGAGCGGTTTATCCAAACGCGACAGAATATCTTTGAAGTTGAGCCGAATCCCGATTTACAGCCCGAGACAAGTCTCACCGGCGAAATCGGCACGCATTACGAAGTCTCCGGGTTTATCGCTGATATTGCGGTCTTTTCCTCGCGATATCGCGACTTTATCGACCCGTTGCAGAATCAGGAGACCGGAAAGATCTCCTTCCAAAATATTACCGATGCGCAAATCAGTGGGGCGGAATCGACGGTGGAGTTTCGTGTGCCCTGGCTGCCAGTGGAACAGTCGATTTCGTACACGTTTCTGCATCCCAGGGATGTCACTATGGATACGGTGCTAGCGTACCGGCATCGGCACAACGTGGTAACTAAAACGCGTCTTTTCCCTGGAAAACGGTTTATGACGAGCGTGGAATACCGATTCCGAAGCAAGATGGAGCGGGTGCAGCTCTTTCCGTACAACCCGAAAACCGGCGCGGACAAGCGCGTGCCGATCCATCTCTGGAGTCTGAACGCGGCATATCGTCCGACGAATTCGCTGACGCTCAGGCTCTCGGTATCCAACCTCTTCCAGTATTATTACGTGATGTTCGAACGGAATATGGGCGCACCGCGGCATGTGCAGGTTGGGGTGGATTATTCCTGGTGATGTTATCGTTAAAGATGCCATCTTTCAGAAAGATGGCATCTTTAAGGGCTTCTCGTTGTATTCGAGATATACAAAAGCGCCGACAGTTATGGAAAACTACCGGCGCTTCTTAGTGTGGGTGGATTGTTAACTTCTATTCGATATAGTCCGGATCGACGAAATCCTCCATGCTGAACCGGCCTTCTTCCTCCAGTTTTTTTGCAGCAGCCACAATCTTTTTCTGGGCACTTTCCACTTTGCGGCGTGGCTGCGGACCTTCCAGTAACCGCATTTCATCCTCAAGAATTATCTGCGCCCGTTCCGGCATGTTCTCCACGAACTTCTCGCGGGTCTCATCCGGTTGGCCTTTGAGCGAATACGCGATTTCGCTGGGCTCCACTTCTTTCAGCACTTCCCGGATCACGTCATCCGGTAATTTTACGATGTCCTCGAACATCAGATGATACCGTTTGATCTCCTGCGCGAGGTCCGGCGATTCCTGTTCCAGATGATGCAAAAACTGCTTTTCGGTGCGGGCATCCATCTGGGTCAGCACATCTGCCAATCCCTTGGCGCCACCGCTGTCGTATTCCGCCTTTGACGGCATGAGTTTCGCCTTTTCGTGCAAATTCGCCGCAATATTTACAACACCTTCATAAGGGACATCTTCGATTTTGCCCATTTCCATGAGAATATCGGCCTGTTCGTCCGATTCGAAGCGTTGAAGTATGCTGACCTGCCGTTCGATATCCAGCTGGGCAACGGCAATGGCGCGGACGCGGGCGGTCTCATTTTGCAGGAGGTAGACAATCTGGTCGTCATTGAGATCGCTAAGGAATCGAAACGGCCGCTTTTCGCCCTCTTCCGGCTGCACCTTGTCTGCGATAAATCCGAAATAGAACTCTTCCAGGACCTGCTTTTTCACCTGGAATGGCGCACGCTGAACCTTGGGATCATTCATGGCCTGTTGAATTCTGGCCACCTCATCTTCACCAATATCCTTAAACAGTGATCGGGCCAAATTATATCCCAGGGCTTTAAACAGAATGGCTGCTTTTTGCGTCCCGGTTAATTGCGTTCCGTTTGCCATAACTCCTCCCTATGACATCTCCTCGGTTGGCGGCTCCTCGGGTTCTTCCGGAATATAGTTTTCTTCCTCAGTGAGCCAATTTTTCAATATATCGCTGGCGGCATCCGGCTTACCAACACTCATGGAAACCACGGATTGCCGGACGGACTGCACCTCTTTCTTCTCTGCCGCCGTATTCCGTGGCTGAGATGGTTGTTCTTTCTTGGTCGATTTTTCTTTTTCTTCGGTCATCCGCTGATGTTCCAGTAACTGTTCCCGAAGGCGTTCTTCCTGGCGCGAACTTTCTTTGCGCTGCGCCCGGACAACATACCAGACAATCCCTCCGATAATCAAGGCCAAAATAACCAGTGCCAATACCACGTACCAGAGATTTATCCCTATCCCGCTTTTGAGCGTCGCCAATGCACTGTCTCTGGACGCAATATTTTCCCGAAGTTCTGCAATCGTCGATTGGATCTCCTCGCGCTGGCCCTGCAGCTCAGTGGCCCGAGCTTCCGTGGTTTCGCGCTCCGCCGACTGCAATTGCTGCGTATGCAGCTGGGTGCGCAGGTCTTCTAATTCCTGGGTTAACTGCTGAAGCCGCAACGAATCGCGACGCAGTAACATCTGTTCTCGTTGCCGCTGTTCTTCGAGCACGCGCCGGGTTTCGGCTTCATTCTGTTTCCGTTCTATTTCTTCAACTTTATTGGCAATATTTTGGAGGAGGATGGCCTCTTCATCGAGCTCGCCGTCCTTGGTGGGAGCCTTCTTAAACGAGGCAGTCATCATGCTCAGCATATCACCTCGTGACCGGTCAAAATGCGAGGCTACCTTCACAACCTGCCGGGCATTTTCCAACAGTTCCGGCGAAATACCGTCTTCCAGGATCACACTAATGTTCAAACGCTTGATTTTCGGCAGCGCAATATTGGATTGTGCCACGGAATGGCTCACGATTTCGGCACCGGATTGCGTCTGGGTCGTCGAGACAGTATCGGAATCTGTCTGTTCTTTTTCCGGCGTGGCTTCCTCTGCTGTTGTCAACTGCTGTTGTGGCCGTTGTCCCTCGAATTCCACATCACTGGGAATGCCTGGCAAAATCATCCCGACACCGGATGGGCCCGACGGTTGCTCAGTGGTGGCCCCTTCCCTCTGCTGTGGTTGGGATTCCCGGCCGGGAGCGGATGTCGCTGAACCACGGTCCGCACTTTCGCTAGCCTGTTTTTTGGGACGATATACGGTTTCCGTGCGCTGGGACGGACGAAATTCAATTTCCGCCTGCACGTCTACTACGAATTTTTCTCCCTCTAGTACTTTACTCAAGCCATCGGAAATTCGTTCACGCAGTGTATTTTCCAACATGACTTTTTGCGCCAGATAAGAATGATCTTCCTGTGCGTTCAGCTGGATTGCAAAGAGGCAGACAAACGCCATGCCTGCGATCATTGTTATCATGCCTTTGAAACCCGAGCGAATCATGGTTATCTCCTTTATTACAAGCTCTCAGTTAAAAATTTCAGTTCAACCCGCCGGTTTTTGGCCTTGTTTTCCGCGGTGGTATTTGGGACCAATGGTTCGGTATCTGCTCTTCCAATAGCAATAAGCCGATTGGGAGCAACTCCTTCATCAATAAAGAAACGGGCAACAGATGAAGACCGTGCTGCCGATAATTCCCAGTTCGACGGAAATTGCGCCGTGCTGATCGGATCAGAATCCGTGTGTCCAATGACGGCTACCGGAAACACGCTGCCTTTAATCTTTGGCACAAGTTTCCGCAAGAACGGTTTCAACTCGTCAGTAAGCAGGGCGGCTCCTGTATTAAATGTCAATTCGCTGGGGATATTCATCTTTACGCCGGTCCGGCCGCTCTCCACATTCACCACGTCCTGCAGGTTTTCTTCCTGAACGATCTCATTCATGGCTTCATACAGATCGGCAAGGCTTGTTGCCCGTTGGGTCCGGGTTTCTGACATGCCCAGATGCCCCCCCACGCCGTCCACGAACTGCTCCAGTTTTACCGGATCGATGGAGGACATGGCGAACAACAGGATAAAGAAGGTCAGCAGCAACGTCATCATGTCTCCGTAGGTCATGAGCCACGGTTCGTCGTCTCCTTCTTCGCCGTCACCGTCGAGGTCCGATACGTTATAATTCTTTACCTGTGATTCTTCCATAATTCAACCGTTATTCGTTGTCCTCACCAGGCTTTTTCCATTCCCTGGGCGGGATAAAGGAGTTCAGTTTTTCCCGAACGATCAACGGGTGTTTCCGCTGGAGCACCTGCACGGTCCCTTCGATTAACATCAATTGCACCGTATTTTCCTTTCGAATCCGGCTTTCAAATTTTTCTGACAACGGATTAAAAATCAAGTTGGCGAGCAGCACGCCATAAAAGGTTGTAATGAGTGCAGTTGACATACCTGCGGCCAACTCACCTGCGGCATCAGCAGTTGCGCCGCCTTGTCCCATGGAAAACAACATGTATACCAACCCAATGAGCGTTCCGATCATTCCAAACGCCGGTGAAAATTTACCCATGGTTTTGAGCACATTGGCCTCACCCCGCTCGCGCTTCGCCCGGTTTTCGATCCGGGTGCGCATGATATCCCGCAACTCCGGTTCATTATATCCGTCCACCACCATTTGCATGCCATCTTGCAAAAACGGATGCGAGACATTTTGCACTGAGTCTTCCAGCTGCTTCATGCTCTGCCGTGCCGTTCCGGCCAGCTCTACGATTTCGTCGATAAAGGGCGCCATGCTTTCCCGCTCTTTTTTAAACACCACCCCCATAATTCCAAAGATTCTCATCACTTCCTTCAACGGAAAGGAAAGCATAGTTGCTGCGATGGTCCCGCCAAGGACAATCGCAATTCCCTGCAGATTTAAAAACATATTGACTGCCTGGTCGCCGGCCTGGCTCACGATGGCCCAGCCGATAAGCCCTAATCCGGATAACAGTCCTAGTAATGTCGCTATATCCATAAATGTATCAGTTTCTGTTTAGAGTTGATGTGGTTTGCAGTCGATTTTCCGTTAACGCCCGCAAAATATTGCGCACGTCATCATATTCCGGATCGATTTGCAATGCCAGATTCCAGTTGATGGTCGCACGATCAATGTCTCCGAGTTTATAATAAATGGAGCCGCGACGAGCATACGCCAGCGCCAGGTTATCGTTCAGTTCGATGGCAATATCCACTTCCTGCAGTGCTTCTTTGTAATTCCCGGCGTAAAAATACCGCAGGGAACGGGACAGATGTTTCAGCGCCAGATTGATATTCTGCTCAGTCACGTGTTTTTCCAGTTTAACCCGCTGGATAGAATCTTTCAATACTGCCGTCTGCTGCTGCAACATGGCGACTTCGTTCCGCAGCCGGTTAATCTCGGACATGGTCACCTGCAGCGAATCGCGGAGCAGGGTAATCTGCCGATCCTTGGCCAAAATAATCGAGTCGATTTTCGCCTCATAATGTTCCTGCATTGCTGCCAGGTCTTTATCGGCGCCGAACAGCCCCTTTGGCGCCTTTTTCCCGAAATCCGTGTACCGTGGAATCGTCATTTCCATGCCCAGCACAAATCCGGGACGCCGCGCGGAGTTGGTGCCGAATTTTGGTAAATTATCGATCCGGAGAATCCCGAAATTCACGTTATAATTTTCCGTAAATGGTATCCGAACGCCAATATTCAATCCGCCGCCGTCGTATTCGCCGATAAAATCCACTCCCCCGTTGTGCCGCAACAGTTCTGACTTCATCCGGAATCCAGCAAACACACCTGCGGCATTGGTGGTATCGCTGCTCTGGAAATTCGCTGCCAGCATCCCGGTGCCAAACCCCATATAGGTGTTCAGCATAAAATCATCCATTTCCTTCTCATTGGAAATCACCGCAAACAAAGAAACATCGTGCTGTTGCAATGCCAACGTATTCGTGCCCGTATCGCTCTGGAAAACCACGTTGTACAGGCCGGCAGAGATGGATATTTCCTCGTAGGAAAACACGCGCTTTTTAAAGTGCAGCCCGTATCGAACAGGCGAGTTGGCGTCCACGCCTTTAATGGAGGAAAATCCTATTGCGAACGCGTTGGCCAGTTCCGTATCTAAGTAAATTCCCTTATCCGACTCGAATCCCGGCGCGAACTGATACATGGATCCCACAAATCCGGCGCGGAAGAGATACGGCGCCCGATGGAGCGAGGATGTTGGCACGTTCATCATAAAACCCGGCTTGGTGAACGGCACCCCGGATGCTCCGAACAATGTACCTCCGGTTAAGAGCATCCCAAGTAATACCAGCGATGTCAGTCGTTTAGCGTATTTCATACGTACAAACTCTGTTATCTAAGATGTCAGATATCGCAGTTTTTTCACTTCGCTCTTGGCAATCCGGGCATATTCGCTCTCCGGGTAATCTTTAACGACTCGTTCAAAATAATGCAACGCCTGCTCCAGTTGTCCC
This sequence comes from Fidelibacterota bacterium, assembly GCA_018263365.1. Lineage (GTDB taxonomy): Bacteria > Fidelibacterota > JAANXI01 > JAANXI01 > JAANXI01 > JAANXI01. The sequence continues at coordinate 13,150 of JAANXI010000010.1, read as the reverse complement.
AGTCGTTTATGCGCCAGTCCCATAATGACCAGCGCGTCCTTCCGCTGTTTGGTGGCCTGAAATTCATTAATGTATTGATCCATTTCCTGAATTGCTTGCGAAAAATTTCCCAGTTGATAGTAAGACTCGCCAATCCAGTACTGGGCGTTCGCCGCTAATTGCTTATCCGCAGCGTTCTCGACCACCCGCTGAAACTTCCCCAGCGCCCCGGCAAAATTGCTGGCGTAGTAACTTCGCACTCCCAGCAGGTATTCCTTTTCAAGGTGGGTTTCCTTCGGCGGTATTTTTCTTTGGCCCGGCTGGGTCTGAGCTTGCAATGATTTCGGCGGTTGCTCTGGACTCTCCGGGGAACTTATCGTTTCTTCCATTCTCCGGATCTCTCCCTGCAAATATTCAATCTTACGGCTCAGCTGGAGATTGCGATCCCGCAGTTCACTGATCTCCTGCTGATACTTCATCCGCAACGCCTTCAGGTGCCCCTGCAATTCCGCCAGCGTAACGAGGCTATCGGTTGTCACAGGTGTCCGGCGAACTGTATCGGCGGCAACCATTTTTGGCGCTTCCGTCGTGTCGGCGATTTCTTTCCTGCTCGTATCCTGTGCATCGGCAATCGAAGCAGAATCAGCCGCGGCTTTTTCAGCCTGCATCAATGAGTCGATTCGTGTTTTGGCCCTGGCTTTTTCCTGTTGTGCTAGTGTTTTTGCGTTCTGGGTCGCCATCTCCTCCAGCTGCTTCGAAGCTTCTTCTTTTTCCTCTTCGGTGGGATCAACCTGAATACCCAGGTCATACATCTTAAACTTATTCTCCACCGCGCTGGAATCTACGGAGTGCGACTGCTGCGCCGAATCCGGCGTTGTTGCCAAGGTGTCCTGTGCTATGGCCTGTGCCGCCGAACCAAGTATTCCACCGACAAGCACCACTGCCAACAGTTTATTGCACATTGTAGGAAGGATCCCCCATATATTCCGTTACCCTGGCCAGTAATTCGCTGTTCGGATATTCCTCTTTCAGTGTATCGAACGCATTGCGTGCTGCCGCCCGGTTTCCCAGCTTCAGCTGGCACAGGGCGATCTTGAATTGTGCATGGTCTTTTTTGTTCGATCTTTCAAAATCGAGGACCCGCTCAAACTCTGTAACCGCCTTGGAATAATCGCCCATGGAATAATAGCTTTCGCCGATCCAATACTGGGCGTTATCGGCGTATTCATTCCCCTTATCGATAATAAGCAACGTCTGGAACTCCGCAATCGAACGGTAATAATTTTTTTGGAAGTATTCGCTCAGCGCCTCGTTATACCGTTCCCGGTATTCGTCATCGTCAATCGGATCTAACATGCCGGTTAAATCTTTGGAATTATACAGCGTATCGGCCCGCCGGATATCCGCAGCAATTGCGGCATTTTCCGCGGCCTGCAGATTTTGGGTGATCAGCAGCTCCCGGTAGGTATCGGACATACTGTCAATTTCGACCGGCTCTTTCTGTCCGTTGACGGTGACCTGGCCTTCACTGACCTGTTCCCGCAACCGGTTTTGCAGAGATTTATTCTCATCTTTCAATCGGCTTATTTCCCGTTTCAGGTTTCCGATTTCGTCGTGCAGGATGTCGATTTTGGTCTGCATTTCCAAGACGTTGACCCGCTTTTTTTCCAGTACCTCCTGCCTGGACTGGGTCGTGTCCGGCGGCGCTTCCGCCATTTCCGGCGTGATTTCGGAGCTCTCTTTTGATCCGCTGCATCCGACAATCAACGCAAGCAGACTTATTCCAATCAATCTACCGTACATCTTATTCATATTCTTCCCAATCTATCGAATACGAGTACCCGATATAGTTTCCAAAAGATTTGGTTACGTACAACTCAAATTGTCCAAGCCCCCCAGGCGGCAACGTGGCGTCACTGGTCACCCCGGATTTAAAGGTGTGGCGCGCTCCGTCCACAAACGCCGTGAGCGATTTCGTATCCCCGCTCCAGTTCTGCCGGAACTGAAAATGGATTTTGACAAAATCCGCCCGCCGCTCACCGGTATTTTTTACGGAGCCGGTAAATATATGATTACCGGAAGCATCTGACCGCTCTTTGATGCCGCCAACCAACACGCAATTAGCGCTCCGGGCAGTTCCCTTTGGCGCCTTTTCAGCGGTTGTGGCCATCTCCTCTACGGGAGAATCTGTCGTCCGCTTTGTCGCAGACTTTTTCTTTTGCGGAGCAGATTCTCCACCTTCAGTCACCCGCTCCTCCTTGCGCTGGAATTGCGCTGCTTCGTTATCCACAATGCGCACAATGGATTGCCGGGTCAGGGTTAAGTAGCCGATAAGCGTCTCAACCTTAATACTCTGTTCATCCTGAGCAACAATTTTCCCATAGAGGGTTGTACCGTTGTTCAGTACAACTTCTTTGTCGTACACAGAGAGCGGATTCAGCCAAATCTCGCTTTTGGCCTGCAACTCATCCAGTTGATTTTTGACGTAATCCACTTCGGCGCGCTGTTTTTTTATCTGGAAGTTCAGTTCGTCCACTTGCATTTCCAAATCCCGGATTTTGCCGGAACTTGGTTGCGTTTGACGCGCTGCCGTCGTATCCGATCGAACGGCAGAGGATCCCGATTGCCCGGCTGGTTGGGTCTGGGTCTGTTGCGGTGCGGAATCCTGAGAGTCACGAAGCGTAAAAATCCCTTTAATCTGACTGCATCCCACGAGCAAAAACACCCCCAGGAGCACGTGCGGAAGCCATCGGATCATATGTTTAAATCCTTATACGTAAGTTGAGGCGATCCCAAAATTTGTGGCGTACGAGGCATCCGGATAAGCAGAACACAAATCCGGATAATTATTTTGCTTGGAAAAAATATAGTCTCCCCCCTTGGGTAAGTCAAGCGGGAATTCAACAATTTTAGCAGGTTACCCGAATGACCTTAAAAATTAGTTTAAGTGATCGCAGGTAACCAATTACCCGTTTGAGCTGCCTTATTCGGACTTCTGGAACGGAAACCGCAGGAATGCTCCCACATTATCGAACCGATCCATCTCCTGGGAAATCATTTCCACGGACGCGCCCTGTTTCAACACATTAAAGATCAGGTTATCGATAACATCCGGTGTGCGTCGCAGAATGGAGTCATCCAGCGGACATTTTTCCTGCTCTTTCACAGCAAGGAAGTTGCAGTTCGGACAGTAATATCCTTTGGTGGAGAAGTCTTCCTGTACCAGCAGTGTATCGATCTGTCCGCGCTGCTGGGCATTCAGCGTGCCCGGAAATCCGCTGATGCCCTTCTGCCCGCTGCCGATTTCATCGCTGAGACGGCTCAGGGTCTGATCTTCATAGTTTTTACGGGACTCCTGTTCTACTTTGCGGGCTTTTTCGAGCACTTCCTCGAGCGGAGCGTGCGGCTCCACTACAATGTGATCTTCCACCCGATCTTTGACATACGAGTGGAGCATTCCCTCGAACTCGTTGATGATCTCCTGGCGGCCGCCGATATAGACCCACTTGTAATCGTGCTCCTGCTGTAACTGCATGGCTTTTTCGGCAATATTCTTTAAATGACGGCTCACATGCGTGTTAATGTGCCGCTCGATCCGCCGTTCGCTCGTGCCGCCGAAATCGCCTTCTTTGACCTGATCCGGCATGTCCTGTTCGTGGACATGCAGATGCTCCACGACATCGCCTAATTTTACCTCAAGAATACGGGCTTTTGCACGATCGACCAGGATAATGGCATAATTGCGGTGGCGATTGGCCGCTTCCACAAAGGGGCGCAGATACGGATGCGGGTTAATGACCATCGAGGTTTCCATCGGCATCTGGAAGCTATGCATTTCCCAGAGGTCTTCCGAGGAACAGGAAAAAATAGCCAAGCTCTGCTTGGCATCGCCATCCCGGTCATACTCCATAGAAATATAATTTTGGATTTTTTCAAAGTCCCGTTTGATCGACTCCTGCGCCTCCTCGCTCAGGTTTTTAAAATAGGATTTTTCTGTTTTATATCGGAAAAGATCTTTGAGTACAATTTTATGTTGATTCTGCTTTTTCGCCTCCTGATCAAAACTGAGATACAGCGAGGTGATTGGTATTGAATCCGGTTGATACTGCAGAATGGCTTCGAGTTGCTTCTCTGTCACCATAGCAATCAGTCCTTTCTTTTTGATTTAATCGCTGGGAAAAACAACTAAAAAAGTGGATAATAGACGAGTGATTGATTAACAATTCATCCCCGTTCAGTTACGTCTTCACTTAGAAATATAACGGGCATCCTATAATGAGTCAAGAACACCCGGCGATCCTGATCAACTTTTCAGAACAAATCAGGTTCCGGAATTCAATCCGTATTCCCGCAACCATTTTTGGGCGATACGTGCGTACGGTGACGTACTGTATTGTGTTTGGAATTTTTTCAGGATTTTCTTCGCTTCCCCGAATTGTTGCAGCCGCAAATAGGCAGACGCCATCATTATCAGCCCGTCCTCAATTTTATTTGATTCCGGATACAGAAACACTTTTTCAAATGCCCGGATGGCCTCCCGGTAATGTCCCAGACCGAACTGGCACTCGCCTATCCAGTACTGGACATTGTCCGCATAAGATTCCGGTGGATCGGATACTTGGAGCCGCTCATACATTACAAGCGCGGCAATATAATCGTTATCCCGGAATTGATGAAGTGCATCTTTATACGTTGAAATAAATGCCGTGCGATGATCGCCCTCAAATACATACGGTTCGGCGTCCGGTGGTTCAATGAGAGCTTTAGCGGTGACGGGCTCAGTAGTGTCGTCAGCATTCTCTGCGGGCTTCGCCGGTTCCCCCGTTTTGGCTATTTGGGTTTCGGTCTCATAGCTTACGTCCGCCGTTTGAGCAGCCGGTTGTTCCGATGGGGTTTCCCGGGAAGTACCCTGCTCTTCGGCTCCGGTCTCAGGCGCGGGTTCTTCCACCGATTCAACTGCTGTCGGCTCGCCGGTCTGCTCAGCCATATCCGGCTCGGTATCCCGAAACGCAAATACTGCGATCAAGACGACGGCAATGACCGCTATAGTGGTAATGATAATTCCGGGGGCCTTGGATTTTTCTCTGACCGGCGGTTCCCATCCTGTCCGCTCAAAATCAGTTTCCTCTGCGACGGGTTCTTCCTCTATTGGCTCCTCTTCGGCCTCAGCTGTCGCTTCTTCTTCGGAAGATTCCTCGGCATCTTCTTCAATGTCCTCTTCTATATCCTGTCCATCTTCATCTGCGGCTTCATGCTCCTCCTCAGCATCCTCTTCCACCTCTTCAACAGGCGGTTCCTCCGCCTCTTCAGCCTCTCCTTGCTCGCGTTCTTTCGGATGCGGCTCGCCCTCTTCTATCAACGTATCCGACGGAGTCCAATACGGAATCCACCGACCTTCGATCTCAATCTCTTCGCCGGTCTGCGGGTCCCGGCCGGTACGACTTTTCCACCAGCGGCGCCCGAATTTTCCGAACCCGTAAATTTGGGTTTCGTCACCGGATTTCATGCGATCCGTGATCAACTGGAGGAGTTCTTCAACAACGGCTGCCGCTTCTTCCTGGCTTACCCCTTCTGCTTCGGCAACCTGCCGGATGATTTCTTGTTTATTCATGACTGTTCCCTTTTCAGGATTCCTCATTGAAGAATGTGGAAAACACAGTACATCTGTTCAAAATTCAGGTTTTTTTCGGATTTATGCAAGTCGAAGCGCCGGAATGCCAAAGATTTTTGCACAAACACCAGTCTGACAGCGGATTTCACCGTGATTCAACCATTTGGATGCCTGAATATCAGGTAAACCTCACTGCTATGGACTCTGCTGATCGGCGCCCGGAATGGATTGCGTATTTTTTCGCAGTTGTTGCAGGAGGTTTTGCAGTTTATCCCACTGCTCGCCGTAACCAGCCCAGTCGCCAGCCTGGAGCCGATCCTGGGCTTTTTGGAAGGTTTTCAGCGCGGACCGCGCAAGGTCCGGGATTTCAAGGTTTTGATCCAGGGTTTGAACAATCGGGGCTTGCCGTTGTGTGGGTTCCTGTTCACCAAAAAGGACCGCGAGTGCCCTGTCAATCGTTTGTTCCATCACGATTTGATTGTCGTAGGACATAATTACCCGTTTGAGTTCAGGCATTTGGCCCTGATCGGAGCGGATATAGACCGGCTCCACATACAACAGGGATCGCTCTATCGGAATTGCCAGGAGATTGCCCCGGATAACCCTCGAGCCCTGCTGGCTCCAGAGCGTTAACAATTCAGATATTTGTGGATCCTGATCGATCCTGGCTTCGACCTGCATTGGCCCGTAAATAAGTTCCTTCTTTGGAAATTCAAACAAAAGAAGCTTCCCGTAATGCTTGCCATCGGAGCGCGCAGCAAGCCAGGAAATCATATTATTTTTATTCACCGGCGTAAACGGATAGATGAGGATAAACTCTTCTCTTTCCTCCTCAGGTAATTGCATGATCAGATAATACGGTTCCATCCGCTGTTCGTTTCCTTCATAAATCTCTGTGGGAAACTGCCACATGTCTTCCCGGTTGTAAAAGACATCCGGCTCAGTCATGTGATAGGCCAGGTACACCTGTGACTGGATCTGAAAGAGATCGATGGGATACCGAAAATGCTCTCGGATTTCTGCCGGAATGGTGGATTCATCTTTAAACAAATCCGGAAAGATCTTCTGGTAAGTCTGCAATAACGGATCGGATTCGTCCACCACGTAAAAGTCCATGGTGCCGTCATAGGCGTCAACTACGACCTTCACGGAATTTCTGATGTAGTTAATATTTCCCCTGATCATGGGTTCTGAGTACGGATATTGCTTACTGGTGGTATATGCATCAATGATCCATTTGAGTTCTCCATTGATAATGGTGATATATGGATCGCTGTCATAATGGAGAAACGGCGCTACATTCCGTACCCTGTTTACAATATCTCTGTGATACTGCACCTTCGATTCGCTGGTGAAATAATCGGAAATCAGGATTTTAATGCTGCCGAACTCATAGGCATACAGCAATTTACGCCAGAGGGACTGCATCGGAACGCCGCCTTTGCCCGTGTAATGGGTGAACTTATTCTCGCTTCCCACCGGGTAATCGAACTCTTCTTCTGTCGTGCCTGTAAATACATAATAATCGGTCCCTTCGCCGTAATATATAGCCGGCCTTGTGATCTCAATATCCACTTCGGACTCCGGCGGAATATCTTTGATGAATAACTCCGGCATTCCTTCCGTTGTTACAATGTTCACCGGACTCATGGTTACGCCGTAGCCGTGTGTGTAGGTCAGGCGCTGATTTTGCCAGGTTTGGGCGCGGGCCGGCACCTGGTTATACTCGAATTCCCTCGGAGATAACATCACCTGGCGATAATCGCCATTAATCATATACCGGTCAATATCCACGTCAGAAAATTTATAGTACAAGCGGATCTCCTGAATTTGCTTATACGTGGCCAGGAGTGGTTTGGGGTCCCAGAGCCGGATATTCTGGATCGTCGGCTCATTCTGCGCTATCACTTCCTTGTTTAGATTGGCTTCCACCGGGAAATTTTTCCGCTGGACATCTTCAAGTCCGTAAGCCATCCGTGTATACTGGATATTATTTTCTATATACGGTCGTTCTTTATCCAGCTCGTTGGGTTCCACGATAAATTGCTGTTGAAACCACGGATACAACCCGTTCACCACGACCAGTGCAATCACAAAAAATCCGACGCCACCAATCAAATAATTTACACCACGCCGCAGTACAGAAATAATAAATAACCCGGCAACGCCCAGAGTGAGAATTGCCATAACCCAGTAGGAAAGCAATTTGGCATGCACATCCGTATATCCCGCGCCAAAAACCACTCCACTCGATGAAAATAATAAATTATACCGGTCCAGATAAAACCGGGCGGCAATCAGGATGGCAATGCCCACCAGCAGGATGCTGATGTGTGTCTTCACTGCTCCGGAAAAAATGTTCTGCCGTGATTTTACAAACTGGATGGCTCCTTTAAGGAAATACACCACGCCCGCCAAGATCAATCCAAGCAGAAAAAGTGTTAACAGCCACTGTTGTACGCCGTTATACATCGGAAGTTCAAAAAAGTAAAATCCCACATCTTTAGAAAAAATCGGATCGGCCGTGCCAAATGTACTGGCATGGAGGTATTTCAAAATCGTTTCCCACCACGGCAGGGTGGCACCGGCAGCGATAAACGAAATAACAATAATGAGCACTCCGGCAATGTAATTGAAGATCTTTTGGCCGGGGATTTGGATATTGGACCCCTCGAATGTCCGGAAATTTCGATCTTTGGTCAGACGATTAGCCACCCGGAAATTAATCCACAGGAATAGTGCGTATACCAGAAACGCCCCGATCCAGACGATGATCTTCCAGGTAATCACCGTCCAGAATACCGACGAAAAGTTTACGGCACTGAACCACCAGGATTCGGTGATAATATTGGAAATACTGCTTATAACCGCCAGTAATACAAAAGCGGCAACCACAAACCAGATTGCTTTGTTCTGACTGAAATTCATACGGCCCTCCGTCAAATCAACAATGTTATCACTAATGACAGCGAACTACCTAGAAACGCAGGTAGGAAATTATTCCTGATTGTGTATCTCGGCCAGTTTATCCCGGATCCTGGCTGCATCCTCGTAGCGCTCCAGCTGAATGGCCTCTTCCAAATCCGCCTTCAGTTTTTCGGACTTGGAGAGTGGCTTTTTCTCCATTACTGTCTCGCGCCACTCCTCCAGCATCCGGATTTCCTTGGTGGCTTCCCGGCTCTCCTGCACTCCCCAGCGCTGATTAATATCTTTGATGTCCTGTATGCTCGCATCGATATCTTTGAGCGCATTACTGTAGGCTTCGTGTTCCAGCGCCAATTGGACCTTCGCCTGCGTGTGCATCATCTTCACATACGGATAATATTGCATGAAGGCCCAGGCATTTTCCTCATCCGGAGCAAACTCCTCCACAAACTCAAGTGCTTCCAGATTGTGGGCGGTATCCCGGATGACGCTCTCATGATCGCCCAGTTCCGCCAGGCAGAGATATCGATGGTAATACTGTATCGACTCCTGCTGCAGATCCCGCAGATCTTCTGGCGTTAATTCAAATTGTTCTTTTAAGCCAGCTCCCTCCACCACCCGCTGTTCGGACTGCAGGAACTCCAGATAGTTGTCAAATCCGTGGGGGTGTTTGCCGTCGGGCCGGTCTGCGGCTTCCATCTGGAGGAGGCCCAAATCCAGCCGGAGTTGAATTTTGTCCTCACCGTCTTCACCCTCGATTCGGCGAACGTTCAACACTTCCGGATCAAAATCCCAATCATTGAGTATATCGGATATGTCTTTTTTTGCCATAGTCAAGTCTCCTTGTGGAAATCTAACACGTCCCCGAATGAATTTAAAGAAAAAACGAATTGTTCACTACTGTGCCGGTGAAACTTCTTGCATCCATAATTAACGCATTCCAACAGAATACAGGCCGTAAAAATTCCTGTTGCTTGTCACGCGATTTCTGTACAAATTTTCGCGGGGAGTAAATGATCATACTTAAGGGGAGTTGAGGGTACAAAATGAATTGGTTGGAGCTAGAAGATGTAGCGAAGTGGATTCGCTCACCGGGGAAGGCACAGCTGAGTCCGGATGATTTTCCGATGTTTCAGACCCAGGATGTGAAGATCGTTAACAAATCTGATGAGAACCTTTCCGGACGAGGTTCACTGATTCTGGCAGAAAATATGGACGCCATCTGGTACGTGGAGACGAAAGACCGCAAAACCGCTATTGCAGCGAAAGATTTCGAGCGTTTCCTTACGATAAGGTCGGAACTCAAGGAACAACATCCGGACCTGTATATCCGTGGAATTCTGCTGACGTCAGCGCCGGTGGATGAGAGTATGCAGGCTGAGTTCAAAGAGGAGGAGTGCCTGTTGATCCACGTGCCGGAGGAAAAGCGAGGCAACCAAAGTCCCGTTGCATAGTATGACGGATACAAGCACGCCGGAACAAAAACTCGAACAGCTCATCCGGAGCAAACCAGAGCAGGATGAATTCTGCGAAGCGGCCGTCCGCCTGATTGCCGATTCCAATGATGCTTTCGACTGGGTCGGCATTTACCTGGCAGAGGATGAAATCCTCCAGCTACCGGAAACCTATTATCAGGGCGCAGAACCGGACCATAAAGTTATTCCGTTCGATGAAGGAATTTGCGGTGCGTCGGCCCGTAGCCGGGAGACTATTGTCGTCGATGACGTTAAATCCGATCCACGGTATCTGGCGTGCAGTATTTACACACAATCCGAAATTGTGGTGCCTATTATTAAGAACGGACAACTTTACGGTGTCTTGGATCTGGACAGCGATACGCTGGCGGCATTTCAGTCCGATGAACAGTCATTTCTGGAATCCGCCGCCAATCTGATCGCAGATTACTTTAATAATCATACATAGGTAAATCTATTGGTAACAACTGCTTATAGAATTTTTCCCGTTATGAGTTTACACTCGAAACCATAAGTCTCTGTAATGATCTTTTTATCGGTTGTGCTGGGGATGGTCGCTCTGGTTGGCCTTATTATTTTTATGGGACACTCGGCCTTTTCGGTCACTCCGCGCCCCAACACAAGCACGCCGGCAGAACTGGGCCTGTCGTACCGGGACATCTATTTTCGCAACCCCAACGATGAAACGCTGCACGGGTGGTGGATTCCTTCCGCTGATGCCCCTGAAGATGCCCCCGCACCCACGCTGGTCTTTATCCCTGGCTGGCGGCGTAATTGCCAGCGGATGCTGCCGTATGTGGATGCCTGCAAGTCGCTCCCGGTTAATATGCTGGTGATCGAGCCCCGCGGTCACGGGGAAAATCCGAAGAATAATTTCATCACCGAAGTCGGGATCGCAGAAGACATCAATGGGGCCATCGACTGGTTGGTGCTACGCCCGGAAGTGGATCTCGAAAAGATCGGGATTGTCGGACACTCATTTGGCGCGGCGGCGACTATCTACGAGACCTCCAGAGATAAGCGCATCACGGCGTTTGTCGCCGATGCTGGCTTTGCAAATCACCTGGAAATCATTAAGCGATATTTTCAGGATTACAATATCCCGTATTTCCCTTTCGGCTGGCTGATCCGACATTACATCCAAATGCGTATCGGTAAAACCTTTCACGCCATCGCGCCTGAAAATGCCATCAGATCCATTGACGCCCCCGGCCTGCTTATCCACGGAGATCAGGATACCACTGTGCCGGTGGAAGACAGCGATCGTATCCTGAAAAATGCCCGGGAAAACATCCAGCTTTGGATTGCCGAAGGGTATGACCATTCCAATACCACCGACCATCCCGATTTCGGCAGAATTCTCCGGAACTTCCTGAATAATGCACTGATAAACCGGCCCGTGAATTTTTATCGCTCCCAGTCCCCTGCTTCCTTTATCCCGGATTTGAACTAGCAAAACCCGGGTTGATTTTTTCGCCAATTCAGCGCATTTTCCCGACATCACTTTTTGGCTGAACCTCTCCGGCCAATCCGTTTAATACAAAGTCTGATTCACCAAATAAAGGATTATACCATGGATCCAAATACAGATCATATCGTTCCTCTCGACTCTGACCACCCGGGATTTCGGGACAAGGCATATCGGCAGCAACGGGACAAAATAGCCAAAGTCGCCACCAAATTCTGGGAAGACTGGAACGCTGCTAATGATGCCGGAAAAGACCCGAAAACCGTCCCTATCCCAGTGATTGAATATACTGAGAAGAACCGGCAAACCTGGCGACGCGTCTTCCGGACGCTGCATCCATTGCACAAAAAGAATGCGATTTCCGGTTATATGGAAGGGCTCGAAGATCTTCAGATTACGGAAGACGAAATTCCCCAATTAGCCGATGTTTCCGAACAGCTGGAATCTATCACCGGCTTTCGGCTCGTGCCCATTGAGGGGCTGGTGAAGGCGCGGGAATTTCTAACATCCTTGTTAAACAAAGAATTTCCAGCCACCCAATACATCCGGCATCACGAAGTGCCCGGATTTACGCCGGAACCGGATCTCTGCCACGAGATTCTCGGCCATGCTGTGCTGCTGACCAGAGATGACATTACCGAGCTTGCCGTGCTCATTGGCAAAGCCGCGGACGTTGCCACTGATACCCAAATCAAGGAACTGGAGCGGCTTTATTGGTTTACAATCGAATACGGGCTCTGTGAAGAGAACGGAACCATCAAAACCTACGGTGCCGGCAATCTTTCCTCCTATCATGATATGGAACGCTGTGTCGATCCATCCCAGGTAGAACACCGCCCGTTTGATGTGGGAACCATTATTCAGGACGATTACGATCCGACGATCCAGCAACCCCATTTGTACGTCGTCTCCTCCTTTGAAGACGCCCTGTACGAAATCCGGGATTATTGTACGAGTATATACGAGTGAGATGTGAGACGTCAGACGTGAAACGCAGCACAGTGTTCAGTGAACAGTAATCAGTTATCAAAAACGGGAAAGAACAAAAACCTGCAATCGCCAATAGGCAATGGACAGAACATGGCATGTGATAGATAGATTTAGCCGTTTTTTTACGAATAAATTTGTGATGATGTCTCCAAGGTCACAATGAATATGATGTGCGAAATTCGAAAAAGGTAAAAGCCCCAGAGGGGCGAAAGAAACTAGCCCACCCATTCATTGGTGGGATTCATAGTACAAAAGCAATGTAGAGTCCCGGAGGGTCGGTATATTTGTAGTAGTAGGAAAACAGACAAAAAATAGAGCCATGGAGAGGCGGCATTTGTCGTTCCGAGGGAACTCGTTATCACCTATTGTCCGTTCTACAAATATGCCGATCGACTGGGGCTCCTCAACCCGTTCCCCTATCAATAGACACATTCGATAAGCGCAAAAGTACAGCAGCCCATTTCCGGGTCTCGACCCTGAAAAGGCCGATAGATTTGTGATGAGAATTAAAGAGCGCATTACATCCTGAGATAGCTCCATCCGCCTTTATTCGACTAACCAAGAATTGCCGGACTGCCTATTTTTTACCAGGCGGCTTTAGCCGTCTTTGTACAAAGAAGCGAACGTCTTCAGGCATTCGTAACAAAGAAACTAACAGAGAGCCTAAAGATGCCATCCCGCCGCGACGGGATGGCATCTTTG
>JAANXI010000001.1 GCA_018263365.1 Fidelibacterota bacterium | reverse complement strand
TGAAAATTGCATATCGTAGAGCCGGCGGTAGTCGCCCCCCTTCTCCAGCAAGGTCTTGTGGTCGCCGGTTTCCACGATACGCCCGGCCTCCATTACCACAATCTTGTTGGCATGAGTGATAGTAGAAAGCCGATGCGCGATGACGAGCGTAGTCCGCTTCTTCATCAGCTGATCGATGGCATTCTGTACCAGTTGCTCTGATTCGGTATCCAGAGATGACGTCGCTTCGTCCAATATCAAAATCGGCGGGTTTTTCAATAAGGCACGTGCGATGGAGAGCCGCTGACGCTGTCCGCCGGAGAGTTTGATGCCGCGGTCGCCGATGTTGGTCTCATAGCCAGCCGGCAGCTGCTTGATAAATCCGTGGGCGTTAGCCGCCTTCGCCGCCTCCTTGATTTCCTCCAGCGAGACATCTTCCAGGCCGTAACCGATATTATACGCGATGGAATCGTTGAATAGAATCGTCTCCTGCGTGACAATGCCCAGCGACTGTCGCAGGGATTTCAGGTCATACTCGCAGACATCCACACCATCGACGGTGACCCGGCCCTTGCCCACATCGTAGAAGCGTGGCACCAGATCCACCATGGTCGACTTCCCTGCGCCGGACGGCCCGACAAACGCTACGATCTCGCCCTTATTGATCTCCAGATCGATATCCTGCAGCACCCATTCGTCGTCGTAGCGAAACGACACATCCTCGTACCGGATGTTCTGATTGAACTCGGTAAACCGCACCGGCTTCTCCGGTTGCTGGATATCCGGCTCGCGATCCAGAATACCAAAGATGCGTTCCGCCGCCGCCAGGCCGGACTGGATAGTGTTATTCACGCCGCTCATGGCCTTCAAAGGCTGGAGCAGGGCGAAGAGCAGAATGATAAACCGGATGAAATCCTCGGAAGTGAGGGTTTGCGCCTGTAATACCTGTAAACCGCCGTACCAAAGCAGAACCACTCCGATGGAAACGCCCAGGATTTCGTTCAATGGGGAACTGAGCACCGACAGCTTTTTTTTCCGGAAGGAAAGAAAAAAGTGGTGCTGCGTGGCCTCCTTAAATCGCTTGTTCTCATAATCTTCCGTGGCGAAGGCCTTGACGATCCGGATATTATTTAGCATCTCATGGAGGATGCCCATGACTTCGGCGATCTGCTTGTAGGTCCGCCGGCTTTTGCGACGCAAGGACTGGCCGATTTTGGTAATCAGAAACGCACTAATTGGCAAGATAACGATCGCCATTAACGTGAGCTTCCAACTGATGATAAACAAGAGCCCGACCATCACCAGAATATTGATCGGCTCCACCAGCAATTTGCTGAAACTCTTGCTGATGGAACTCTTCATCTCGTTCACATCATTGATGAGAATGGAGGATATATTGCCAGCCTTGTGCTTATCGAAAAAACTCATCGACAGGTTGTGTAATCCGGAATACAACTGGTCCCGGACATCTTTGATGATCCGGTTATTCACATAGCCGATCCCCAATCCCTGTAGGTAATAAAAAACGTTTTTCATGACAAATGTGATGAGTATAATAAAACACAATACCTTGAGCGTTTCCACCGGCGTATCACGGTAAATCAACTTTTTGGTGTACCGTTTTAACTGTTGGTTGAGGTTCAGACTTTCTGTCGGCTCCGGCTCCTGCACCTCTTCCGCGACCGGCTGTTCCTTGAAAATAGTATTAACCAGAGATGCCGTCAGCCAGACAGACGCCGAGTTGAAGGTGACGTAAAACAATGAGGCAAAGGTCGCAAGCAGAATGACCGCGATGTACGGTCGAACGAACGAGAGAATACGCAGGTATAATTTCATACAGAACTACTGTAGCGTCCGCCACACAGCGAATTCGGAGATCGCACCTTCTCGCAGAACCACAGGCTCACTTTCTGTAACATCGATGACGGTTGAGGCAATACCGCCGGGGCTCGGTCCATCGGTGATAATGTGCGCCACGCCTTCGCCAAAATACTCTTCGATCTGCACCGGCCCTTTGGCTGCTGGCTGATTCGACAGGTTGGCACTCGTAGTAATAATAGGGCTGTCAAATTCGTTCAGCATCTCCAGGCAGACCGGATGATTGGGCACCCGAACGCCGATAGTGCCGTTGGTGTATTTGGTGAGCAGTTTCGGGATCTTATCGCCGGCATTCATGATCAGCGTAATCGGTCCGGGATAATACTTATCGGCAAGTTTTCCCGCCTTGGAATTCACTGATCGTACCCAGCCCCGCCACTGGCCGACCGGCACCATAATGCTCATCGGGCGGTGCTTGCTCCGCTGTTTCAGCCGATAGAGATCACCGATTGCCTCCTCATTGAGCGCATCGACGCCCAGTCCAAACAGCGTATCTGTGGGATACGCAATAATTTTGCCTTCTCGCAAACTTTCAACTGCCTGATGGATCGTTTCGTTACTCATCCTGCTGCTCCTGCCAGAGATGGCGCCACAGAGTCTGTGGCGGATTGTTTTTTTGGTTGCGTTTTCCAGCGCCGGTGAAACCAAAAATACTGCTCCGGATGGTTACTCACATGAAACTGCAACCGCGCCATGTACTGCTGTAGAATACCACGGATCGCGTTATTTGTCCGGTTCGTCCCCGGAGTCATGCGCTCCAAAATTACCTCGTAGGTATTGTCTGGCATCATAATGGGAAAAGCCAAAATTATCGGAGCCTTGAGCCGGGAAGCAAAAACGGCTGAACCGCGCGGCGTGGAACTCGGAATATCAAAGAAATCGACAAAAACACCGCGCCTTCGGGCGTCCTGATCCGCCAGCATCATGAGGATTTTGCCCGACTGCAACACGGACATAAACGCCGACGTCGACTCGAAGATGGACATCATACTGAGATTGCCGTACCGGCGCTTTTTGCTTATATAATCGCTGACAAAGGGATTATCCTGAGGGCGTTCCAGCGCAACGGTTTCATGATCATTAAGACATGCCAGCCAGCGAGCAAAGATCTCCCAGTTGCCGAAGTGCCCCAATAGCAGCACCGCCCCGGTATCTTCCTGAATCAGGTCAAGCAATTCGCTGTTATGGACGGTGATCAATTCCTCCAAATCGCGCGCATCGTACTTATCCTGGCGGACAAATTCGGCGATCATCCGTCCGAAATGCTGATACGTTTTGACCGCCAGTTTACTAATTTCCTTGGTGGATTTGTGCGGAAAGGCTCGCAGGAGATTCGATTCCACAACATCTCTGCGAATCGGGATAACATGGGCAACCAGCCAGCCCAGGAAACTGCCCAGCGCAAGCGACGCCCGTCGGGGAAGGTAATACCAGGGAACAACCGCGAGGAGCAACCCCCAGTACTCAAACCTATATCGCAAAAATTTAGACGTCTTCATTGCATGTGATTGGTTAAAATCAAAAAAATCTTACTCAGACGTTGTGCTAAAATCAAGGGTTTTCTCTATTTCAGCAGTGAGATAAATAGCCCTTCTTTCGCCGTTTCCGGCGGGTTTCTTATTCGGGCCTGCTTGCACAGTAGCAAAATTTTTCTCCCTTTCCAACAGGGAAGTTGGCAATTTCGCCGCTGGACAAATATATTTAATAACACAGGATATGTCATTTAACGAGTAAACAGGAGGATATTATGGCTGGCGTGTATAAGAAAATTACGCTCATTGGTACAAGCACAGAGAGCTATGAAGTAGCTATTAAAAATGCGCTGCATCGCGCGGAAGAGACCATCGAAAACCTGGATTGGTATGAAGTAGACGAATTCCGTGGGGGCATTTCCGACAGCGGCGATGTCGAGTATCAGGCCGTCATCGATGCCGCATTTAAACTAAAATAATAGTATTGTAAAATGCGATTCAATTTCAACACCCCTCTGATTACATTGGAGGGGTGTTTTTTATCAAAACAATTTAAAGAGAGAATGGCCGCATGGAAAACTGGTTCAAACGACTGACTTATCCACTGATTAACCGCTGGGGCGAGCGCAAATTCGAATCAAATTTTTCCAAAGAACCGATTTTGGTCGGCGGGTGTGCACGCTCCGGTACGACGTTGCTGATTTCTGTGCTCTCGGCGCATCCGGCAATCTACACTTTTCCCAAGGAATTATGTGTCTTCACGAAGTGGCGTGATGATGGCAACGGCAATATCAAACCCAAACGGATCGATCGGTTAAACCGGAAGGCGATTATCACACGTTTCCCGAATGAAGCCACCCGCTGGTGCGAAAAATCGGCGCAAAATGTACGGCATTTCGACAAAATCCTCGATTATTACGGTGAACAGGTAAAACTCATCCATATAGTGCGCGATGGCAGAGATGTCATCACATCACGGCATCCAAATGATCCGAAAAAATTCTGGGTAAAACCCTCACGATGGGCCAGCGATGTGAGTCAGGGACTGGAATACAAAGATCATCCGAAAGTCTACACCATCCACTACGAAGACATTGTCAATAACTATGACGAATCCGTGCAGAATCTCTTCGATTTTCTCAGCGAGGAATTCCACGAAAACCTCCGGGAATATCACAAGCATGCGGATATCCGCGAAGCGCCCGGATGGTTTCACGAAGTGAAGGCAGTTCACAATAAATCCATCGGCCGCTGGCAGAAGGTTGAATATCAGGATCGCTATCAGGAAGCACAGGAAACGCCGGGATTTATGGAGACGCTGGAGCGGGCGGGATATATCTAAAGCAGTGTTAGAGTGTTCATGTGTTCAAGTGTTCAAGTTGCAAGAATCCACCGGTTAGTGCCTTCTTTTTCATAATCGTCCCAAGGGGATTCCTTCAGGGATAATCTTGTTCTTAATCCCTTTCCAACGGCTGTACTTAAAAACAAAAACAGGGCGCCGCAAAATGCGACGCCCCGGATCCAGCAGAAGTCCTGTGTGCTGGTTTAGACGATGCCTTCCATGGTGTAACTCTGCAACATCTTGATGTAGTTTGCACGTTCGAAATCCCCGGGATTCCCAACGGCTTTGTGGCTCATGCTGCCGTGCATCTGCCGGATGGACTCATATTCGTTGATCTCCATCCAGTGTTCCATATCTACTAACACACTCTTGATCCGGGATATGCCATATTTCAGTAAGGCAGAGGCCATCTGCGTGACATTGGCGCCGGCCATGATCATCTTGAGGGCATCTTCCGCGTTGTGAATACCGCTCGTCGCCGCGAGATCTGATTTGACCTGGTCGTGCAGAATACCGATCCACCGGAGCGGCAGGCGCATATCCATCGGCGTACTCAGCAGCACGTTCGGCACGACTTCCAGACGGTCGAGGTCGATATCCGGCTGATAGAAGCGATTGAACAGTACGAGACCATCCGCGCCTCCCATATCCAGCCGATGCGCCATCTCTGCAATCGAGCTGAAGAACGGTGAAAGTTTCACGGCGACTGGAATCTCTATATTGCGCTTTACTTCCTCCAGGATTTCAATGTAGTTGTCTTCGATTTCCCGGGCGTTTTTCTCCGGATCGGTTGCCAGGAAGTAAATATTCAGCTCCAGGGCATCCGCACCGGCTTCTTCCATCTCTTTGGCGTATTTCAGCCAACCACCTTTGGTGATACCGTTCAGGCTGCCAATGATGGGGATATCCACGGCTTCTTTGGCTTTACGGATATGTTCGAGGTATAGATCAGGACCGGTGAGATATTCTTCATGTTCCGGGTAATACGACAGAGCTTCCGGATAAATGTCAGACCCACGCGTCGTGTGATAATGTAGTTCCATTTCCTCATGTTCGATTTCTTCTTCGAACAGAGAGTACAGCACAACCGCCGCAGCGCCGTGATCTTCCATCTTCTTGATATTATCGATCTTTTCGGACAGCGGCGAGGCTGACGGCACAATCGGATTTTTCAGGTCCATGCCAAGATACGTTGTTGTCAGGTCCATCCGTTACATCCTTTCTTGCTTTATGACAAAGGCATCCGGCATACGAGATTCGTACACCGGATGTTTGTATTCAATTGGTACAGACACGCTTTTACTTGGCTTCGCCGTTAAAGTCGGCGGCCATGCGCTCGTAGGATTCCCACTGTTTGTTCACGTCCTCCTGTGCCTGCTCCATGAGCATTTCCGCGCGCTCCGGATCCACCTTCTTCAGGATCTTGTACCGGGTTTCGCGATACGCATAATCCTTCAGCGGGATCTTCGGCGCTTTGGAGTCCAACTGCAGCAGATTCTTACCCTGCTCCTTCAGACGCGGGTCGAACCGGTACAACGGCCAGTAGCCACTGTCGACTGCCAGCTCCTGCTGTTCCGAACCTTTTGCCAAGTCGTAGCCATGTTCAATACACGGACTATAGGCAATAATGAGTGATGGTCCGTCATAGGATTCGGCTTCCAGCAGCGCTTTTACTGTCTGCGCATCCTTGGCGCCTATGGCAATCCGTGCGACGTACACATTCTCATAACTCATGGCCATCTTGCCGAGGTCTTTCTTGGCGGACGGCTTCCCTGCGGCGGCGAACTTGGTGACTGCGCCGCGTGGGGTCGCTTTGGACATCTGTCCACCGGTGTTGGAGTAGACTTCCGTATCCAGCACGAGCACGTTGACATCGCGACCGGAGGCAAGGACATGGTCCAGACCGCCGTAGCCGATGTCATACGCCCAGCCGTCGCCGCCCATAATCCAGACGCTCTTCTTCACCAGCGTATCGGCCGTTTCCCGGAGATTCCGGACATCCACGGTTTCTTCCATGGAATCGAGTTTCTCCTTGAGTTCGGCCACGCGTTCACGCTGGTCGGCGATGCCGGCTTCATCGGACTGATCCGCATTCAGAATTGCATCAGCGAGTTCCGTTCCGATATCATTTTTCAGCTTTTCCACCAGTTCTGTGGCAAATTCACGCTGCTTGTCGATGGCAATCCGGAATCCGAATCCGAATTCCGCGTTATCTTCAAAGAGCGAGTTCGACCAGGTCGGTCCGCGGCCTTTTTTGTTCTTGGTCCACGGGGTGGTCGGCAGGTTTCCGCCAAAGATGGAGGAACAACCTGTAGCATTTGCCACGATCATCCGGTCGCCGAACATCTGGCTGGCCAATTTCACATACGGCGTTTCACCACAGCCGGCACAGGCGCCGGAAAACTCGAAGAGCGGTTCCAGATACTGCGATTCCTTCACCGTTTGGGTCTTCAGTTCGCGGCGGTCATATTCCGGCAAGGTAAGGAAGAATTCCCAGTTTTCGGCTTCCTGTTCGCGAATCGGCGGCTGCGGTTCCATATTGATGGCTTTGCGGCCGGTCTGCTCTTTATTTTTCGCCGGACAGACTTCCACACACAGCCCGCACCCGGTACAATCCTCAGGAGCGACCTGGAGTGCGTACATATAATCATCCGGGAATCCGCGGCCGCGCACTTTCATCGCCTTGAACGTCTCCGGGGCATTTTCCAATGCACTTTCCGGAAAGACCTTCGGTCGAATTGTCGCGTGCGGACAGACAATCGAGCACTTGTTACACTGGATACAGACATCGGGATCGAGGACCGGAATTTCGAGTGCAATATTCCGTTTCTCCCATTTAGCTGTGCCCGTCGGGAACGTTCCACCGGCCGGGAATGCACTGACAGGGATTTCATCGCCCTTATTTGCCATAATCTTGGCTTCCACATTTTTCACGAAGTCAGGCGCCTCTTCGGCAACCGTGGCCGGCATTCCCCGGTCACTTGTCACTTCGGCGGGCACCTCAACCTTGTGCATATTTTCGATAGCCTGATCTACAGCGTTAAAGTTCATTTCAACGATTTTTTCGCCCTTCTTGCCGTACGTTTTCTTGATGAAGTCCTTAATTTTCTGGATGGCTTCATCCTGAGGAAGGATATCGGAGAGGGCGAAGAAACAGGTCTGCATGATCGTATTGATCCTGGTTCCCAGTCCGATATCTTTGGCGATTTTGTAGGCATCGATGACATAAAAGTCCAGATTCTTCTCGATGATCTGCTCCTGCACCTTTTTTGGCAGTTCATCCCAGACCTCATCCGGGCCGAACTGGCTGTTCACCAGAAAGGTCGCGCCCGGCTGCGCAGATTTCAGGATGTCATACTGATCCAGGAAGGTCCACTGATGACAGCCGACGAAATTCGCCTGTTTAATCAGATAGGTCGAACGAACCGGCTCAGGACTAAAGCGAAGATGGGATACCGTCTGCGCACCGGCTTTTTTGGAATCGTACACAAAATAGCCCTGCACATAATTATCCGTCTCTTCGCCAATAATTTTGATGCTGTTCTTGTTGGCGCTGACCGTTCCGTCGGAACCGAGTCCGTAGAACAGGCCGCGATGCACTTTTTCCGATTCGGTCGAGAACTCCTCGTCCCAGTCGAGATTCGTCTCAGTCACATCGTCATGGATACCGACGGTAAAGTGATTCTTGGGTTGTTCCTTTTTCATTTCATCGAATACGCCCTTGATCATCGCCGGTGTAAATTCTTTGGAGGAGAGTCCGTAACGCCCGCCAATGACGTTTGGCATCGCGCCGGACCAGCCGTTGCCTGCCATCACGGACTCGGCAACCGCTGTCACTGTGTCCTGATACAGCGGTTCACCGGCGGCGCCCGGCTCTTTGGTTCGATCCAGTGCAGCGATCGATTTGACTGTCTTCGGTAAAGCTTCATTAAAGTGCTCCGCAGAAAACGGACGATAGAGCCGCACTTTCAGCAGGCCGACCTTTTCGCCTTTATCTGCCAGGTACTCAACCGTTTCGTGGACGGCTTCACTGCCGCTGCCCATCAGCGTAATGACCCGTTCTGCTTCGGGATGGCCAACGTAATCGAACAGGTGGTACTGACGTCCGGTGAGTTCGGCGAACTTGTCCATGTACTTCTGTACAATTCCCGGTGTCGCCAGATAATACGGGTTTACCGTTTCCCTGGCCTGGAAGTAATGATCCGGGTTCTGAGCGGTCCCGCGCAGCACCGGATTGTCCGGGTCCATGGCGCGTTCCCTATGTGCTTTGACTAGATCGTCATCGATCATGGCCGCCATCACCTCATCCGGTATTACTTCAATTTTCTGGATTTCGTGCGAACTGCGGAATCCGTCGAAAAAGTGGACAAACGGTACACGCGCTTCCAGCGAGGCAGCCTGTGCAATCAGCGCATTATCCATCACTTCCTGAATCGAACCTGACGGCATCAATCCGAAGCCGGTGGTGCGGGCAGTCATCACATCGCTGTGTTCGGCAAAGATCGTCAAAGCGTGGGTTGATACCTGTCTGGCCGCCACATGAAAGACCGTGGACGTCAATTCCCCGGCGATTTTGAACATGTTCGGCAGCATCAGCATCAATCCCTGGGATGCCGTAAAAGTTGTAGTGAGTGCGCCGCGCTGCAGCGAACCGTGGACGGCGCCGGAGGCTCCACCCTCGCTCTGCATTTCAATGACCAGAGGCTTGGCGCCCCAGATGTTCTTTCTCCCCCGCGTGGACCATTCATCCGCAAGCTCCCCCATGGGAGAGGAGGGGGTGATGGGATAGATAGCGCACACTTCATTGATCTTATGGGCTACATACGCCGCAGCCTCATTGCCATCAATGGTCGCTATCTGTCCGGTGTGTTTTTTTGTACTCATACAGTCTCTCCATCTATCAAGTGTTCCAAAATTACACTCCTCGTTATGCGTATAAACTCTTACAGAATCCGTGCCAGAACCTGTGATACCTTGATAGCAATACCTTTCGCCGACAAAGGTGATAAAACTTCTCATATTCTGGAAATATCCTGCGTAAATACGGATTTTGCCTATCAAAGATCGGAAAGATGAAGGGGAGTTTTACTTTTTTTGATAAAAGGTCTGCAATTTTAAAGAGAAAAATAATTGAACGAAGATCTTTCACGGGAATAACTGGAAAATCCTTGCACTTTAGCGCTGGCAGCGCTGGCAGCCCTGGGAGGGCTGCCAGCGCTAGGGAATTACTTCAAATACATCACCCGCTGAACATCTGTTCGACCTGTTGCCTGGAGCTCAATAAAGTAGACTCCTGAACCTATTTCCCCCGGATTCCACCGGATGGTGTGATCGCCTGCATTCCGGAGTCCCTCATCGAGGAGAGCAACCTGGCGTCCGGAAAGGTCATACACGGCAAGTGACACTTGTTGTGCTTCGGGCAATTGAAAGGTCAGAGTCACTTTGCCGTTAAACGGATTCGGATATGCGGGCGCCAACCGGGCATGATCAGGGAGCGCAGAAGGATGCGGGTTCTGCACGGAGGTCACGGGGGATCGCCGGATATAGAACTCACCGCCTGCGTTTGTGGCATAGGCTATCTGTCCAGAAACGGTCCCGACTGTCACCATCTCAGTGCCGGGCGTAATGGATGTTTCTTCCCAGGTCTCGCCGCCATCGTCTGTCTCCCAAATCGTTCCATCGCTGGTACAAACCCAGCCGACGAGCGAATCGTGAAAGGCGATGGCCCGAACGCCGACATTATTTTCGGAATACACATATCCAAGGTCGCTCCAACTCAAACCTGCATCCTGAGTACGAAAAAGATGTCCTCTCCGGCTGATAGTCCAGGCAAATCGCGGTGGGACGGCTGCACTAACGTGAAAATCTTCCCAGGCGCTGTGATTCATGTGCCAGGTTGCACCGCTGTCCTGGGAATGCGCAAAGCCGCCCATCCCTGTGGCGACCAACTTTTCCGGAGTGAGATATTCCACTGTATGCAGCGTGTCAATAAACCCATCTTCCAGCATCAATGTCTGGCAGTTCCAGGTTGCGCCGGCATCGTCCGTGGTAATCACTGTATTCATCGTACCAACGATAATCCCCTGGGCTGCTGAAAACAGGGCTACATCCTGTAAGTCGCCGACGTATGGATCGCAGGCAAAGGAGTCAATCGGAATTGTTGTCCACGAATCACCACCATCATCGGTTTGATAGCTAGCGCCCTGTCCAACTGCCCAACCAGTTGAATTCAGAGTAAGGGCGATATCATTCAACCAGGTTATTTCAACATCTCCTGATACCTGAATTGTCCACGTGAGTCCGGCATCCTGGGTCCGAATGATCACTGGCTTATGGTTTACCTCGCCAACGGCCCAGCCGTGCAGGGAATCGGTAAAAGCAACCGCCCTCACTTCAATGGAATCGGGAAAGGTGTACTGATGCGTCCAGGTATCCGGAATTGATTGGCCCGTCACTACTGTTGCACTAAGAAGCATGGAAAATAGCCCGATTATACAGGTCTTTCGAATCATACCTTCCTCCTGTTCTGAGGATTAATAGAATCGATGCACTCTATCCTTTGGCATTCATTGTCCATACTGATCGCACTGTGTGGTAACCAGCTACTGCCGGCCTCTAATCCACGGAAGTGATTGATACTTATGGCCAATTAACTTATTCAGCACTCCAAAAGAACAGCGGAACCAAAACGAATGGTGAAAGTCACTCGATCTTCAATCACGTATTCCAGTGATAAATATGGCTTCCGACAATTCGTTTGTCAATACTTCAAGTTGGGACCGGCTATTCTATCGGGAAAACCAGATGTAAACGGAATTTAGCATGTATCAAAAACCCCGCTATAAAGAGGGTGTGTGAGAATACTAAGTCAAGGGATTTATTTTTCTTGTGCCCGGGAAATCTTCGGCACCGTGAAACAAGCAGTAACTCGTTGATATTGTTGATTGTAGAGACGTTTCATGAAACGTCTCTACAGGGAAAATTACCCAGTGTTTCGCATGCATGTTCTCATTGATATTCTGTTTTCACACAGCCTGTAAATGACGGGGCTATTTAGGCTCAACGCTCCCAAATGAACCTCCCTGCGGTAAGCCGAGGAAATGGGAAAGTTAAAAATATTTTCTTGAAAAGCATCTTTTAAACCTAAATAATTCATGAATTTCCGTTATACGAGGTACTGGTATGCGTCCCAAAGTACCATGACCAGGAAGAAGCCATTCTTTCTCACCAGCCTCACCAGAGATGCCTTCCGGCAAGACTCCTCCCGGAGCGACGAGCTCAAGCCTGCTCCGATATATCGGAGAGTGACTCCTCGAGGCGTCATCCCTCGGGAGAGGCTCCTTACGGAGCTGAGCGTGTCGGACCAGAGGGCTCCCTTCCGGGAAAGGGGAAACGCCGGACCAGTGCTCAAACCGGTAGCATAGAAGCACTTTACCAGTTTTTACAGCCTTGGTCTGTAAAATTCATGAATTATTCAGGTATAGTAAACTAAAAATCTCAGAATGAAACTATAATACTCAGCAAACTGCCTTGTTATTCTACGCAGTATTCACGTAAAATTCTCTACTTCATAATCCCTGCATATACGCGATCGACTTCTGCGCGGAGTTCTTCTTCCGTCCCATTATTATCGATGACAAAGTCCGCCAATTCCACTTTTTCTTCTTCCGGCATCTGGAGATCCATCCGGCGGGTAATCTCATCGTGGCTGAGATTGCCGCGTTTTTTTGCCCGTTCCAGACGCAATTTCATCCGGGTGTAGACCAGCACTGTATAATCAGTGTGGAGATCTAATCCTGATTCAAACAGCAGAGGAGCGTCCAGAATATACAAATCCGTATCGCCGCGCTCCCGGGCGGCCTCCACCTGCGCATCGTTGGCTTGAAATACATACGGATGGATAATCGCATTCAGCATCTCCTGGTTGGCCTGATTTGAGAAGCCGATGCGCGCCAGTTTGGATTTGACGATATTGCTATTCTCATCGATGATGTCGTCCATGAATTCATCGATGAGTTCCTGCTGTAACTCTTCGTTGGTATCAATCATCTCTTTGGCCACGGTATCGGCATCAAAGATATATGCGCCCTTCTCCGCAAACATCTCTGAAACAGTGCTTTTGCCGCTACCGATACCGCCGGTCACACCAACAACTAACATGCATGTATCCTTTTATAACGTGGTTTAATAATGTTTCGTAAAGAGAGCCGGGCTCTCCAGCCGGAGGGCATCGGCTACAGATCCAGTACATCCCGGATGCGTTCATACACATCCCGGATCGAGCCGGTGCCGTCCACACGGATGAGCAGCCCCTGCTGGTCATAATAATTCACCAGGGGCTTGGTCTGTTCCCGGTACACTTCCAGACGGTTTTTGATGGTGGCGGGCTTATCGTCGTCACGCTGGATCAGTTCACCGCCACATTGATCGCAGATCCCGGAATGTTCCGGAGGATTTGTCTTTAAATTGTAGATATGTCCGCAGTTTGTGCAGCTGCGACGGCTGGAAAGCCGATCAATAATGATGTTTTCGTCCACTTCCAGCACCACGACATCATTTAGTTCCATGTCGTATTTCCGGAGCAACCGATCGAGCCCCTCCGCCTGCGGAATCGTCCGCGGAAACCCGTCCAGAATAAACCCGTTGTCACACCGATCGCTGGTAATGGTATCTTCGATGAGATCCAGCATCAGTGAATCCGGTACCAGTTCGCCCCGGTCCAGATATCCCTGCACCTCTTTCCCCAGCGATGTCTGATTGGCGACGGCATCGCGGAGGATATCCCCGGTGGAAATCTGCGGAATATCGTGTTTCCGGGCAATTTTTTTGGCCTGGGTTCCCTTGCCAACGCCGGGCGGCCCAATCAGAATCAACCGCATATTGCTACTCCAAAATTCAATTCACGCAACACCAATTTGCTATGCAATCATTATTCCAGCGACGGTTGCGGTCATCCAGGAGGCGAGCGCCCCGCCGAACATAGCTTTCAGCCCCACCTTCGCCAAGTCCGACCGACGGCTGGGTGCAATCGCGGAAATTCCGCCAATCTGAATTCCGATAGATGAGAAATTCGCAAACCCGCAGATGGCATAGGTAGCGATCGTTTCGGCCCGGGCATCCAACGCTCCCGCTCCGATCTCTTTGGCCAGAGATGCAAATGCCACGAACTCATTGAGAGAGATCTTGATGCCCAGCAAATTCCCCACGTCATCCGCGTATTCCCAGCTGACGCCCATGACCCAAGCTATTGGGCGGAGAATAGTGCCGAACAAGGTTTTCAGACTTCCGGGAAATATTCCGGTGAATTCGCCGGAATTTGGCGAGAATCCCACGCTGGCGTATTCAATATATTCACCACTGAGCAGCGAACCGTCGATGAGCTTATCCGCCCAGTTGAGAATAACATCAATGAAACCGATGAGCGCAATAAAAGCAATCAGCATTGCGCCGACATTGACCGCTAGTTTTAATCCGTCAGTTACGCCGGTCGTTGCGGCATCCAGGACGTTTGCATCGGTCGATATCTGCGGCATCTCAATATCGCCTGCTGTGTCAGAGTGTTCCTTTTCCGGGTACATAATTTTGCCGATCACCAGCGCCGCCGGTGCGGACATCACGCTGGCGGCAATCAGGTGCCCGGCATCCACCCCCAGCCGGATATATCCGGCCAAAACGCCGCCTGCGATGGTGGCGAATCCTCCGACCATAATTGTCAGGAGTTCGGACAGGGTCATCCGGTCCAGAAACGGTTTAATCAACAACGGGGCTTCGGTCTGTCCCACAAAAATATTGGCGGAACAGCTCAGGGTCTCGGCGCCGCTCGTACCCAGCGTCCACTGCATAAATTTTGCGAGCGCTTTCACCACTATCTGCATGATTCCCAGATGATACAGGATGGACATAAATGCCGCAAAGAAGATTATCGTTGGCAGAACGCCGAATGCGAACTGGAATCCCCAGGTCTGCTGAAATTCCTGGCTCACAATCTGTCCAAATAAAAAGGAGGNCCCTAAATCCGTAAGTTTGAGAAAGGCGTCGACTTTTTCGCTCAGCGCCTGAAAAATCACCCGTCCGTATATCTGCTCATGGATGAGCGTTCCCAGCGATGAGGTTAAGAGCCCCCCAACCGCGAACGGCTGCAAAGCATAGCGATCTGTCACGCTGTTGTAAATAATCCACAGGACAATTGCCCCGATCAGCCAGACCGTGATGTTCCACATTTGCAGATAATAAAACGCCGCCGTGGCCACCCCGCTACCGACGGTAATAAACGCCGCCTGGCGTATCTGCGCTTTCAACGGCATCGGCTCCGACTTCCGGCTGATAAATACGTAAACCAGAATCCAGGTGAAGAATATAAAGAGGCCTATGAACGAAACGATATTTTTGGTCAGAATAATGGTGGCGAACAGTATCTGCAGGCCAACTCCCCAGAAGATAACCCGCCACGGTACAATTTTTTTATCGTTGGACATCAGGTACGCAACAAACATGAGTACGACTAAACCGAACAGGCTGACAAAGCGCATAATTATCCTCGTTTCTGGTGGAACTACAGTGTTAGCGTGTTAAGGTGTTCAAGTAATATTGTAGGATGTGAGACGTGAGTAACCCCGTCTTAAATTTCATATCTTCGGGTTTTTTCCCTTTTTTCCGAATCCCCTATTCCTAATTCCTTTACCCATCTTTCGGTGGTTCGTAGCAGCGGCGGCAGCGGGCTTCGTACACATCTGACGCCCCAACGACGACCCGCTCCGTGGATTTTGTTAAACGCTGGGTGAAACTGGCCGGGTTGCCACAACTCATGCAGATGGCCAGTGTCTTAGTGATGTACTCCGCCACCGCCAGCAATTGCGGCATCGGCTCAAACGGGATGCCCCGGTAATCGGTGTCCAGCCCGGCCACAATGACCCGTTTGCCCGCATTTGCCAGCTCCTGGCAAACCACAACCAAATTGTCGTTGAAAAACTGGGCTTCGTCGATGCCTAACACCTGTGCATCTTTGCCAAATTCCAAGATTTCGGCCGCATCGTCCACGGCGTGGCTGGCGATGCGCTGTTGATTGTGGCTCACCACATACTCATCATCGTAGCGGTTATCGATGAGCGGTTTAAATATTTCTACCCGCTGTTTTGCAATCTGCGCCCGGCGCAATCGCCGTATGAGTTCTTCGGTTTTGCCGGAGAACATCGAGCCACAGATCACTTCGATCCATCCGGATTGATTCGGGACAACTGTCGGTGGGGTCATTTACATCCTCATTCTGATTCGTTCTCCATCTCCTGGAGAAGGGCGTTAATTTTTGTCTGTAGTAGATCGATAGCCACGGTATTATGACCGCCTTCGGGAATAATGATGTCGGCAAAGCGTTTGGTAGGTTCCACGAACTGCAAGTGCATCGGGCGCACGCTGCGCTGGTACTGCTCAATCACGGACTCCATGGTGCGTCCGCGTTCCTGGGTATCGCGCTGGAGCCGCCGGATGAAACGAACATCATCATCGGTATCCACAAACGCCTTGATATCCATCATCTCCCGCAGTTTAGCGTCTGCCAACACCAAAATGCCTTCCAGCATGATGATGTGATGTCCGGAGATCGTCTGGGTTTTATCGCTGCGGGTGTGGGTTTTGTAATCATAGATGGGAATATCCACTGTTTTGCCCGCCAGCAGATCCGCCATATTTTCCCGCATCAGGTCCCAGTCGAAGGCCTCCGGATGGTCAAAATTGTGCTGCTCCCGCGCGGTCATCGGAATGTCTCCCAAATCTTTGTAATAGGAGTCCTGCTCGATGATGGAGACCTTCGTGGAGTCAATCCGCCGAAACAGATTGCGGGCCACCAGCGTTTTCCCCGAACCGGAGCCACCGGCTAATCCGAACAGAATCGCTTTTTTATTCTTCATGGCCATGCTCCTTTTCCGGCAATTTGCTACTGTCAAAAGGGTGCGGAAAAAACTCTCCCATGGATAATTCGGTCACTTCGTTCGTGTCATTGATCAGATAGACCGGAATATCGCCGGCGAATTCCCAGAGGATTTGACGACATGCGCCGCAGGGCGTTGCACCGTTCTCCGTGGCAACCGCAATGGCTGAAAATTTCCGGTGTCCGTCGGCTAAAGCAGAGAACATCGCCACCCGTTCAGCACACAAGGTTAACCCGAATGTGCTGCTCTCGATATTCCCGGCGGTAATCACTTCCCCGGATACGGTCTGGAGCGCCGCGCCAACCCGGTAGTCGGAGTAGGTGGCAATCGACTGGGACCGCGCCTGTTGCGCTTTGGCTGCCAATTCATCTTTGGAAAGAGACTGTGTTGTCATACCGAACTCATTTGCTTTGTATTCGCAAACCGTACAGTAAATTAAAAAATACTATGCCCGCGACAAACCCTCCGATGTGGGCAAACCAGGCCACGCCTCCGCCGGTGCTGCCGATAGATCCCAGGCCGGAAAAGATTTGCATGGCAAACCAGATGCCCAAAACCAGTTTCGCTGGCACCCAGATTATCTGGATGAGAAAGAAAAAGAACAGCACGGCCACCCGGGCGTTGGGAAACCGGAGATAGTAAGCGCCCAGCACGCCCGAAATCGCGCCGCTGGCGCCAATAATGGGAATTGTGGACTGATAATCGATGGCGATTTGAGTCAGCGATGCTCCGATACCGCACAAGAGATAAAACAGCAAAAACTTTCCGTGTCCCAGTTCGGATTCGATGTTGTCGCCAAAGATCCAGAGGTAAAGCAGATTACCACCAAGATGCATTAGTCCGCCGTGCATGAACAGTGAGGAAAAAAACGGCACAATCGAACCAATCACCCCTAACTCGCTGAACAGAAATCCGGGTATCAGGGCAAAGTGCGCCATGAGATAATTGTAAGCGCCGCGCCCCCCGGCGGTAGAGATCAGCGACTGGAGCAGAAAAATCCCAACGTTCAGCCCAATGAGGCCGTAAGTCACGTACGGAGTCCGGCGGGTGGGGTTGTCGTCTTTAAACGGAATCAGCATCGGTTATTGCACTGTGAAAGTGTAGGATTTTTTATTGTGATTTCCCGCCGCATCACTCGCTGACAATTGTACGGTATGTGAACCCGTTGAGAGTGGTTGACGAAACCGGTACGTCAGTATTTTTGTTATCGGGTTGAATTCAAATATAACCGGCTCCCCGTCAACTAGCAATTGGAGACTCTGGCTCGAGGGAATCCCGGAGTGTTCATCCTGTACGGTGAACTCAAGCCGTCCCTGAGATGGCGCCACCTGCGCACCATTCGAGGCCGGGGTGCGGATGCGGATTTCCGGCGGCAGACTGTCTCTTCGAAGGGTGAACGCCTCCAGGCTCAGAATTTCCCCAACAAGCATCGTGCTGTCTTTGGCAAACTCCGCGGGCAGATAATTCCATTCCTCACCGTCTTCGGAATAATAAATCCCCAGCTGTCGCTTTGGGAATTGTACTTCCGGTGCTTTCATCCGGATTTGGGCCGGTTCCTCAAACGGGACTGTCCGCGGTTTGAACTGCCAGATCGGGGCATAGAATGCATCGTTCGGCGCGTCCCGCTTTTCATACCAAATCAACGAAGGATTGTAGAGTGAATTACTCAGGATGTGCAATTCTGCACCGCCGTCCCGGTTCGAGAGGACTGACTCCCGCTGATTCTGCGCCACCACAAAATTATCCGGGAAAATACGAAGCACCCGCATCGGAGTGCTAATCACTATCGTCGCGCCGTCAAGCAAGTCCGTTGATACCGGCGGAGTATTCCATCGGACCAAATCACTGGTAATAAAGTGAATAGTGGTATCAAAATTCGTGTGAATCAATTCCAGTTGTAACTGCTCGTAGAGCGGTTGCCCAAAACCCGCCTGCGCGATCATGCCCCTCGGCGTGTAAATCCAGTCGAAAACGGGCAGAGTGCTGACCGTATCCGGCGAGGTGGTGTACGGAAACGCTCTCGGTTTTGGTTCGGCCTCTTCATAGAAGTTGAGGACATACTCATGGTTTTCTTCATCTTCCTGAGGTATAAATATCTTTGCTGATTCCGGGGTAATAGCGACCGAATCAGGACTCACGGTATTCCCACTTTCAGCAAGGATATTGAGATGATTCACATCGCTGGAATCGGCGTTAACAAGTGTACAAATGAGGTGATCATTCCCTTGAGCCCATTTCGCGGAAACCGTCCGGCTCCTGGCAATGGTTACCGGCACCGTAATATTCGTTTCGTTTCCGTAAAAATCCCTGAGGCTAATATTGACCGTATGCTCGCCGGCCGGCAATGTGATTCGGCCTGTGAGTTCCGGCGGATAAAACGGCAGGTTTTCCGTATGTCGGGTCTTGTATAAGCGCTGAAAGCGTCCGAGACCTTCGCGCTCAAGAGCGTAATTCCGCTCCATCATAATAAGCCGGGAATCGCTGAAACTGAACTGATCGTACTGAAACCGGAACAGGGTGGAATCCCGCCAGGTCACTTCAGCGACATAGATGCTGTATTTATTATAGACGGCGCTGACACCATCGTATGCCCGCAACTCCAGGCCAAACTCGCCGGCGACGGTCACCGGATCGGTGGTGTAGCTGTGTTTCCCGGTTTTCCGCAATGTCGGCATCTGAATAAAATAATTTCCATTCACGGTCGATTTACTTGTGAGCGGCGTGACCACCAATTTCTGCGGTGACGGCGGGACCTGATCCTGAACTGTGAGGCCCAGTGACAGCGGATTAATCGGCTCGTTTTCGGGGCTCCGGATTTCAAAATGCAGGTGCGGATACCGCGTACCCGTATTGCCGGTATACGCAATCACCTCGCCCTTTTTTATCGGAAACTGATCTTTGTCCGGAAAAAAATCGGTTGCATAGGAGTTGGTTTCTCTCTGGCGCTTGTACACATACTCATCGACGGCATCGGCAAAACGATCCAGATGGGCGTAGACGGCAATCCGGCCGTCGCTCGTTTTCTGGTACAGCACCTTCCCGTACCCGGTATTGGACGTCCGGATGCGCCAGAGATACCCGTTATCAATGGCATACACTTTATAACCAGGCGTATTCCACGTTTTGATATCCAGGCCGGCGTGAAAATGCCGGGTGCGGAACTCCCCGAAACTCGACGTGAGATAATGGCTGGCGTCAGTCGGCCATAAATACGATTGGGCGCCAACAAACGTCGGGAGGATTAACAACAATAATACAACAACTCGCCGCATGAAACGATCCTGTCTTGCACCAAACTAAACGGTGCAAAATATAGCTGTACATGCAGGCACTCGCAACTGATTTGAACTGGATACTTGCGTAAAGATGTAAACCGGTTTTTACAATCGGAACAAAAAGTTTACGCCTGTCTGAAATTACATCATAGTGAGATTGACCAGAACATAACTTATGCCCAGCCCTCCAATAGCAATGAGGACATACAACCACGGATTGTCCTGACGAAAGAACGACTTATTGTGTTCATGCCGTTTGTATCCGTATTCGTTTAACTCGTTTTTACGAAAATAACTCAATAGCGAGTTCATCTATTTACCAATCCGTTATACGATTTCCACTTACTAATGTGTGCATCCATGATTATATATTCAACAAATAATATACCAGGCATGGGAAAAGACCTATCGGTCCGCAACAAAAAAGTCCTGTTAGTTTTACGTTTGAGTCAATTTCACTTATTTGAGCATAGAATACTTCTCCTATTAATGCTGTGATCAGAGTCATTGTTTTCCGAAAAGTGCTGTTTTACCAGAAAAATTTGCAAATTGTCC